>CANRAR010000001.1 GCA_947628675.1 uncultured Clostridia bacterium
GAAGAGAGTTACCACCTCGCCGCAAAGGAAAAATGAAGGTATAAAATTTTTCATTCCCGTCGATAACCTCTGCGAAAAAAGTGCGGAGGTTGTGTTTATGAAGAAGTTTGCGGTGATCGCATTGCTCGTGGCGGCGATTTTGGGCGTCGTGTTTGCGTTTGCAGGGACGGGGAAGCGGGAGACCGCGGACGCCGCGTCCTATCTGCGGGTACATATCCGCGCCAATTCCAACGGCGAGGAGGATCAGGCGGTCAAATACAAGGTGCGCGACGCCGTGGTTGCCTTCCTCACGCCCACCGTCGCGGAGTGCGAGACGAAAGCGGAGGCGATGCAAAAGATCGGCGCAAAACTCGGCGAGGCGGAAGAGGTCGCCGAGCGGGTTCTTGCGGAGAACGGATTTTTTTACGGGGCGCGCGCGGAAATCCGGAAAGAGGAATTTCCAACCCGCGTCTACGAAAATGCGACGCTCGAGGCGGGCGTATACGATGCGCTCATTCTCGAACTCGGTACGGGCAAGGGGGATAATTGGTGGTGCGTCGTCTACCCGCCCCTCTGTTTCGGCGGCGGAAAAACCAACATTATTTATAAGAGCAAAATCAAGGAGATCATCGAAAAATTCTTCGGCTGAAAAAAGCGCCGCCCGCCCCGGAAAGAGGCGGGCGGCTTTGCTTTCCTGCAAATATCGCATAAAATTTTCCGCCTTGCGCACATTGTGCATAGGAGGAAATTATGAAAAAATTTTTGGCAATCGGCGCGTTGGCGCTTGCGCTCACCGCGACGGCTGCCGCGGGCGCGACGGCTATCGCGGTCACCCGCGCGCAGGACGCGACCGATACAGCGCTCGTCTCCGTCGAGACTGCCGCCGTGCTCCGTCAGGGCAGCAGGGGCAGCGAGGTGAAGGAGGTTCAGCGCAGATTGAAACAATGGGGCTACTACACGGGCGCCGTGGACGGCGTGTTCGGCGCGGCGACCAAGAAGGCGGTCATCGCCTTCCAGAAGAAGAACGGGCTCACGGCGGACGGCGTCGTGGGACGGGCGACCTACAAGGCGCTCGGCATGAACGATTCGTACAACGCGCTCGGCGGCAATTCGGGCTCGTCAAGTTCTTCGGGCAGTTCGGGAAGTTCGTCGTACACCTCGTCCGATTTGTACCTTCTCGCCAAGTGCATCTATGCCGAAGGCAGGGGAGAGAGTTACACGGGGCAAGTCGCCATCGGCGCGGTCATCATGAACCGCGTGAGAAGTTCCAAGTTCCCCAACAGTATCGCGGGCGTCGTCTATCAGCAGGGCGCGTTCACCGCGGTGACGGACGGGCAGATCAACTTGGAACCCAACGAAACGGCATATAACGCCGCGCGCGACGCCATGAACGGCTGGGATCCCACCTACGGGTGCCTGTATTACTACAATCCCGCCGTCGCAACGAGCGCGTGGATCTTCAACCGTCAGACGGTGACGGTCATCGGCAAGCACGTGTTTGCCATTTAAGGAGGAGATATGGAAAAGAAAATCGGAAAGAACGTATCGAGCGGCGCGGAGAAGGTAGAGACGGTGGAGAAGAAGATCTCCGCCGAGGAAGTGGACGCGCCCAAGACGAAGACGACCAAGTCGGTCGAAAAGACGGCAAACACCAAAAAGCCCGCCGTGAAGAAGAGCACAAAGAAGACGCTCTCCAAGGCGGAGAAGAAGGAGCGCCGCGCTGCGGACAAGCGGGTGGATAAGGCGAAGGCAAAGGCGGAAAAGAAGGAAGAAAAGGCGCTCAAAAAGGCCGAACTCAAACAGAAAAAGATAGAGAAGAAGGCGGCTTTGAAGGCGAAGAAACTCGCGCGCAAGGAACTTATCGCCAAGAAGTGCGCCGAGCGCAAGCAGGCGAAACTCGAAAAGCGCGCCGCCATCCGCGAAAAAAAGATCGAGCGCCGCGCCGAGAAGATCGCCCGCCGCGAGATGCTCAAAAACGAGACCAAGGCGGAGAAGCAAAAGCGCATCGCCCGCGAGAAAAAGGAGCGCATCGCGCTCAAAAAACAGCGCGCGGAAGCCCGCCAAAAGGCGCGGGAGGATAGGCACAAGGCGCGTCAGGCCGCCCATGCGAGGAAGGCTTCGGATAAGAAGCACAGGCGCGAACAGAAGACGGAGCGCAAGGCAAACAGGCGCGGCTTCGGCGGCTGGCTCGCGGCGGTCATCTCGCTCGGCGTCGCCTGCCTCGCCCTTGCGACCGTCGTCACCTACGGCGCGTTCGAGATGAACGGGATGCAAGTCGCGTCCGAAAACGGCTATCGCTCCACCCTTTACGAGATGGTCTCCGTCTCCGAGGATATGGAAAACAACCTCTCCAAACTCCGCGTATCGGCGGGCGCGGATGAGCAGAGGCGGCTCCTCACCGACGTCCTCGTGGATACCGCCCTCATGGAGAGCGCCCTCGAGCGCATCCCCGTCGATCAGGCGACGAGCACGGACATCTCTTCCTTCGTCAACAGGACGGGGCGCTATGCGAGTATGCTTTTGAGCCGTTTGGCGGCGGGGGAACCCATCACCGAGAGCCAGATGCGCACGGCGGCCGCCCTCTATGAGATCAATTCCAAACTCTACGGCGAACTCAACGAACTTGCAACGCACCTCGATGCGGGCGACTTCACCGACTTCGTGAACGGCAATGCGGGCGACATCTCCGATCGCTTCGGCGAAATGGGCAAGATGACGCACGAACAGGGTGAGGAAATATTTGATGCTCCTTTCGCGGGACACGGCAACGTGGGCGAAAACCAACTCGCCTCCCTTCCCGAGATCACGTCGGCGGAGGCCAAGGAGCGCGTCTCGGAATATCTTTCCGCCTACCGTTTTAAGACGGTGGACTACACGGGCGAGACGACCTCTCCCATGATGACCTCTTACAACTTCACGATGCGCGACGAAAACGACGTGGAGTACTTCGCCGAGATCACTAAAAACGGCGGCAAACTCGCCTTCTTCGATGCCTACGAAGAGTGCACGGAGAAGAACTTCGACCTCGAAACGTGCGATAAATTGGCGCGGGAATTCCTCGCCGAACTCGGCATCGAGGACGTGGAGGCGGTGTGGCTCTCCGACGGCGGCATGGTGGCGAACCTCACCTATGCGGCAAACACGAACGGCGTACGCGCCTATCCCGACCTCATCCGCGTCAGGGTGTGCGAATCCAAGGGCAGGGTGATGGGCGTCGATGCCCGCGGGTATCTCGTCAACCACCACGAGCGCGACTACAACGCCGAACTCACCGAGGCGGAGGCAAAGTCGCTCCTCTCGGCAGGGCTCGAAGTGACGGGCGCGAACCGTGCGCTCATCCCCGTACACGGGAGCGAGACGCTTTGCTACGAATTTTCCTGCAAGTACGGCGAGGACGAATATCTCGTCTATATCGACGCCCGCTCGGGCGAAGAGGTTCAGCTGTTCCGTGTGCGGCAGAGCGCGCGGGGAAGCTACCTCGAATAAGAAAAGCGACGGAAAAGGACTCCTTCGGGGGTCTTTTTTCGCGTCGCGGAAAAATTTTCTCGATTTTCCCATAGGACTTGCAAAATGCGGCGAATTGTCGTAAAATAGGAACAGCAAAAGGAGGCTCAACTTGTTCCACGTCGTGCTCGTCGAACCGGAGATCCCGCAGAACACGGGGAATATCGCGCGCACCTGCGCCGCTACGGGGTGCGTATTGCATCTCATAAAGCCGCTCGGGTTCGAACTTTCGGATCGGCAGTTGAAGCGCGCCGGGCTCGACTATTGGAACAGCGTGGAAGTTCACGTCCACGAGCGTTTTTCCGAACTCGCGGAGCAAGATCCCGCCGCCCGCTTTTTCTTCTTCACGACGAAGGCGGAGCGCGCCTACACCGAGGCGGAGTTTCGCGCGGGCGACTATCTCGTGTTCGGCAAGGAGACGAGGGGGCTCGAGGAGGAACTGCTCGTGGAGCACCGCGAGTGGTGTGTCCGCCTCCCCATGATCGCGGGGAGCAGGTCTTTGAACCTCTCCAACGCCGTCGCCGTCGCCGTGTACGAGGGGTTGCGGCAAAACAGTTTCGGGGGGCTGGCGTGTGCGGGAGAGTTGCACCGCCTGCACTGGCAATGAAGTACGGCATGAAATCCGTCCGCAGCGCGCTCTTTGTGCTTCTTGCACTCTTTTGGGCGCTCCTCTTCTTTCTTCCCATGCCGCGTTCGTGGGCGGTGGGCGATGAAACGTACCGCTGCGTCTGGGCGGACGGCACGGAGACGGAGGAGAGTTACTTTTCCGCCTATTCCGACCTCGTCGGCATGAACGACGGGGGCGAACTCGTCCTCGGCCGCGGAGATCTCACGGGCGTCATCGCCGCGAGCGAAGCCTGCCAAAGCGCCTTTCATGTCTTCGAGAACGGCGGGCTCGGCGACCTTTTGCAGCTCAATATCTCCGCGGTCACGCGGTTGGAGCGCGCCGCTTTGTATCGGCGCTATCAAAATCGCCTCTGGTATGCGGACGAATACTTCGCGTGGAGCGGCGAAGCGTTGCAGCGCACGGAGGCACAGCGGGCGGAGACCCTCGTGCTGCTCGCGGGGGACATGACGGCGACGCGCCTCATCGAGACGCAGGCGGAGCGCCTTTTCCTGCGCGCGGATGCGAACTTTTCGGCGTCCGTCGTCGAGGGTACGGCGGTAAAGGAAGTGCTCGCGGAACAGCCCTATTCTTCGGAGGGCAACACGGTCTGCCTCTCCACACCGGGCGGGGTGCGCCTTCTCGCGGGATTGCCCGCGGCGCGCACGGTCACGGTGCCCGAGCGCGTGTATTTTGCCGACGAGGGCGCGCTTCTCCCTTGTACGCAGTTGGAAGCGGTCGAAATTCCCTTCGCGGGGAGCGCACAAAGTTCCGTGGGAACGCTCTTCCGCGGCGAGTTCGCCCACCTCTTTTCCACGGGGAAGGAGTACCGCGTTCCCGAGACGCTCAAAAGGGTGCGCGTCAAGGGCGGGTATCTCATCGCCCACGCCTTTTATTCGTGCAAGTACGTGGAGGAGATCGACGCCTGCGGCGTCTCCGTGGAGAATATCGAGAGGGATGCCTTCGTGGATTGCACTTCCTTAAAACTTCTGCACACGCCGCGGGAGAACGTTAGGCTGCAGGGCAATTTTACAAAACATCTCGCGCCGTGCGGGTGTACGATATACGAACGCGCCGACTGACGGCGCAGCATTTCACGGGAGGGTGAAAGTATGAAGAGAACGCTCAAAAAAATATTCAGCCGCTTTTCGCTCGTCGGGCTCACGATCGTGCTCATGTTCCTCGTGTTCGTCGGCGTAATCGTCGGTGCCGTCTACGTGTTGGATCAGGTGCTCGTCGCCTACTATCCCGTCGCGGAGCCCTACGTACGGTGGGGGCTCACGGCGGTCGCCTATCTCAGCGCCGTCATCTGCGTGTTGCACGTCGCCAACCGCGACATGGTGCCCGAGACCAAGATCCCGTGGATCCTCGCCATCGTCGTGCTCAACTTCGTGGGGGTCTTGATGTACTGCTCGTTCTCCTTCGTGCGTCCCCCCAAGCGCCAGCGCAAGCGGTACGTCTATCTCTACACCAAGAACGCGCAACTCGCCGCGCCCTCCGAACATACGCCGCAGGAGGGCGACCCCGGGCAGTGGAGGACGACGGGCGAAGCCCTCCGCGCCGCCGACCCCACCGCCAACCTCTACACGGGCACCAAGACGGAGTACTTCCCCGTCGGCGAGGAATTTGCAAAGCACCTCATCGAGGACTTGGGCAAGGCCGAAAAGTACATCTTCATGGAGTACTTCATCATCGGCAAGGGCAAACTTTGGAGTTCCATTCTCGAGGTGCTCACAAAGAAGGTGCAGGAGGGCGTTGAGGTGCGCCTCGTGTACGACGACATCGGCAGCATGGGCAAGGTGCACTTCCGCTACCACAAGACGCTGCAAAAGTTGGGCATTAAGTGCGTGAAGTTCAACCCCTTCGTGCCCGTCGTCACCAACGTCCACAACAACCGCGACCATAGAAAGATCACCGTCATCGACGGAAAAGTGGCATATACGGGCGGGCTCAACCTCGCCGACGAATACGTTAACATCGATAGCCCCTACGGCCATTGGAAGGACAACGCCGTCCGCATGGAGGGGGAGGGCGTGAAGAGTTTCATCTTCATGTTCCTGCACCTCTACAATATGCAGACGCGCGGCAGCGAGGACTTCTCGCCCTACTTCCCCGAGGAGTACGAGCGCTTCGAGGGCGAGGGCTGGATCCAGCCGTACGGCGACGGCCCCGCGCCCCTCTACGGGAAGCACGTCGGCGAGGACGTGTACATCGACATCCTCGCGGGCGCAAGAAAGTATGTGTGGATCATGACACCCTACCTCATCATCGACTACCGTATGCGCGAGGCGCTCGTGCTCGCGGCAAAGAGGGGGGTGGATGTGCGCATCATCACGCCGCACATTCCCGATAAGAAAATTGCCTTTTCGCTCACCCGTTCCAACTATCTCGCGCTCATCCGCGGCGGGGTGAAGATCTACGAATATCTCCCCGGCTTCGTGCACGGCAAGTGCTTCCTCGCCGACGACGAAACGGGCGTCGTGGGCACCATCAACCTCGACTACCGCTCCCTTCTCTATCACTATGAAGACGCCGTTTTGCTGTACGGCGCGAAGGCGCTCGAAGGGCTCAAGGCGGACATGGAGGGAATGTTCGAGGTCTCCATGAAACTCACGGTGGAGGACGCCAAGAAGAACGTCGTGTGGCGGTGGGTGTGCGAGATCGCCAAGATCTTTGCGCCGCTGTTTTAAGGAGAAAGCATGATCCATTCTCTCTCGGGCGGCGTCATTTCGGACGGAAACGTATACGATTTTGCCAAAGTCCGCGTGGAAGGCGTCCCGCGGTGGTATCTCAACGGTTGCGGCGCCAAGGAGGGCGACAGGGTGCTCGTGCCCGTCGGCTACGAAAGCCGCGAGGGCGTCGTGGAGCGCGTGGAGGCGTGTACGGCGCAAACGGCGCCCTGCTCCTTAAAGCGCACCGCACAAATTTCGGCGGTGCTCGAAAAGTAGTTGACAGGGCGGTCGCCGCATGATACAATAACATAGCCATAGGGGAGTAGTCGGCCTGCGTTTGCGGGCGGCAATGTCCACACAATGCGGCATTTGCCGCGGGTATTGCATGAAACGGCGAGACTTATGCGCGGTCTTTTTCCGCGCGTAAGTCTTTTTTTATCTCATGGAAAAGGGGAACGGGCGATGCAACTTTGGGAACTGATGCTCATCGCGGTCGCGCTCTCGATGGACGCCTTCGCCGTCGGCATGACGGACGGCATGGAGGAGCCCACAATGTCCGCGCCCAAAAGGGCGGCGGTCGCGGGCGCATTCGGGCTGTTCCAGTGCCTCATGCCGCTCATCGGGTACTACGCGAGTTCGGCATTCTCTTCCGTCGTGGAGCGCATCGCGCCGTGGCTCTCCTTTGCCCTCCTCGCCTTCATCGGCGGAAAGGCAGTTTTCTCCGCTGTCATGGAGGAGCGCCGCGGCGGGCTCTTGAAGCGAACATCGCGCGCCCGCCTCACCCCCGCAAAACTGTTCGCGCAGGCAATTGCTACCGCCCTCGATGCGCTCGCGGTGGGGGTCACCCTGCTCGCCTCGGAGGCGACGGTCGGGCTTCCATTCCACATCGTACTCTGCGCCCTCCTCATCGGGCTCGTCACGTTTATCCTCTCCGCGGCGGCGGTGGAGATGGGCGAGCGCGTCGGCAACCGGCTCTCCGATCGTGCGGAACTTTTGGGCGGCGGCGTCCTCATCCTCATCGGAGTGAAAATTCTGCTCGAAGGCGTGGCGTAAAGTTTGCTTGACTTTTCCGTGCGGAAATGCTACCATTTGTCTGTCCCGCATGGGGGCGGACCGTCCCGCACGGGCGGGCTACTTTGCATGGGCGGCGGCGGAAAGGGGAAACCTACTTTGGATAGGAAAGAAGAAGCATGGGACAACTGATACTCTGGATCTTTCTTCTCATATTGGGGCTCGCCCTCCTCGTGAAGGGGGCGGATTGGTTTGTGGACGGCGCCGCGGGCATCGCGGGGAAGTGCCACATCTCACCCCTCGTCATCGGGCTCACCGTCGTCGCGTTCGGCACGAGCGCGCCCGAACTCGCCGTCTCCGTCACCGCCGCCATCGGGCACTCCACGGACATCGCCGTCGGCAACATCGTGGGGAGCAACATCTCCAACATTCTGCTGATTTTAGGCGTCTCGTCCCTCGTGCACGTCCTGCCCGTGCAGAAGAATTCCATGCGCCTCGATCTGCCCGTTCTCCTCATTTCGAGCGCCCTCCTCATCGGGCTCGGCGTGTGGGGGGAGGCCGTCTCGTGGTGGGACGGGCTCATCCTCCTCTTGGTATTTGCGGCGTATATGGCGTTCCTCATTTCGGGCGCATTCAAACAGCGCAAGGCGGGAACGCTCCCCCCGCCCGAGCAAAAGCCCATGCCCCGCGGCAAAGTGGGCAAGTGGTTTTTCGAGATGGAGCAGAAGATGTGGTTTCTCATCCTCCTGACGCTCATCGGGCTCGGCATGGTGGCGGGCGGCGGCGTACTCCTCGTGGAGGGCGCCAAGTACATCGCGCGCTACGTGGGCGTACCCGACCGCATCATCGGGCTCACCGTCGTCGCCATCGGCACGTCGCTTCCCGAACTCGTCACCTCCGTCGTGGCGGCGAGGAAGGGGGAGACGGACATCGCCGTCGGCAACGTCATCGGGAGCAACATCTTCAACATTCTGCTCATCGGGGGAATTTCCTCCCTCTTCTATCCCCTCGCGTTTTCGCTCACCACCAATCTCATCGATGCGCTCGTCGCGCTCGCGGCGGCGCTCCTCATGGCGCTCCTCGCCTGCCTCGGCAACCGCTGCCTCGGAAGGGTCGCGGGCGCCGTCATGCTGTGCTCGTTTGCCGCCTATTACGTCTATTTGTTCGTCGCGCTCTGACGAAGAAGGAAGTACCTCGTGCACCATCTCTTTTCCTGCATGAAAACGTATAAGAAGGAGGGGCTCCTCGCGCCTCTTTTCAAGTTGCTCGAGGCGTGTATGGAACTCGTCGTGCCCCTCGTCGTCGCGCACATCGTCAACGTCGGCGTCGCGGGCGAGGATCAGATGTACATCGTCTACGGGTGCCTCCTTCTCGTCGCGTTTGGCGCGGCGGGGCTGGGGTTTGCGCTCACGGCACAGTACTTCGCGGCGAAGGCGGCGGTGGGCGTCTCGGCGGAACTGCGCGCGCGCCTCTTTACCAAACTGCAATCCTTCTCCTATACGCAGATCGACGAAGTGGGCACGGCGGCGATGATCACCCGCATGACGAGCGACTGCCAGCAGGTGCAAAACGGGGTGAATATGTTCCTCCGCATCCTCCTGCGCTCGCCCATCATCGTGTTCGGGGCGGCCATTATGGCATTCACGGTGGATGTGCAGGCGGCGCTCGTCCTCCTCGCCCTCATTCCGCTTCTCGCAGTCGTCGTGGTCGCCGTCATGGCGGCGGGCATCCCGCTCTATAAAAAGGTGCAGGCTCGGCTCGACGGCGTCAACCTCTCCGCCCGCGAAAATTTACAGGGCGCGCGCGTCATCCGCGCCTTTTGCCGCGAGGAAGAGGAGGCGAAGGAGTTCTCCATGCGCAACGGCGCGCTCTGCCGCGAGCAGCGCCACGCGGGGCGCATCTCCGCGCTTGCGGGGCCGCTCACCTACGCGCTCGTCAACATCGCCGTCATCGTCCTCGTCTATGTGGGCGCGCTCCGCGTCAATGCGGGTGCGCTCGGGCAGGGCGACGTCATCGCGCTCTACAGTTATCTCTCGCTCATCCTGGTCGAACTCATCAAACTCGCCAACCTCATCTTCACCGTCAGCCGCGCCGTCTCCTCGCAGAAGCGCATCGGGAAGGTGCTCGATGAGCCTTCCGAACCCTCCACCCTCACGGAGCGCACGGGAGGGGAGGAACACGCGCCCGCCGTCACGTTTGAAGACGTCTCCTTTACTTATTCGGGCGGCGGAGCCCCCGCCCTTGCGGATATTTCCTTCTCCGTCGAAAAGGGAAAAACGCTGGGCATTCTCGGCGGCACGGGCGCGGGGAAGAGCACCCTCATCGACCTCATCCCGCGCTTCTATCCCGCCACCCACGGCCGTGTCCTCGTCGGCGGGGAGGATGTAAACGGTATTCCCGCAAAGGAACTTCGCAAGAAGGTCGCCGTCGTTCCCCAGCGCGCCGTCCTCTTCAAGGGCACCATCCGCTCCAACCTCCTTTGGGGCGGCGAGGCGACGGACGAAGAACTCATGCGCGCCGTCGAACTCGCGCAGGCGAGCGACGTCGTCGCGTCCAAGGGCGGGCTCGGCGGCGAGGTCGTGCAGGAGGGCAAGAACTTCTCGGGCGGCCAGCGCCAGCGGCTCACCATCGCGCGCGCCCTCGTCGGCAAGCCGGAAATTCTCATCTTGGACGACAGCGCCTCCGCCCTCGACTACGCAACCGACGCCGCCCTCCGCCGCGCCTTAAAGACGCTCGAGTGCACGGTGGTCGTCGTCTCCCAGCGCATCTCCGCCGTGCGCCACGCGGATGCCATCCTGCTCCTCGAAGAAGGCCGCGTCGCCGCCATCGGCACCCACGAAGAACTCTTGAAAAACAGCCCGCTCTACGGCGAAATTTACGTCTCGCAGACGCGCGCGGAGGGGGAAGTATGAAAAAGAGCCTCGTATTCCGCCGCATCCTGCATCTTCTGAAGCCCTACGCGGGCTACCTCGTCCTCACGGTATTTGCCGCCATGGTCTCCGTCGCGGCGCAACTTCTCGTGCCCTACCTCGTCGGCGAATGCGTCGATGTCATCGTCGGGCAAAACAATGTCGATTTCAAGGCGCTCTTCCCGCTCCTTTTGGGCGTCGGCGGATGCGTCGTCGCGGCAGTCGTCTCGCAGTACGTCGTCAGCCTCGCCAACAACCGCATCGCCTACTGTGTGCTCGCGGACGTGCGGCGGGCGACCTTTGAAAAACTCGGCAGGCTGCCCTTGAAGTACATCGACGACCGCCCCTACGGCGATATTTCCGCCATCGTCGTCGCCGACAGCGAGCAGTTCGCCGACGGCCTGCTTCTCGGCTTCACCCAGCTCTTCACGGGCGTCTGCACCATTGTGGGTGTGCTCGTCATCATGTTCGTCCTTCGGTGGGAGATTGCCCTCATCGTCTTTTTCCTCACCCCGCTCTCCCTCCTCGTCGCACGGTTCATCTCTAAGCGCACCTATACGACGTTCAAGCGGCAGGCGGAAGTCCGCGCCGAGCAGACGGCGTTCATCGACGAGATGGTGGGAAATTTGAAGGTCGTCAAGGCGTTCACGCATGAAGAGGAGAACGAGGTAACGTTCGCGGAGGAGAACGAACGCCTCCGCCGCGCCTCGCTCCGCGCCGTGTTCTTCTCGTCCACGGTCAACCCATCCACGCGGTTTATAAATTCCGTCGTCTATTCCTCCGTCGCGCTGTCGGGGGCGCTGCTCGTCATCGCAACGGGCGGTGCATTCAGCGTGGGCGCACTCACCTCCTTTCTCTCCTATTCCACGCAGTACACCAAGCCCTTCAATGAGATCACCGAGGTCATCGCGGAATTCCAGAACGCCCTCGCCTGTGCGGGTCGCATCTTCGCCCTGCTCGACGAGGAGGAACAGCCCTCGGACGCTTCTTCTTTCGATCTCGGCAGGGCGGAGGGCGAGGTGAAGGCGGAAAACGTGCGCTTTGCCTACGACCCCGCGCGCCCGCTCTTTGAAGATCTCAACCTCACGGCGGAGGCGGGCAAGCACATCGCCATCGTCGGGCCCACGGGGTGCGGCAAGACGACGCTCATCAACCTCCTCATGCGCTTCTACGATGTGGACGGCGGGAGCATCCTCGTGGACGGGAAGGACGTCCGCGCCGTCACCCGTAAGTCTCTCCGCAAGAACTACGGCATGGTCTTGCAGGATACATGGCTCAAAGAGGCGACAGTGCGCGAAAATCTCTGTATGGGCGCCCCCGACTGCACGGAGGAGGAGATGATCGCGGCGGCAAAGGCGGCACACGCGCACGGGTTCATCCTGCGGCTTCCCCATGGCTACGATACCGTCGTGGGCGGCACGGGGTCACTGTCCGAGGGGCAGCGCCAACTCCTCTGCATCGCGCGCGTCATGCTCTGCCGCCCGCCCATGCTCATCTTGGACGAGGCGACGTCGAGCATCGATACCCGCACCGAACTTTTGGTGCAGGACGCCTTTGCGCGGCTCATGGAGGGCAGAACGTGCTTCATCATCGCGCACCGCCTCTCCACCATCAAGAATGCCGACCGCATTCTCGTCATGGGGGAGGGCAAAATTTTGGAGGAGGGCACCCACGCCGAACTCTTGCAAAAAGGCGGCGCGTACGCCAAACTATACCGCGCACAATTTGAAGAATAGAGGGGAAGCGGTTTTCGGTTTACATTTCCCGAGCGCCGTGATAGAATAAAACTGTGAAAAAAACACTGGAAAAAATCAAGAGAAAGGCAAATTACAGCGCGCAGATCGTCTCCGTCGGCGTCATGACGGGGCTGTTTGCGGGCGTCGTCGTCACCTTTTTCAACGTGCTGTTCGGCATGGCGGAGGAGTTTTCCCGCGGGTATTACGGCTATTTCCGCGATCACCCCGCCTTCATTCCGCTCTTATTCCTTGCGCTCCTCTTGGGGGCGGTCGTCATCGGCGGCGTTCTGCGCTTTCTGCCCCTTCTGCGGGGGAACGGCTTCCCGCAGACGGAGGGGGCAACGCGCGGGCTCCTGCGCTTCAAGTGGTACCGCGACCTCACGGGGATGTTCGCATCCGCCCTCTTTCTCGTCTTTATGGGGCTCTCCGCGGGCGCGGAGGGGCCGAGCGCCTTCATCGGCGGCTCCTGCGGCGCGGGGGTGAGCGATCTATGCCGCCGCGACCCCATCGTGCGCCGCTTCCAGATCACGGGCGGGGCGTGTACGGGGCTCGCCGTCGCGCTTAACGCGCCGCTCACGGGCATCATCTTTGCCTATGAAGAGGCGCACAAGCGCTTCACGCCCGAGGTATTCGTCTGCTCTTTCTCGTCCGTCGCCGTCGCCGTCGTCATCCGGGGAGTGCTCTTAAAATATGCCCTCGGCATGGAGGTGGGGCCCTTCCTCTCCACCTTCGCCTATCCCGCCGATACGGGGCTTCTCTTTTGCGCATTCGCCCTGCTTGCCGCGCTCGTCGTCACGCTGGTCGCCGCGGGGTTCTATCATCTTCTCTTCTACGTCCGCAAATATTTCAAGCGGATCACCTTCCTCAAGGGCACGGCAAAGTACATGATCCCCTTCGCACTCGCGGGGGCGGCGGGGCTCGTCACGGCGTTTGCGATGGGCGGCGGCGAACACTTCATCGATGCGCTCGGGAGCGGCTCTGAGGGGGGTATGTCCGTGTTCGGTTGGCCGCTCGCCGTCGCCGTGGTTGTCGTCGTTTTATTGAAACTCGTAACGTCGGTCGCCAATCTCGCGGCGGATCTGCCCTGCTGCGCGTCCGTCCCCATGCTCGCCATGGGCGCGGGAATGGGGAAACTCCTCTCCATGCTGTTCGTCCTCATGGGCATGGACCCCGCCCTCGCGGACTGCCTCATCGTCCTGTGTATGGTGACCTTCTTCACGACGGTCGTCAAGGCGCCCGTCACGGGCATCATCATGACCGTCGAACTCACGTGGAGTTTCACCTTCTTTTTGCCCGCCGTCATCTGCGCAGCGGTGAGTTACCTTATCGGCGACGTCCTCCATATCCGCCCGCTGTACGACAGACTCCTCGACGAGATGCTCGAAGAGGACGTCAGCGAGAGTATGCACATCGTCGCGCGTGTGCAGGTCAAGGCGGGCTCTCCCGCCGCGGGCAGGGCAGTGCGCGATGTTTTGTGGCCGTTCACCGCACTCGTCAAGAACGTGGAACGCGGCGAGACCGGCTTCGCCCCCTCCGGTTCCACCGTCCTCGAAGCGGGGGACGTGCTCACCGTCGAGGGCACCCCGCACGACAGGGAGGAATTCCTCTCCGCCCTCACCGCAACCGTGGGCGACGTGCTCGGCTACACCGAATCCACCGCCAAGCACACGTAACGGCGCTCGGTTCCCGACCTCGGTCTCTATGCCAAACAATTTTTATATGCCGATTTTGTACGCAAATTTTTCCGCTGAAAAAACGCCCCGCACGGGCGTTTTTCCTTTTCTTTCCTCAAAAAAGCGGGTATATCTTGCCGCGCTCCCGCCCAAAATAGTGGCGTAAGGGAGGAGCAAATATGGATTTTACCAAGACGCAGACCTTTCACAATCTCGCAAGAGGATTTGCGGGGGAGTGTCAGGCGGGAATGCGGTACCAACTCACGGCAAAGGCGGCAATGAAGCAGGGCTACAAAGTGTTGGCGGATACCATCCGCACCATTGCGAAGAACGAAACCAATCACGCCAAAGTTTTCTTCGAGGCGCTTTTGCAGAATGCGGGCAGTCAGGATGACATCCGCATCGAGGCGAGTTTCCCGTTCCATGCGGGCACGGTGGAGGAGAATTTGCGCTTTGCGGCAATCGACGAGCAGGATGAAGCGGAGAACCTGTATCCCTCGTTCGCGCGCATTGCCGAGGAAGAGGGGTTTGGGCAAATCGCGCTCAAATTCAAACAGGTTGCGAAGGTAGAAGAAAATCACAAAATTATTTTCAATTACCTCTATGAGGCGTTCAAGGACGGCTCCCTCTATAAGGCGGAAAGACCCATGCTCTGGATATGCAGTGAATGCGGCTATATGCACACCACAAAGGAGGCGTGGAACATCTGTCCCCTGTGCGGCGCATCGCAAGGCGAAGTCGAGTTGCACCTTCCCTTCAAAAAGGAGAATCTATGAAAAAGACCAACAAGACCAATGCGAAGCAGACGTCGCACGGCGCGCAGGATAGGGCGCAGAGCACGAAAAACTGCGGCAAGGGCTGCGGCAAAAACGCCAAGGATTGCGGCTGATGAAGCGCAAGAAGACCCTGAAAGGGGGCGCAAAGATGCGCTCGGAAGAGGATTCGCTCGGCAGTTATACGGGAGTATGCAGTGAAAACGAGTACGAGACCCCGATACAGGATGCCGACGATCTTTGAGCGCAGGGGAGCGGAAAAGCAATTTTCCGCTCCTTTCCTTTTGCCCGCTCCTACTGCGTCATTCTGCCCCGCCCGCACTATTGTCTACTAAGGGCGGCACGAGCGCGTAGCGCGAAGTATTCGCCGCCCGCGCCCGCCCCCGCACAAGCGGGGGCGGGCGCGGGAGGCGGCGAAGAATCCCGATGAACGAAGTCCGCCTCCCCGAATTTCCGTAAAAATTTGTTGTCTTTCCCGCGCGCGGGTGATATAATAGATACAAACAATTTGCGCGGGAAGGTATTTCCATGAAGAGAACAAGAAGAGCGGCGGCCATCGTGTTCGCCTGTGCCGCGGCGGTCATGCTTGCGGGCTGTTCGTCCCTCGGCTATCATGCCGACGAAAATTACCCCTACGATATCGCCGTGGAAAACGGCTATACGGGCACGGAGGGGGAGTGGCTCTCCTCGCAGGAGACGCCCGAAACCGTCTACCGCCGCCTGTACGAGGAAGCGGTAAACGACGGCAGTTTTACGGGCACCTACTTTGAATTTTTGCAAGAACTCGCCCCCGATGCCGACGCCACGCCCTACATCCAGCGGGCGATGCTCTCCGTCGTGAGCGTCGCGGCGCGCTTCCCGTCGGGCTCCACGTTGGTTTCGAGTTTGGGCGCGGGCGTCATCTATTCGTTGAACAAATCCACGGGCGACGCCTACATCCTCACCAACTATCACGTGCTGTATTTGAGTTCCGCCCATGCGCTCTCCGAGGATATCTCCGTCCGCCTCTACGGGTACGAGACGGCGGACGACGCCATCCCCGCCACCTACTACGGCGGGCTGATGGACTACGACCTCGCCATTCTGCGCGTACAGGGCAGCGACCTTTTGAAAAACAGCGATGCCCGCGCGGCGGACATCGGCGCGGATAGCAGCGTCATCGCGGGCGAACCCGTCTATGCCATCGGCAATCCCGTCAACAGGAACATCGCGGTGACGGCGGGCGTCGTCTCCCGCGAGGAGGAGTTCGCAAACGTCACGGCGGCGGACGATTCCCGCAACATCACGCTCCCCGAGATCCGCATCGACGCCGCGCTCAACCACGGCAATTCGGGCGGCGGACTCTTCAACGCCCTCGGCGAACTCGTCGGGATCGTCAACGCGCGCGACCATAACGACGACATCGACGGCATCGGCTACGCCATTCCCATCGAACTCGCGGCGGCGTTTGCGGAGAACGACCTCGCAAACGGCGGGCGCCCGAGCGTCCTTTCGGACGGCGCCACCATCGAAGTCGTGGGCAGCAAGGGCGTCTACGATGAAACGTTGGGCAGGGTGCACGTTTCGCAGAAGTTGTGCGTCACCGATTACAGCGCGGGCGCGCTCGGCTTTCTCGACATCCGTCAGGGCGATACGCTCATCTCGGGCTATGTCGTCCGCGGCGGAAGCAAAGTCGTCGGGAGCGAAACGCAGTTCACGCACCCCTGCGCATGGGAGGCCTTCCGCTTCAAGGTGCGCTTGGGCGACACGGTCTATCTCACTGTCTCGCGCGACGGAAGCGCCAAGACCCTGACGAGAACCATAGATAACGCCGCCCACTTTACGTTCGGTTAATTTTCGTTTTCCCCCCGCGGCTCAGAATCCCGAAAAACGAAGTCCGACCTCGCCCCGCTCCTCATACCGAGCCGCCCGCCGCGCGTTGCGTGGCGGGCGGCGAGTGTATCTTGCCCCCTCCTCGGGAGGGGGTGCCCCGTAGGGGCGGGGGTGGGGCTTGATTAGAAACGGTAGTACTTCGTCGCTACGCTCCTCGTGCTCCCGTTTCTCTCCAAAAAGGTGTGCGCCCGAATGGGCACACACCTTTTTGGAGCAGGAGGAAAAGGAAACGGTAGTACTGCGCGCCTGCGGCGCTTGTGCTCCCGCTTCCTGCGAAACAGGGGGGCGAGGCAATCAGTTGCCTCGCCCCCTTGTTTCGGGAAATGTTCGCTACGCTCCCATTTCCCTCCATTTGAAAAGCCCTCCGTGATGCGGAGGGCTTTTCAAATGGAGCAGGAAACGGGAGTCGAACCCGCCGGGATCAGCTTGGGAAGCTGACGCCATACCGCTAGGCGATTCCTGCATCGTAACCCCATTATACCCGATGGCGGCGCGGCTGTCAAGCGCAAATGCGCACGGCGCGCAAAAAATTTTCTCGCGGTTTCGGCGGCAAACTTCCCCGCCTCGCCAACCCCGCCCCGCCCGTAACCCGCCCCTCACCCCGCGCCCACCCCTTGACAAATCCCTGCCGCGTGTTATAATAGAGGCATGAGCAAGGGCAAGCAGGCGCGTTTTCACATCAAGTCGCGCGAGACCGTCCTCAAAAAGGGGATGATGGATTACTGCATCACGGGCAAGTACAGCCATTTCGTGGCGGGGGACGCCGTTCTCACGGACGAGCGCTTCTTCTTCGGCGCCGAACTGCAAACGGGCGAGTATCTCTCCTTTGAATTTCCCCTCGCGCAAGTTTACGCCGTCGAGACGGTGGGGGTGCCCTTTTTCACGCGGAGCATGATGGTGACGACGGATGAAAAGCAGTACCGTCTCAACGCCTTCTTCGTGGGCAGATGGGTGCGCGCCCTCCGCCGCGCCATCGAGGCGGCCAAACAACGAGAGTCCAACGCATAAGCGAGCCCAAGCGGCTTGCTTTTTTTTTGCGCGTGTGCTATACTTTTCCCATGAAGGTTTGGGCGATCAGCGATCTGCACCTCTCGGGGCTCACCGATAAGCCGATGGACGTATTCGGTTCGGGTTGGGAGGGTCACTTCGAAAAAATCAAGGCGGATTGGGAGGAGAAGGTCTCCGAAGGCGACGTCGTTCTCATCGGCGGCGATACTTCGTGGGGCATGAAACTCGAGGAGGGCATCTACGATGTCGCCTCCCTCGCGCCTCTCCCCGGGAAAAAGGTCTTTATCCGCGGCAATCACGACTATTGGTGGAACGCCATCTCCCGCGTCCGCGCCCACCGTCCCGACGATACCTTCTACTTTCTGCAAAACGACTGCGTCAAATTCGGCAGCGTCGTCATCGCGGGCTCCCGTGGCTGGGCGGTGCCGGGCAGTGCCGACTATACGGAGCACGACGAAGCCCTCTACCGCCGCGAGGCGGAGCGCTTCAAACTCGCCTTCCACGCGGTCAAAAAGGTGCGCGGGGAGGGGGATACGCTCATCGCGCTCATCCACTACCCGCCCTTCAACGTCAAAAAGGAGGACACCTTATTTACCGCTTTGTTTGAGGAGAACGGGGTGAACAAGGCGGTGTTCGGGCACCTGCACGGCGCGGGGTACTTCCCGTTGAAGTGCGAAAAAGAGGGCATCGAGTACATTTTGACGTCCTGCGACAAGGTGAAATTTTCCCTCGTTCAAATCCTTTGAAATCCTTTACAAGCGCCCGCGCGCGTGATATAATACAGGTAATACAAGTAGCAGTTCTTTAAGGGCGGCACCGTGATGCCGACAAGACGCGCTTTTTTCTACTCGCACGGAAACGAGGTCTTGCGGTGTGCCCGCAGGGCCTTTTTTACTGCAAAAGGAGGGAATATGTCGGCTGTCATCATGGATGCTGCGGGGCTGCACCGCACGGTGGTGCGCCTCTCGCACGAAATCGAGGAGCGCTGCGAAGGCTTGGAGCACGTCGTCCTCGTCGGCGTGAAGCGGGGCGGCGAAGTCGTCGCCCGCCGAATTGCCGATTACTTCGCGCGCGCGGAGGGGGTGGAAGTCCCCTGCGCCGGGCTGGACATCGGCATGACGCGGGACGATCTCGTCACCGCCTTCTTCGTGCCCGCGGCGGAGCGCAACGATTTGGGTTTTTCCGTGGAGGGAAAGACGGTCGTTCTCTGCGACGACGTTTTGCACACGGGCAGGAGCGCCGTCGCCGCCATCGAAGCCCTCTTCCGCCTCGGCAGACCTGCCCGCATCAAGTTTTTGGCGCTCGTCGATCGCGGCGGCAGGGAACTCCCCGTCCGCGCCGACTTCGTGGGCAAGAACGTCCCCACCTCGCACACGGAATACGTCGCCGTGCACCTCACGGAACTGGGCGCCGGGGCGGACTGCCTCGTCATCACCAAGGAGGGCGAACGTTGTTAGGCAAAGATATTTTGGGGCTGAGAGACCTCGCCGCCGAGGACATCGACGAAATTTTGTCCCTCGCCCTCAACATGAAAAAACTTCTGCGGCAGAACATCAAAAAACTGCCCCATCTCATGGGCAAGTCCGCCGCCATGCTCTTCTATGAGAACTCCACGCGGACGCGCTGTTCCTTCGAACTTGCGGCAAAGTACATGGGCGCGCACGTATTGAACCTCGCCGTCGCCACGTCGTCGGTGCAGAAGGGGGAGACGCTCGTCGATACGGGCAAGACACTCGACGCCATGCGGTGCGACGTCATCGTCATCCGCCATCCCATGGGCGGCGCGCCCAAACTGCTCGCCCAAACGGTGCAGGCACACGTCGTCAACGCGGGCGACGGCATGAACGAGCACCCCACGCAGGCGCTTTTAGATATGCTCACCATGCGCGAGCGGTGGGGGGACGTAAAGGGCAAGACGGTCGCCATCTTGGGCGACATCCGCCACTCCCGCGTCGCCAAGAGCAACCTCTACGGGCTCACCAAACTGGGCGCCGAGGTCAGAATGTACGCCCCCAAGACGCTGCTCCCCCCGGGGCTCGAGGAGGTCGGCGCGAAAATTTGCCGCTCCCGCGAGGAGGCGGCGGAGGGCGCGGATGCCGTCATGGGACTCCGCATCCAACTCGAACGCCAACACGCGGGCAATTTCCCCTCGCTCGGCGAGTATGCAAAGTACTACGGCGTCGATGCGGACGTCTTAAAATACGCCAAAGAGGGCGCCCTCGTCATGCACCCGGGGCCCGTCAACCGCGGCGTGGAACTCTCGTCCGCCGTCATCGACGGGGATACGAGCGTCATCGAGGATCAAGTCCTCTCGGGCATCGCCGTCAGAATGGCAATTCTGTTCCTGTTGACGAAGGAGGAAGTCGCATGATCTTGAAAAACGCACAACTCGTCACCGCGGCGGGCGTCAAAAAACTCGACATCCGCACGGAGGGCGGCGTCATCGCCGAACTCTCCCCCTGCATCGAGGGGGAGGGCATCGACTGTTCGGGCTACACCGTCTTTGCGGGGCTCATCGATATGCACGTGCACCTCAGAGAGCCCGGCTTCGAGAAGAAGGAGGATATTGCAAGCGGTGCGCGCGCCGCGGTCAAGGGCGGCTTCACGCAAATTTGCTGTATGCCCAACACCAAGCCCGTCATCGATAACAAGGTCGTCGTCTCCTATATAAGATCCCGTGCGCGGGAAGTAAACTTGTGCAAAATTCATCCCATCGGCGCCATCACCGAGGGGCAAAACGGCGAAACGCTCTCCGCGATCGGCGCCATGAAGGCGGCGGGCGCGGTCGCCCTCTCGGAGGACGGTAAGTCGGTGGAGCGCACCGACCTCATGGCGAAGGCCATGCAGTACGCCTCCGACTTCGGGCTCAAATGCCTCTGCCACTGCGAAGATAGGCGTCTCGTCGATGGCGGCGTCGTGCACGAGGGGTACTACTCCACCGTCACGGGTCTCAAAGGCAGCATCCGCGCCGCCGAGGACATCCTCATCGCCCGCGAAATTTGCCTCTCGGAGAGCCTTGGCATCCCCGTCCACATCTGCCACGTCTCCACGTACAGCGGCGTCGAACTCATCCGCGAGGCCAAGGCGCGCGGCGTACAAGTGACCGCCGAAACCTGCCCCCATTACTTCACTTTGACCGATGCAGCCATCGCCACGTTCGATACAAGCACCAAAGTCAACCCGCCTTTGCGGGAAGAAAAAGATCGTCTCGCCGTCATCCAAGGGCTCAAGGACGGTACCCTCGATGTCATCGCCTCCGACCATGCCCCGCACCACGCCGACGATAAGAATGTCGAGTACGACCTCGCCGCCTTCGGCATCAGCGGGCTGGAGACGAGTTTCGCCCTCTCCTACACCGAACTCGTGAGAAGCGGCGCGTTAACGCTTCCCGAACTCGCCGCAAAGATGAGCGCAAACCCCGCGCAAATTTTGGGGCTCACGGGCGGCGCCCTCGAAGTCGGCGCCCCTGCCGACCTCACCGTCGTCGATCTCAACGAGAAGTGGACGGTAGACCCCGCACAGTTCGCCTCCAAGGGCAAGAACACGCCGTTTGCGGGCAGGGAGGTCTACGGCAGGGTCAAACTCACCGTCGTGGACGGCGAAGTAAAATACGAGGAGAAGCGCGCATGATCGTCGATACCCTCATTGAAGCAATCATAAAAAAGCAAAATCCCACCTGCGTCGGGCTCGATACCGCCCCCGAATACCTGCCCGACCTCCCGCATGAAAAGGGCGCATGGGCGGAGAGCGTCCGCTGCTTCAACGAGAACATCATCAACGCCGTCGCCGACGTTGTCCCCGCCGTCAAGGTGCAGGTAGCCTACTACGAGGCGCTCGGCGCTGCGGGGCTCGAATGTTTCAAAAAGACTTGCGCCTGCGCCAAAGCGCACGGCCTCATCGTCATCGCCGACTGCAAGCGGAACGACATCGGCGCCACCGCCGCGCAGTACGCCAAGGCATTTTTGGGCGAAGAGGCGCCCTTTGCCTGCGACCTTCTCACCGTCAACGGGTACCTCGGCACCGACGGCGTCGCCCCCTTCGTGGAGGAGAGCGCCCGTAGCGATAGGGGCGTCTTCGTCCTCGTCAAGACGAGCAACCCCTCCTCGGGCGAATTGCAAAACCTCAAACTTGCCGACGGCCGCACCGTCTACGAGTGCATGGGCGACATGGTGGAGGGTTGGGGCGAAAAGACCCGCGGCAAGTACGGCTACTCCCGCGTGGGCGCCGTCGTCGGGGCGACGTACCCCGAGGAGGCGAAAATTTTGCGCGCGCGGATGCCGCACACCTTCTTCCTCGCCCCGGGCTACGGCGCGCAGGGCGCGAATGCCGAAATGCTGAAAAACTGCTTCCACGCGGGCGGCATGGGCGGCATCGTCAACAACTCCCGCGGCATCCTCTGCGCCTACAAAAAGCGCGGGGGAGACTACGCCGAGGCGGCGCGCCGAGCCGCCCTCGAAATGCAGGCGGATCTTTTGTCCGTTTTAGGAGAAATTCATGCGTGAAGTCATCGCCACTGTCTTGGAAAACGCCCGCATCGCGGAGGAGACGTACAGCCTCACCTTCGCCTGCGGGGAAGAGATCCCCGTCCGCGCGGGGCAGTTCTGCATGGTGGGGGTGCGCGGCTTCCCCCTGCGCCGTCCCATCGCTATCTGCAAGGCGGAGGGCGAGCGCGTCACGGTCTGCTACCGCTTAAAGGGTGCGGGCACCCGTACGCTCGCCGAAAATTGCAAAATCGGCGAAACGCTGTCGGTTTTGCTGCCTCTCGGCAACGGTTTCACCCTTCAAGAGAGCGAGAAGAAGATCGCCGTCGTGGGCGGGGGCGCGGGCGTCTTTCCGCTCGTTGCCGCCATCCGCGAATATGCCGCCGAAAAACAGATTTTTGCCTACATGGGGTTCAAAAACCGCGCCTCCGTCTGTATGCAGTATGAAATGCAGCGCGGCGAGGAGTTCGTCCTCTGCACGGACGACGGCTCCTTGGGCTTCCGCGGCACGGCGGTGCAGGCGTTTATGGAAAGCGTCGAACGCGTCCGTCCCGATGCCGTCCTCGCCTGCGGGCCCACGCCCATGCTCCGCGCCCTGAAAAGCGCCACCGCGGGCAAGCCCTTCCCCGTCTACGTCTCCTTGGAGGAGCGCATGGGCTGCGGCATCGGCGCCTGTCTCGTGTGCGCCTGCGAGAAGTCCGACGGCTCCCGCGCCCGCGTCTGCAAGGACGGCCCCGTCTTCAAACTCAACGAGGTGATTTTATAATGGCAGACTTACGCGTCAACCTCTGCGGGGTCACCCTCAAAAACCCCGTCATTCCCGCCTCGGGCACGTTCGGCTTCGGGCGCGAGTACCACGAAATTTACGATATTTCCATCCTCGGCGCGGTGGCAACCAAGGGTCTCACCCTCCGCCCCCGCGCGGGCAACCCCACGCCCCGCATCGCCGAGCGTCGCGGCGTCATCCTGAATGCCGTCGGGCTGCAAAATCCCGGCGTGGAGCATTTCATCGCGCACGACCTTGCTTGGCTGAAAGAAAAAACCAAGGTCATCGCCAACGTCGCGGGGGAGACGCTCGCGGAGTACGGCGAAATTTGCGCCCGCCTCAACGGTCTCGTGGATTTTTTGGAACTCAACATCTCCTGTCCCAACGTGAAGTGCGGCGGCATGGCGTTCGGCGTCAAGCCGGGGAGCATCGAGGAAGTCACCGCCGTCGCCAAGAAAAATTGCCCCCAAACGCCCCTCATCGTCAAACTCTCGCCCAACGTGGAGAGCATCGCGGAGAGCGCGCGGGCGGCGGAGCGGGGCGGCGCGGATGCAATTTCCCTTGTCAACACGTTTACGGGGCTCGCGATCGATATCGAACGCCGCCGTCCCGTCCTTGCCAACAACACGGGCGGCGTGTCGGGCGCGGGCATCAAGCCCATCGCCGTCCGCATGGTGTACGAGGCGGCGCGCGCCGTCAAAATTCCCGTCGTCGGCATGGGCGGCATCACCTGCGCGGAGGACGCGGTGGAATTTCTCATGGCGGGCGCCACTGCCGTGCAGGTGGGCACGGAGAACTTCACGGATACCCGCGCCTGCCCCCGCATCATCGAAGGCCTCAACACTTGGTGCGATGCCCACTCCGTCGAAGCCCTCTCCTCCCTCACCGGCACCTTGAAACTCAACTGATTTTCGTCCCGCATCGTTTTTACTTGCCCTCCCCGTCCCCCGCGTCATTCTGCCCCGCGCGCACTATTCGTCTACTAAGCGCGGCACGAAGTAGCGCGCCGCGACAGGAGCGCTGGCGGGCGCGACGGGGCTGCGGCGGTTCCTGCCGCCGTAGCCAAGTGGGGTGGGGCTTTCTCCTTTCCCATCCCGCATCGTTTTTACCTGCCCTCCCCCTTTGTAAGGGGGAGGGGTAGGGGAGGGGGTTGGGTCACTTCATCCCCCCAACACAATCTTCCAAGGAGGCAACTATGCTCGCATACAAGCAACAATTCATTCAATTCATGGTGGAAAGCGGTGTACTTCTCTTCGGCGACTTCACGCTTAAAAGCGGCCGCCGCGCGCCCTATTTTATCAACGCGGGCAAGTACCGCACGGGGGAGCAGATCGCCCGCCTCGGCGAGTACTACGCCGCCTGCTATCTCGAAAATAAAATTGCGGCAAAAACGCTCGTCGGGCCCGCCTACAAGGGCATTCCGCTCGCCGTCTCCACGGCCATCGCGCTTGCCAAAAACCACGGCGTCAACGTCGGGTACTGCTTCGATCGGAAGGAGGCCAAGGATCACGGCGAAGGGGGAATGTTCGTGGGCGCGGAACTTTGTGACGGCGACGAGGTGTGCCTCATCGAGGACGTCATGACGTCGGGCAAGGCGCTCCGCGAAATTCTGCCCAAACTCGCCGCCGAGGCAAACGTTCATGCCACATCCATGCTCATCTCGGTGGATCGGCAGGAGAAGGGCACGGGCGGCAAGTCGGCGGTCGAGGAGGCGTACGAGCAGTTCGGCGTCAAAGTCCACGCCGTCGTCACCATGGCGGACATCCTCGAGGCAATCGAGACGGGCGTCATCGGCGGCAAGGAGTACCTCCCCGCCATGCTCGCCTACCGCGCCCAATTCGGCGCCTGAATTTCCGCCCCGCCCTCGGCTGCCCCCTTTTCAAGGGGGCGGCTCCGCCAAAGGCGGTGGTGGGGGTTTCCCTCATACCGAGCCCGCCGCCTGAACCACCTTTTCCTCATACCGAGCCCGCCCTTTGGGTTATCGCGTCATTCTGAGGGAGCGTAGCGACCGAAGAATCCCGAAAAACGAAGTCCGCCCCTCATCCCGCCCGCCTCTGCGGGCGGTTCTATTTTCCCCGCGCCGTTCATACGCTAACCGTATGGAACAGTACGGACAACCCATCAAAGAGGTCTGCGCGCGCACGGGGAGCGGGAGCGGCGGCCTCACCTCTGCGGAGGCGGCGCAGCGCCTCGCAAAAAACGGCGCAAACGCCATCAAGAGCGGCAAAAAGAGGAGCAAACTTCTCCTCTTTTTCGCGCAGTTCAAGGATCTCATGACGCTCATCCTCGTCGCGGCGGCGGCGCTCTCCGCCGTGCTTGCCTTCGTCACGCGCGATAGAAACGAACTCGCCGATACGGGCATCCTTCTCTTCATCATCTTCCTGAACGCCGTCGTCGGCTTTTTCCAGCAGTACCGCGCCGACGTCGCCCTCGAAAAACTCAAAAAACTGTCGTCGTCCACGGCGAAGGTCGTGCGGGACGGCAAAATTTTCGTCGTGGATGCCGAAGACCTCGTCGTCGGCGACGTCATCGAACTTGCGGAGGGCGACCGCGTCCCCGCCGACTGCCGCATTTTAAGTTCTTCGGATTTCCGCACCGATGAATCGTCGCTCACGGGCGAGAGTCGCCCCGTCAAAAAGCGGGACTGCGTCGTCACCAAAAAGTCGCTCTCCGAGCGCGCCAACACGGCGTTCATGTCCACCTACTGCGTCCACGGGGCGGCGCGGTGCCTCGTCGTCGCCACGGGCATGGATACGGAGATGGGCAAGATCGCCGCCCTCCTCAAAGACCGCAAGGAGCCGCCCTCCCCCCTCGATAAGACGTTGAAAAAACTCGGCAAGATAATTACGGCGACCGTGCTTTCCGTCGCCGCCGTGCTCTTTTTGGGCGGCATTCTCGCGGCGCGCGTGGGCTTTTTGCAGAACGTGATGAACGCCGTCGCCGTCGCCGTCGCAGCCATTCCCGAGGGCATGGGCGCCGTCGTCACCGTCATTCTCGCCATGGGCGTCCAGCGCATGGCGAAGTCCCGCGCCGTCATCCGAAAACTCAATGCGGTGCAGTCGCTCGGCAGTTGCAGCGTCATCTGTTCGGATAAGACGGGCACCCTCACCGAGAACAAAATGACGGTGGAGGAGATCGCCACAGATTTTTCCGAGCCGTCGGAGCGCTATGCGGATACCGCCCCGCAAAGGCGGCTTCTACGGTGTATGCGCGCCTGCCACAGCGTACGGGGAGAAAGAGGCGGGTACGTGGGCGACCCCACCGAGGTCGCCCTCCTCGAATATGCCGACCGCTGCGGCTTGGAGGCGCACTTCCGCGTCCTCGGCGGCACCCCCTTCTCCTCCGAGCGCAAGCGCATGAGCGTGTACGCCGAAGCGGAGGGGAAACGCGCCCTGTATGTAAAGGGGGGCGCGGAAATTGTTTTGGGGCTTTGTGAAAAAATTTACGACGGCGAGAGCCGCCCCATAACCGACGCCGACCGCGCCGCCATTCTTTCCCGCCAAAGGGAGATGGAGGGGCGCGCCATGCGCGTTCTCGCGTTTGCCGAGGGCGAAAAGGAGGAGGAGCGGGGGCTCACTTTCTTGGGGCTTGCCGCCATGCTCGATCCCCCCAAGGCGGGCGCGAGGGAGGCGGTAGAGGCCTGTGCCCGCGCGGGCGTCAAGACGGTCATGATCACGGGCGACAGCCCCGAGACGGCGTTTGCGATCGCCTCCCGCCTCGGCATTGCAAAATGCCGCGAGGAGGTCATCACGGGCGACGAAATCGACGACATGGGGGCGGAATATGAAAAAAACGCGGGGCGGTATTCCGTCTACGCGCGCGTCTCCCCGGGGCACAAGTCGCAGATCGTCAAGGCGCTCCAAGCGCAGGGGGAAGTCGTCGCCATGACGGGCGACGGCGTCAACGATGCGCCCGCGCTTCGCGCCGCCGATGTGGGCGTCGCCATGGGCTCGGGTACCGACGTCACCAAGGGCGCCGCGGACATGGTGCTCACGGACGACGATTTTTCCACGATGGTGAAGGCGGTCGAGGAGGGGCGCAACGTCTTTTTCAACATCAAAAAGACCATCGCCTTCTTCCTCGCCACCAACCTCGCCGAAGTGTTGTGTGTGCTCATCGCCTCGCTCGTATTCTGGCGGGTGGGATTTCTGACGTCCACCCAACTTCTGTGGGTCAACCTCATCACCGATTCCCTGCCCGTCCTCGCGCTCGGCGTCGAGCGCACCGAGGGCACGATGACGCGCGGACCCGTCTCGGATAAAGAAATTTTTTCGGCGCGGTCGCTCCTGCGCATGGCGTTCTTTGCCATATTGCAGACGGCGGTCGTGCTCGGCGTCTTCATCTACGGGCTCGCGCATTGGGGCGAGGGCGCGGCGCGCACCGCGGCGTTTTTGACGCTTTCTCTTTGCGAACTCTTCCACGCCTTCAACGTCCGCTCGGACAGGGCGAACCTCAAAGATTTGTTCTCCAACCGCGCACTGCTTCTCACCGTCGCCGTCGGCGTTCTCGTCAACGTGCTGCTCGTCGTCGTGCCGCCTCTCTGTGCGGCGTTCGACCTCGTGCCTTTAAGCGGCGCGCAGTGGACGGCGGTCGCGCTCCTCTCCTTCTCCATCGTGCCCGCGGGCTTTTGCTATAAGGCGCTCGCGCAGTGCAAGTTCAAAAGGCGCGGAAGGCGTATCCCGCTTCGCGGAAGTGCGCAATGATGCGGGGGAGCGCTTCCACGGTCGCCTCGTGCCCCGCGCCGTCGTGCATGAGGAGGACGACGCGCGATTTATTGCCCGCCGTCTTTATCGCGGTTTTCAGAATGCTCTCGGCGGTGGCGTCCTTGGCGATGCCGTCGCCGCACTCGGCGTTCCAACTTACAACGGTGTAGCCCTGCGCCTCCACGAGCGATTTCTGCCGCGCCCGCTGCTCGCCGCCGTAGGGGAAGCGGTAGAGGGAGGGGGCGGCGCCCGTCACATCTTTGATGGCGGCGGCGCAGTCGGCAATATCCTTGAGGAGGGCTTCCTCCGAGGCGTAGATCTGCGAGGCGATGTGCGTCATGGAGTGCACCCCGATGGAGTGCCCCTCCTCCGCCATGCGCCGCACGATGCCGCGGCGGGTCGCAATGTGCTCGCCCACCAAAAAGAAGGTCGCGGGCACTTTTTCCTCCTTCAAAACGTCGAGCACGGCGGAGGTCACTTTGGTGGAGGGGCCGTCGTCAAACGTCAAATAAATTTGCTTCTCGGTGTCGGCGAACACGAATGCGGGCTTTGCCGCCGTTGTGTAGCGGGTGCCGAAGTGCGCCAAAAACACGAGGAGCGCCACGAAGAAAACGGCGAAGGGGATGTACTTTTTCTGCATACTTTGAGTTTGCGGAAATTTGCGGAAAATATTTACATCCGCGGGCGGTTGTGGTATAATGGCGGAAAAGGAGAGGCATATGATTTCACAGAAGGTTTTCGGAAAAACGGCAGACGGGCAGGAGGTTCTCGCCTTCACCCTTGCGGACGGCGCATCCCACGCGACGATCTTGAATTTCGGCGGCATCGTGCAGAGCATCGTGGTGCCCGATAGGGCGGGCAACCCCACCGACGTCATCTTGGGCTACAACGACGTTGCGGGGTATGAAAATAACGGCGGCTACCTCGGCGCGCTCATCGGCAGGTTCGGCAACCGCATCGGCGAGGGAAAACTCGTCATCGACGGCAAGCAGTACAATTTGTATTGCAACGACCGCGGCAACCACCTCCACGGCGGCAAGGTCGGCTTCAACAAAAAAATCTGGTCGCATAAAATTGAGGGCGATGCGCTGGTTCTCTCCATCGTCTCGCCCGACGGCGAGGAGAACTACCCCGGCACTTTGCAGGTGGAGGTGCGCTACACCTTCCGGGGCGGCGAACTTACGATCTCCTACCGCGCGACGACGGATAAGGAGACGGCGGTCAACCTCACCAACCACGCGTACTTCAATTTGAACGGCGAGGCGGACGGCTCGATTTTGGACAATGAACTGCAAATTGACTGCGATATGATCACGCCCACAAACCCGACGATGATCCCCGTCGGCGGGTATCGGATGGTGAAGGGGACGCCCTTCGACTTCAACGCGCCCAAACCCATCGGGCAGGACATTGAGGCGGACGACATCGACTTGAAGCAGGGGAATGGGTACGATCACTGCCACGTGCTCAAAAACAAGTGCGGCGAATATATAAAGTACGCCGTTGCAAAGAGCCACAAGACGGGCATCACCATGACGTGCTTCACCGATATGCCCGCCGTGCAATTTTACGCGGGCAACGGGCTTCACCAACAGGGCAAGAGCATCTACTACGGAAAGCGCGCGGGATTTTGCCTCGAAACGCAGGCAATCCCCAACAACGTGAACGTGCCCGAGTACGCCCAAAGGGGCAGTTCGATTTTGAAGCCGGGCGAGGTTTATAACTTCCGCGCCGCCTACAAATTCGAGGCATAGAGCAAAAATAAATTGAGTAAGAATTTCGCGGTTTTTGCAAAAATTCCGCTCGATAAATTATAATGTTTTCCTTTTAAGCCCCCTGCTGCGCCGCGCGCTGCCGCCGCCCTTGCGGCTGCTGCCGCGCGCGGCGCAGCAGGGGGCTTTTTTTCAACCGCCGCGCGCATTTTTTGCTCTTTTTCTCTCTTCACAATGTAATGGTACCACAAAATTTTTCCGCTTTGGGGGATGTGTGACACACTTTTTGAAAAAAGTCGGAAAATTTTTTTGGGGAAGATACGCTCACGCGCCGCCGCGGCTCGAAGAGCCGCGGCGACGCGTTCGGTATGAGGAAAGAGCCGCCGAAGGCAACGCCTTCGGCGGCTCTTTTCTCATGTCTTTTTGACCCCATGTTGTGGGTCGCATTTTCGGATATCCCGAATGTTGTGGATAACATTTCCGAACATTCCGATGAAATTTTAGCATATTGAAAAAAATTTCAAAAAATTTTCTTCAAACGGTTGACAGGGGGGGGGCGCCTGTTAAAATGAAAACATCTCTCTTCCCATCGGTGGAAACCGTCTCTGCGGGGAGACGGGAAAAGAGGGATTGCGGTTTGTGGATGTTCCGCGCGCTTCGGCGTGCGGAACACAGATCCGCAAAAGAACACGGGAGAAAATAAGGAGGAAGAGGAATGGCAACGATGGTTTGCATTGCGTCGGGGCTTGCGTGGCTTCCGTTTGCGGCGTCGGTGGCGATCGCGGCGGTCTTGGTCGCGGTGATCCTTTCGATGAGAAAGTTCTTCGCCCTGTACGGCGAAGAAGCCGAAGAGCCCGCCGCGCCCGAGCAGTCTGCCGAACCCGAGCCCGCCGCGAACGTGGCGACGCTTGCGCCCGAGAACGGTGCGCAAGACGCGGAAGCGGCGGCGACCTTGGCAGTTACGGCGGTTGCGGACGGACAGACGCAGACGTATTACGACCGCACGTATCTTGCGCGGCTCATTCAGTCGGACGAAGAGGTCAAGGCGCGGTATTCCCGCATGAAGAACGCCTTGCTCGCGTACGCGGGGGTGAGGGCGCGCGTCAGCCGTAAGAAAGAGACGTTTCGTTTGGGGAGGGCGACGGTGGCGGCGTTCCGTTTCAAGGGAAAAACGCTCTGTCTGTATTTTGCCGTTCCCGCGGAGTACGGCGAGGGCAAATACAGGCTCGAACCCGTAAAGGGGGCGGCAGGCAAAGACACGCCGTCGATGATCCGCTTAAAGAATGAAACGCGGGCAAAGCGCGCCGCCGCGCTCATCGACAGCATGCTCGCCGAGCGGAACGCGCAGAAACAGGAGCGCGAGCAGAGCAACTACGCGCCGCCCTATGAAAACGACGAGACGCTTCTTTCGAAAGGGCTCATCAAACCCAAGACGGGCTCTTTCCGTCCGACGCCTGCGAAACGGGCGTAAACAACAACGATTTTGAGGAGGAAACAATCATGAAGGGGAAGAACACAAATGTCAAGACGCTCGGAAAGACGTTGACCGTACTTTTGATCGTCTGCGTGGTATTGCTCGTGGCATGCCTCACCGCCTCTTTGGTGCTCGCCGTCGGCGGATCGGGTCAGTCGGCGTACGACGTCGCCGTGAAAAACGGTTTCGTCGGCACGGAAGAGGAGTGGCTCGAAAGCCTGAAAGGCGACAAGGGCGACAAAGGCGACACGGGCGCAACGGGTGCGACGGGCGCAGCGGGCGCAACGGGTGCGACGGGCGCGGAAGGCGCAGAGGGTCCCGAGGGCGCGGAGGGCAAGGACGGCGCAACGTGGTTCACGGGCACGGGCAACCCCAATGAGAGCACGGTGGACGGCGCGGCGGAGGGGGACTACTACCTCGATACCACGACGGGCGTCATCTACAAGAAGGAGAGCACTTCGTGGACGCAGCAGGGCGTGCTTGCGGGTTCGAGCGGGACGCTCGACGAGGTGACGGTCACCTTCGACGCGCGCACTTCGGCGGGCGCGAAGTTTGCCCTCGCGGACATTCAGGGGCAAGATCAAAAGAATAAGGACAAATGGAGCTACGACGGACAATTTATTACATATAAAGTAACGAAGGGGGAGACCATTGAAAATCTTCCCGCGCCCACGCTCGACCACTGCGCGTTCCTCGGCTGGTACACGGGCTCGGGCGTGAACGATGCGCAGGTCACCGTTGCAACGCCCATCACCCGCAACATGAAGCTCACGGCGCGGTACGAATTCAACGACACCGCCCGCGTGCTCTCCATGGCGAAAGGCGGTGTGGAAATCGCCGACAAAGCCAACGAGAAGTTGGTTTGGGCGAAGGAGTCGACGGTCACGGACTACAAAGCGGACTATAACTTTAAGGTTATCGCCGCCGAGACGGACAACATCGAAATTTACGTCAAGCGTGCGAATGCGGCTCCCGTCAAATGGGGCGGCAACAATACCGCGGGCACCGTGGTAGCAAGCGATTGGAATGCGGGCGTATACGACATTACCATTAAAGACGGTTACTTCACGTCCTCCACGCGCGTGACCTCGGAGAACTTCGATAAGTATTTGGAGGGCACGAGCCCCACGTTGAACGTCTATACCGTTATGGTAATAAAGAACGGGGACACGGAAAATCCGCTCTCCAAGTTCACGGTGCACTTTGAGGACGCGGAGAACACCGATCTCTCCACGCCCGGCACCGAACAGGGCAAACTTGCCGATCTTACGGGCGGGCACGGCGCAAATTGGAGCGAGATCCAGAACGACCAAGTTCTCACCGAGCAGTTCATCATCTCGCACAGCGCGCTCGATGTAGGCAAACAGCCCACGATCACCATGAAGGTGAAATATTGGATGAACGAAAACGTAGGAAGCGCGACCGAACAGAGTTACGTCTATACCGTGAACGCAGACGGGCACACCTTTACCTGCGATCAAGGAGAGGGGTGGACGAATGAAGCAAACGGTAGCGGCTACTTTAAGATCACGGAGATGAACGTCACGAAGGACTTCCTCGAATTTACCGTAGAGGGCGGCGGTTACACGATCGAAAAATCCGACGGAAATGTCTATCATCATGCAATCTCCTTTGTCTATGAGCTCGACACCACCAAACTCGACGTGCTCGGCAACAAGGCGGGCGAGCAGTTCAACGAAGGCACGGAGCCCACAACGATTGACGCGAAAGCGATGAGGCTTATTTCCACCACTCCCAACAGCCTCGCCAATTCCTTCCGCGCAGGAGCTGTGACCAAATTTGATTTCTTGATCGATTTGATAAGCACTCGCCTTTCCGATCATGATTTAACTATCAATTTGCTTAGCAACGTGTATTTCATGATCGATAACGTAGGTTTTGAGGTTCCCACCAATGGAAACGCGCTCACAGTCAATAAAGACGACTTTGCTATGACCGTCCAACTCAAAAATAACACTTCGAGTGGCAAGGAGCAAGTTATGCTGTCCGTGACGGAGTTCAAGTTCATTACGGAAGGGACGAAAACGATCGAACTGCACTTCACCTATCAAGGCGTGGAAAGAGTTTGGAGTGTCACACGGTATGTGTCCCCCGCCGACGCGCTCCGCAACGCGAGCGAGCTGTTGTTGGAGGCTTGGGAAATGTTCTTGAAGGAAGGGGGATACCTCAACGAAACAAGAGCTCCCTACACGCTGAAAGCAGAGAATGCGGACGTCGCAAACAACAGCGGTGTGCAAAAACTTGTCGCTCTTATCAATCAGATGTACGCGGGTTCGCTTGATTACAACGGCACGGAAATTCAAGAAATGTATAAGGTTGGTGGTCCCGGTTCGTCGGGCAGCGCAATTCTTGGAACAGACGGCATCGGCGGGCAGCTTTTCGACAACCCCGGATTTTTGAAGTTGATGCAAAATACCACTTTTGATACCAGCAAAATTGACGAATTCAATGGATTTGCCGATGCGGTCATCGAAGAACTGCAAGCAAAGTACACGAGCGGCACCCATGTTCCCTCGAAGCAAGCCCTCTACACCTTCTTTGCAACGTCAATTCTTCCCCACTTCGATGCTAGCCAGTGGGGCAACACGTTAAAACTCGGCACCTATTGGATCTTCTCGGAATTCAAGAATTGGACGAAGATGGATGAGGATAATACGGCTTATTCCTGTGCGTCTGCATTCTTGTATTGCTTCGGCACGCCGAAGGTCGCGGCGAACTTTGTGAAACTTGCGTTTGAAAAGTACGGCGCGGCGAATGCGGCAGACTTCTACGACGGCATCCAGGGCGCGGCGGACGACGCGCAGGATATGAACGAAGATGAACTTGCGGCGTACGAGGCGTTTACCGCGGCACACGAGGCGCTGCACCTCGCGGGCGGGCTCAGCCAAGCGGACGAGGCGATCGTGAATGACTTCATGGATAAACTCAACGCACTCTGCGAGCTCTACGCGGCGAGGAAAATTTCGGCATAACGATTGGAACAAAAAGCCCGCGCCGCATGACGGCGCGGGGAAGGGAGCCGCCCGAGGCATTCGCCTCAGGCGGCTGTTTTTATGCGGGGAGGGGGTGGAGCGCGATGAAGGGCGCTTGGCGGGGCGGTAGAAGGGGGAGGAATCGGACTGCGTTTTTCGGGATTCTTCACCCCCTCCCGCGTCTGTCGCGCGGAGGCGGGGGCAGGCGCGGGAGGGGGTGAAGAATGACGCGTTTACCCCTGCGCGGGGCGTGGTTTTCACGAGTGGTTCAGAATGACGCAGGGACAAGCAGGGGCGCGGTGTTCTCAAATATAATAAAGCCGCCCGCGCATTCAGCGCGGGCGGCACATTGTTTGTTTCTCAAAGAGCGAGGCCGAGGATCGTCCAGAGCAGTACCACGATGAGGAGAACGCCCCAAAGTGCGCACTTGCCGCATTCCAACGCGAGTTCGTGCTTATCGTCCTTCTTGTACCAAGCAAAGTACAGCGCGGCGCCCGCGGGGAAGAGCAGGGAAAGCACTTGCCACCCGAGGAGTTTGGTGTTCGTAAACGTCTGCTTGAACCAAGGCCCGATCGAGGTGTAGAACTTGACGCTCGCCTGTGCATCGACTGCGAAACCCAGCCCGATGAACAGCACCGCGATCCCGAGGTACAGGAAGCAGAGCACGTAGACGCCGCCCGACAGGGTGAAGAGGTTCATGATCAGCGAAATGAGGCTGACGGAAAGGAAAAACGATACGTCGTGATCGGTGTGCCGGAACAGGTATCCGTAATAGAACAGCACGAATATCGTCAGAGGCAACGTGATGACGCTCAAAACCAAATAGACCATTACAATATTCCCCCATATTCAATTGACTTATTTGCATTATACTACGCGCGCGCGGGGTTGTCAAGATAACATTTGAAAATTTTGGAAAATTTCGGACACCTTTTTGTGAAAAATGGTTGTGGCAGGTGGAAGATACGCTCGGCGCGCGCCCGTCCGCTTCTGCGGACGGGCGCGCGGCTCGGTATGAGGAGCGCGACGGGTGTCGGGGGTGACGGACTTCGTTTTTCGGGATCCTTCGCGGATAAGCCGCTGCGGACTGCGTAAAGCAATTCGGCTCAGGATGACGCGTTTATTCACGCACGGGGGCAGTATGACGCGGGGGGCGAAGGGGGCACATAAATCGGGGTGGGGGAATAAGATAGGGTGACTGTGCCGAAAGCAGTACGTTCTTTCGATAGCGTGACTGCGCAAAAGCGGCGTGTTCTTACGATAAGGTGACTGCGCAAAAGCGGCGCGTTCGTACGATGGGATAACTGCGCCGAAAGCAGTACGTTCTTACGATAGTGTAACTGCGCCTTGCACGGCGCGGTCTTACGGGGGTCTTACCAATGCAGTGGTTTTTGTCGCTTCCCGCCTCGTTGCAGGCGCTCCTCGTCTCCGCCTTTATGTACGCGATGACGGCGCTCGGCGCGGCGTGTGTGTTCTTCTCCAAAAAGCCCAATCCCGCCGTTTTGACGCTGTGCGCGGGCTTTGCCGCGGGCATCATGATCGCCGCGAGTTTCTTCTCCCTCCTCCTTCCCGCCCTCGGATATGACAGCGTTTTGCCGAATTTTGCCACCGTCACCATCGGTTTTTTGCTCGGCGGCGCGTTTATCATCGTCTCCGACCTCGTGTTTACGCGCAAGGAGGAGCGCTTTCGGGGACTGGGCGGCGGGCGGAATGCCCTTCTCTTTCTCGCCGTGACCCTCCACAACATTCCCGAGGGCATGGCGGTGGGCGTGGCGTTTGCCGCGGCTCCCCTGGAGGGGGGCGGCGCGCTCTCGGCGCTCCTTCTCGCCTTCGGCATCGCCGTGCAGAACTTCCCCGAGGGGATGTGCGTCGCCTTTCCCCTGCGCAAAGAGGGGCTCTCCCGCCTCAAAAGTTTTGCCTTTTCGCAGGGCTCGGGCGCGGTGGAGATCCCCGCCTGCGTTCTGGGAGCGCTCGCCGCGAGTTTTGTGGCGGGGCTCCTGCCGTGGGCCTTGGCCTTCTCCGCGGGCGCGATGATCGCCGTCGTCTGCTCCGAACTCGTGCCCGAATGCTTCTCGGGAAACAAGACGCTCGCCTCGGCGGGCATCGTTGCGGGATTTTGCTTCATGATGCTTTTGGACGTCGCCCTCGGATAGCGAAAACTCGCAGCGTTTTGCTGTTTTTTGAAAAAATTCCCCCACACTTGGCAGGTATAAAGGGCGCGAAAGTTGCGCATACTTCGGGATATGAAACAGGAAAAAATTTCCGAAACCAAGGAGGCAGAGCGCACCGCGCCGCCGAGAAAGGTCGCCGTCGTCGTCGGGGGTTCCTCGGGCATCGGCAGGGAGACCGCCCTCAAACTCGTGGGGCGGGGCTACCGCGTGTTCAACATCTCGCGGACGCCCTTCAAGGGGGAACGGGTGCGCACCGTCACCGCCGACGCCGCGCAGGAGGGCGAACTCAAGAAGGCCATCGCCTCGATCGGCGAGGAAGTCGAGGCCGTCGATCTTCTCGTCTACTCTGCGGGGTTCTCTATGGCGGCGCCCCTCGAACACGCCAAGAGCAACGATTACAGGTATCTCTTCGAGGTCAACTACTTCGGCGCTATCGAAGCCCTGCGCGCCGCGGCTCCCTTCCTCAAAAAGCGGGGCGGAAGGGCGGTGCTCGTCGGCTCCCTGGGGGGCGATCTGCCCATTCCCTACGACGGGTTTTATTCTTCCTCCAAGGCCGCCCTTGCCATGCTCGCGCGGGAGACCGACCTCGAACTGCGGGCGAGCGGAGTGCGGGTGAGCGCCATGTTGCCCGGCGGGACTTCCACCGATTTCACCTACGCGCGGAGGGTGTACGGCGAGGACGAGAGCAAGGATTATTCCCCTTCGGTGAAGAAGGCGAGCGCCGCGCTTGCCAATATGGAGCAGGGCGGCATGAACCCCTCGCTCGTCGCCGACGCCATTCTGAAACTCGCCGAACGGCGCAACCCGCCCACCATCGCCACCGCGGGCGGCAAAAATACGGTTGCGCGGTACCTGTATAAGATGCTGCCCGAGCGCGTCACCGATTGGGTGGTGAGGAGGAAGTTTAATCAAAAGTAAATTCGCAAAAAATCTTTTTCCCGTGCGCCTGTCGCCTTGGGGCGGCGGCGCGTGTGAAAAATATTTTTTGCGCCCCGCCCGCACCATTTTCGACCAAGGGCGGCACGAGGAGCATAGCGACGAAGTAGGGGTTAGGTTGTGCATCTCTCAATAGTTCGCCCGCGAATAATACGTTCTCAAAGTCATTAAGCCTACGGTAGTGTGGCAAATGGGGGCGTGGAGCGGCGGGAGACCCGCCTCCCACCGAGCGCCACCGTGCAGGAGCTCGGCGGCGCATAGTAACCCCTCTCCCTATATCCCCCTCTCCGCGCCGAAGGTGCGGGGAGGGGGATATGACGGACTGCGTTTTGCACGCGGGCATGGGTCAAATCAGAAGAATTTCAAAGGAATTTTTGCCCCTCTTGACAAGAGGGGCATTTTTGTGATACAATAATTACGCCAAACAATTCTTATTATCCGTAGGGAGTACGATTTTTTGATGACTTAAACCGTATTGTTTTTTCGCATATTCCAAACAATGGATTTGGCAAAATTGCAAATTCCACTTATGTTTGGTATATGCGAATGCTTGTACTCCGCGTAAGAATTGTTTGGCGACAATCGGGGTTTGCGTTTTGCAGTGCGCTTAACTTCGGTTGGCGCACTTTTTATTTTTACAGAGGTGATGAAGTATGAAAAAAGCAAGGCAATGGTTATTTGTGGTGGTATCGATCTTAATTTTCAGCGTGTGTATGATGTCTGCATGTGCAGGCCAAACGGGACAGGAAGAGGAAGAAGAAGATTATCCTGTTGTCGGAATATGGCATGCATCTACTTCTTGGCATGAAATCACGCATTCCAATATTGGAGGCTTATCACATGATTTTGACGATCTATACCAACTCGATATTTATTTTGATTTCAGGGAGGACGGTACGCTACGGAATAAACGTACGCTATCCATGAATGGTATAGAATGGAAAGATGATTTTACCGATTGGGTTATTCTGAATATCACGTGGACTGTTTCGGGGAACGTCATTACCCTTTCGAGCGGAAAGCAATATGTAATCGTTGACGATCAGTTTGATGACATGTATACAGGAAATAAAATCCTGCATTACATAAAAGAAAACTAATAAATTCATTGTAATTTGCGGTTATAGGAGAAGATATGTTACAAGTTTTATTCTTTTACATGTTTACATGGTGGTTCGCAAAACTCGAAAATAAAAAAGTTTTGATTGCGCATGCGGTTGCCGCCGGCATATTTGCGATATTTTATCTTGTAATCACCATTGTTGCAATCGTGGTCGTCATATCGACCGAGGAAATGGTAGTTTTGGTCGCTTTGTTTGTTGGTTTTGTTATGATGATCTTATTTTCGATTAGATCGCTAAGCGACATTGGAAAAATCAGAAATTTGCCCCCGAAGCCACAAGGAAACGAACAAAAAACCTCCATGCAAAACACAGATATGAAGCCTCACACATGACTGTAAATATGCTTCCATACTATTGAATTTGAAGTATATAGAAAAATCGACGGTTTTTGAAGGAAAATCGGTTGTTTTCAACGAATATAAAAATAAAATATCAACCAAAAAGGAGAAAAAATAATGAAAAACGACAACAAACCACATCTCGTATGCGGGCAGGTGTACGGCACAAACTCGGGGGAAATTTACAGAGAAAAAGCCGAGTTATACGATTGGGCAAAATCGGGAGAGGCACATTTTGGAAGGCGCGGGCGGTCGCTCTATGCAAGGAACGTAACGCCGGAAGGTTACGGCGTTTGGTGTATCGCTCACAGTAATTTGGAGGGCGGTATAGGAGGAAGTTGGGAAAATTTCATTTATGACGACACGATCGAAGAGTTTTGGAAAAAACTCACGTTTGATTATCTGCATGACTTTTATGATACGACAACGCGTATTGTATTTGTCAAAAAGAATGGTGCATATGAGTTTCTTGGCATTTATGAACTTATTGGAGAGCCAAATCTCGAAAAAAGGGAATGGTATGGAAAATACGGTTGTGTGAAAGTTTATCGCCGTATTTCCAAGTGCTATCCGATCATAAGCAAGTAAGGGCGGAAAGATACGCTCGCTTCGCTCGGTATGAGGGCGGCGGGCTTGGTATGAGGACGGACGGCGAGCGAGTGTATGAGGGCGTAGAGAAGGGTGGGGGGTACCCGCCCTTGTCCTTCCCGCACAAAAAACGATAGAACATTTCCCCCTCCATTCGCTTGACGAAAGAGAGGGATTTTTGCTATAATATTGTCATGAACAGGGCAAGCGGTTTTCCCCGCCGTGCGCGGGGCAAAATTCCATTCGGTTGTTCGCGATAAAGGCAGTTTTTTCGGCGCAGAAAAAACCGCCTCGTTTTATTTTTTCGGAGGTTCACGGATGAAAAAAGTCGCCGTTATCATGGGGTCGGATTCCGACCTTCCCGTCGTCCAAAAGGCATTTGACGTGTTGGACGAACTCGGCGTGCCCTACGAGGCGCACGTGTTTTCCGCCCACCGCACCCCCGCCGAGGCGCGCGATTTTACGCTCCGTGCGCGGGAAAACGGGTTCGGGGTGCTCATCGCCGCCGCGGGCATGGCGGCGCATCTCGCGGGCGCGCTCGCCGCGAACTGCGCGCTTCCCGTTATCGGAATTCCAATTGCGAGCGGCGGGCTGGGCGGGCTGGACGCCCTGCTTTCCACCGTGCAGATGCCGTCGGGCATCCCTGTGGCGACGGTCGCCATCGACGGGGCGAAGAATGCGGCGTATTTGGCGGCGGAGATCCTCGCCGTGGAGGACGGCGCGCTGTACGAAAGGCTACTTTCCGTGCGCGAAAAGGCGGCGGCGGGCGTTTTGGAAAAGGACAGGAAAGTGGGGGAGAAGTTTGGGGGATAAGAGGGACGAACGGGATTTGGCTCAACCCCCACCACCGCCTACGGCGGAGCCGCCCCCTTCAAAGGGGGCAGCCAAGGGGCGGGTGGAACCCCCCTACTGCGCGGCCGTGCCGCTTGTGCCGCCCTTGGTCGAAAATGGTGCGGGCGGGACGGTCACCGTTCGCGCCTACCGATGCGCGAACTTACCGCGGAACGCCTCGCACAGCCCACAGGGCTGGTGCTCATGGTGCGTTCCGCGACCCTTCAAAGGGGGCAGCCAAGGGAGGGCGGACTTCGTTTAAGGAAAGATACACTCACGCGCGCTGTGCGCACGTTCGGTATGAGGAGCCCCCCTTGCGCAGGAGGAAGAGAGGGGCTTACGGCAATCAAAATTCAACAAATTTGACAAGGAGATACAACCATGGAAAAAAGAGAGCAACTCTATGAGGGCAAGGCAAAAAAGGTGTTCGCAACCGACGATCCCGCGCTCGTCATCGTCTCCTATAAGGACGACGCGACGGCGTTTGACGGGCTCAAAAAGGGCACCATCGCGGGCAAGGGCGTCGTCAACAACCGCATGACCAACATGATGATGACCCTCCTCGAACAAAAGGGCGTTCCCACCCACTTCGTGGAAGAGATCTCGGAGCGCGAGACCGTCGTCAAAAAAGTAAATATCGTGCCCCTCGAAGTCATCATCCGCAACGTCTCCGCGGGCTCGTTTGCGAAGCGCTACGGCGTGGAAGAGGGCATTCCCTTCGACGAGCCCACCGTTGAATTCTCCTACAAAAACGACGACCTGCACGACCCGCTCATCAACGACTACCACGCCGTGGCGCTCCACCTTGCGACGTGGGAGGAAATTGCACTGATTAAAAAATATGCCTTCAAGGTGAACGAGGTTTTGAAGGCGTATTTCTTGACGCTGGGCGTCAAACTCATCGACTTCAAGTTGGAATTCGGGAAACTCGCCGACGGAACCATTGTGCTCGCCGATGAGATTTCCCCCGACACCTGCCGTTTTTGGGACGCAAAGACCAACGAGAAACTCGATAAAGACCGCTTCCGCCGCGACCTCGGCGGCGTGGAGGATGCGTACCGCGAGATCTTCAAGCGCGTGACGGAAGGGAAGTGAGGGAGCGCTTGGTCGCTTGGGTTACGCGTCATTCTGACGGGAGCGCAGCGACCGAAGAATCCCGATATGGAGAGTTCGGACTTCGTTGTTCGGGATTCTTCACCCCGCAAGGGGGGTTACTTCGCGCTACGCGCTCGTGCCGCCCTTAGTAGACGAATGGTGCGGGCGGGGCAGAATGACGCGGTGGAATTAGTAGGGGATGAGCCCCACCCCCCCCCTACGGCCGCGGCGGCAGGAACCGCCGCAGCCCCGTCGCGCTCGCCAGCGCTCCTGTCGCGGTGCGCTCACAGTCCACAGGACTGTTGAGCATGGTGCGCCGCGACACCCTCCCGAGGAGGGGACAAGATAAGGAAGGACGGCGGAGGAAATATGTCTCAAATTCATGAAGAGTGCGGGGTGTTCGGCATCTTCGCGCCCAATGTGCAGAACGTGGCGGGCACGTGCTACTATGCGCTGTTCGCCCTCCAACACCGCGGGCAGGAGTCGGCGGGCATCGTCGTCAACCGCGACGGCGTGTTCTCCGCCTACAAGGACGAGGGGCTCGTCAACGACGTGTTCACGGCGGAAAATCTTGCCCGTCTCGGCGAGGGGAACATCGCCATCGGGCACGTGCGTTACTCCACCACGGGGTGCGGCGGCAGGGAGAACGCCCAGCCCATCGTCGTCAACCACTTAAAGGGCAACATGGCGCTCGCCCACAACGGCAACCTCATCAACTCCTACGAACTCAGAAGCGAACTCGAGGAGGAGGGGAGCATCTTCCACACGACGACGGACACCGAGGTCATCTCCTACATCATCACCAAGGAGCGCGTCAAGCGCGCTTCCATCGAGGAGGCGGTGCTCGGCGCGATGGATAGGCTGAAGGGGGCGTATTCGCTCGTCGTCATGTCGCCCTCCAAACTCATCGCCGCGCGCGACCCGCATGGGTTCCACCCGCTCTGCTACGGCAGGCGCGAGGACGGGGCGTACATCGTCGCCTCCGAGAGTTGCGCGCTCGACGCCGTGGGCGCGACCCTCATCCGCGAACTCGAACCGGGCGAGATGCTCGTGTTTACCCGTGACGGAGTGAAGAGCGACCGCTCGCACTGCGGCGGGCGGAAGGCGCTGTGCGTGTTTGAATATCTCTACATCGCCCGCCCCGACAGCGTCATCGAGGGAAAATCGGTGCACGAGGCGAGAAAGCGCGCGGGGCGGTTCCTCGCGGAGACCTATAAAATCGATGCCGACGTCGTCGTCGGGGTGCCCGACTCGGGGCTCGACGCCGCCTACGGCTACGCGGAGGCCTCGGGCATTCCGTACGCCATCGGCTTCATCAAGAATAAGTACATCGGCAGGACGTTCATCGCGCCCGTGCAGGCGGCGCGCGAGGACAGGGTGCGCATCAAACTCAACGTGTTGAAGTCGGCGATCGACGGCAAGCGCGTGGTACTCGTGGATGATTCCATCGTCCGCGGGACGACGTGCGCGCGCATCGTGAAGATGCTCCGCGGCGCGGGGGCGAGAGAGGTGCATATGCTCTCCTCCGCGCCCGCCTTTTTGAACCCGTGCTACTACGGCACGGACATCGACTCGCGGGAAAATCTCATCGCCTGTAAGCACACCGTGGAGGAGATCGCAAAGATCATCGGCGCGGACAGTGTGGGGTATTTGCCCGTGGAGAAGGTCGCCTATCTCGCGGGGGACGGCGAGGGATTTTGCACGGCGTGTTTCGACGGCAACTACCCCACCGAGCAGCCGACGGAGGGCGACAAGAACAGGTTTGAGCGACCCATCTCGGAGAACCCGAAGTATAGGAAGTGAGGGGGAAGCAATGATAGCGCGCCCCTCATCCGTCACTTCGTGACGCCTTCCCCCGAGGGGAAGGCAAAGAGCCGAGAGGGAGCGAGAAGGAGAACAAGATGCAGAAGAGTTATTCAAAGAGTTACAAAGAGGCGGGGGTGGATATTACCGCGGGATACAGGGCGGTGGAACTCATGAAACAGCACGTCGCGCGGACCGTCCCCGCGGGCGAGGACGTCATCGGCGGGTTCGGCGGGCTCTACCCCCTCGACATCAAAAATATGGAGGAGCCCGTGCTCGTCTCGGGCACGGACGGCGTGGGCACCAAACTGCGCATCGCCCAACTCTTGGATAGGCACGATACCATCGGCATCGACTGCGTGGCGATGTGCGTCAACGACGTCATCTGTTGCGGCGCGAAGCCCCTCTTCTTCCTCGACTACATCGCCTGCGGGAAGGTGTTCCCCGAGAAGATCGCAAAGATCGTGGGCGGCGTCGCCGAGGGCTGTGTGCGCGCGGGCTGCCGCCTCGTAGGCGGCGAGACGGCGGAACATCCCGGTACCATGTCCGAGGAGGACTACGACATTGCGGGCTTCGCCGTGGGCATGGCCGATAGGAAGGACTTGCTCGTAAATGCGGACATGGTGGCGGGGGACGTCATGCTTGCCCTGCCCTCCACGGGGGTGCACTCCAACGGGTTCTCCCTCGTGAGAAAGGTGCTGGACGTCGAACACGCCGACCTCACTGCGCCCGTGGAGGCGCTCGGCGGGAAGTCGCTCGGCGAGGTGCTGCTCGAGCCCACGGCCATCTACGTAAAGCCCGTGCTCGCCCTCCTTAAAGAGGTGCGGGCGAAGGGCATTGCGCACATCACGGGCGGCGGCTTCTACGAGAATATGCCGCGCTGTATCCCCAAGGGGCTGGGCGTCCGCATTCAAAGAAGCGACGTGAAGGTGCCGCCAATTTTCAAATATCTTCAAGAGAAGGGCGGCATCTCCGAGCACGATATGTTCAACACCTTCAACATGGGCGTGGGCATGGCGGTCGTCGTCGCCGAGAGTGACGCGGAGAGGGCGATAAAAATTTTGAAGCAGAACGGCGTGGAGGCGTACCGCCTCGGCGTCATCGAACAGGGCGAGGGCGTGGAACTTCTATGAGCAAGGTGAAGATCGCCGTGCTATGCTCTGGCGGCGGAACAAATTTGCAGGCCATTCTGGATGCGCAGGCGGCGGGGAACATCCCCCACGGGGAGGTCGTGCTCGTCGTCGCCGACAGCCGCGAGGCGTTCGCCTTAAAGCGCGCAGAAAGTTTCGGTGTGGAGACCGCCGTGTTCGATAAGAGGGAGTACCCCCGCGCGGCGCGGGAGAGCGCCATTCTCGCCTGCCTCAAAGCGCACGGGGCGGAACTCGTGGTGCTCGCAGGGTTCATGACGGTGCTCTCGGCGGCGTTCGTGAAAGAATACGAGGGGCGCATCCTCAACATCCACCCCGCGCTGTTGCCCTCGTTCGGCGGCGTGGGAATGTACGGCCTGCACGTGCACGAGGCCGCGCTCGCCCGCGGCGTGAAGGTGACGGGCGCGACGGTGCACTATGTCACCGAGGAGTGCGACGGGGGCCCCATCATCGCGCAGAAGGCGGTAGAAGTGATGGAGGGCGATACGCCCGAAATGTTACAGCAGCGCGTGATGCGCGAGGCGGAGTGGGTCATCTACCCCAAGGCCTTGGAACAAGTCTGTAAAAAAATGAGAGGAGATACCATATGAGAAAGAAAGGTTTAGGGCGCGCGGTGGGCGCAAACAGGTACCCCGGGCGCGGCATCATCGTCGGGAAGACGGCGGACGGCAAGCGGGCGTTCTTCGCCTACTTCATTATGGGCAGGAGCGCCAACTCCCGCAACCGCGTGTTTGCGGAATACGGCGACGAGGTGAGAACGGAGCCCTACGACGCCTCCAAGGTCGTCGATCCCTCCCTCATCCTCTACTCGCCCGTCAAAACGGCGGGGCAGGATGTCATCGTCACCAACGGCGACCAGACGGAAACGATCGCGCAGTCGCTCGCGGCGGGGCACTGCTTCCGCCACGCCCTCATGCGGCGCACGTTCGAGCCCGACGCCCCCAACTACACCCCCCGCATCAGCGCCATTCTGCACCTTGGAAAAAGGGCGGCGGACTATTCCTACGAGATGTCTATTCTGAAGTGCGCCGACGGCAAGGGCAAGAAGTGCAATCGCTATTTCTTCTGCTACGAGCCCGAAAGCGGCACGGGGCACTACCTGCACACCTACGAGGGGGACGGGAGCCCGCTTCCCTCCTTTGAAGGCGAGCCCGCGCGCGTGAAACTTCAAAACGGCCTCCGCACCATGGCGGAGGAAATTTGGGAGAGCCTCGACGAAGAAAACAAAATTTCCCTCTACTGCCGCGCCGTAGATCTCAAAACGGGCGAGGCGGAGAGCGTACTTTTCAACAAATATACAAAGTGAGGAGGACGGCATGAACGAATTTTCCCTGAAATACGGGTGCAACCCCAACCAGACGCCCGCGCGCATCTTCATGGAGGACGGGAGCAATTTGCCCGTGGAAATTCTGAACGGGCGGCCGGGGTACATCAACTTTCTCGACGCCTTCAACGCGTGGCAACTCGTCAAGGAGATCGGGGAGAACACGGGGTGCGTCGCGGCGACGAGTTTCAAGCACGTCTCGCCCACTTCCGCCGCGATCGGGAAGACCCTTTCGCCCGCCCTCAAAAAGGCGTGTTTCGTGGACGACATCGAAGGCTTGGACGACAGCCCCCTCGCCTGCGCCTATGCACGGGCACGGGGGACGGACAGGATGTCCTCGTTCGGCGACTTTATCGCCCTCTCCGACGAGTGCGACGAGGTGACGGCAAGAATTATAGCCCGCGAGGTCTCGGACGGCATCATCGCGCCCGCCTATTCGCCCAAGGCGCTCGAAATTCTGAAGGGCAAGCGCAAGGGTGCGTACAACATTATAAAAATCGATAAGGACTACGTGCCCGCGCCCGTCGAGCACAAGCAGGTGTACGGCGTCACCTTTGAGCAGGGGCGCAACAATTTCAAAATCGACAAAACGCTCCTTGAAAATATCGTCACCGAGAACAAAAATTTGCCCGCCGAGAAGGCCATCGATCTCATCATCTCGCTCATCACTTTGAAGTACACGCAGTCCAACTCGGTGTGCTTTGCGGCGGATGGGCAGGCCATCGGCGTGGGCGCGGGGCAGCAGTCGCGCATCCACTGTACGCGGCTCGCGGCGCAGAAGGCCGACCTGTGGCATTTGCGGCAGCACGAGAAGGTGCTCTCCCTGCAATTTGCGGATGGCGTGGGCAGACCCGAAAAGAACAACATCATCGACTTGTATCTTTCCGACGAAGCCGAGGAAGTGCTGGGCGACGGCGTGTGGCGGAAGAATTTTGCCGTGCGCCCCGAACCCTTCACCCGCGAGGAGAAGGCGGAATATCTTGCGGGAATTACGGGCGTCTCCTTGGGCAGCGACGCGTTTTTCCCGTTTGCGGATAACATCGAGCGCGCGGCACGAAGCGGAGTAACGTACGTCGCCGAGCCCGGCGGGAGTGTGCGGGACGACCTCGTCATCGAGGCCGCCGATGCGCACAACATGGTGATGTGCTTTACGGGGATGCGGCTGTTTCACCACTGAAAAATTTTCGCGCAAAATCTTTTCCTACGGAAAATATTTTGCGCGAGGGAAACGGATGAAGTTGGGAGAAAAAACGATGGATATTTTGGTCGTCGGGGGAGGCGGGCGAGAACACGCCGTCATCAAAACCTTAAAAAAGAGCAAGCGCTGCGGAAAGATTTGGTGCCTGCCCGGCAACGGCGGCATCGCCGCGGACGCCGAGTGTGTGCCCGTGAAAGCGACCGACCTTGACGGCATCGCGGCGTTCGCCCAAAAATGCAAGCCCGATTTTGCCGTGGTCACGCCCGACGACCCCCTCTGCATGGGGCTCGTGGATAGGCTGGAAGGTCTCGGGGTGCCCTGCTTCGGCCCCACGAAAAATGCCGCGGTCATCGAGGGGAGCAAGGTGTTCTCCAAAGATCTCATGAAAAAATACGGCATCCCGACCGCCGAGAGCCGCGTCTTTACCGACGCCGCCGAGGCTATCTCCTACCTCAAAACGCATCCCTATCCCGTCGTCGTCAAGGCGGACGGGCTCGCGCTCGGCAAGGGCGCGGTCGTCGCCGCGACTTTCTCCGAGGCGGAAAAGGCCGTGCGCGACATGATGGTGGAGAAAGTATTCGGCGAGAGCGGCAACCGCATCCTCATCGAAGAATTTCTGACGGGCCCTGAGGTCTCTGTGCTCTCCTTCACCGACGGAAAGACGCTCGTGCCCATGGTCTCCTCCATGGATCACAAGCGGGCGAGAACGGGGGATGAAGGGCTCAACACGGGCGGCATGGGCGCCGTTGCGCCCAATCCCTACTACACGGAAGAGATCGCGGCGCGGTGTATGCGCGAAATTTTCTTGCCCACCGTGGCGGCGATGAACCGGGAGGGGCGCACGTTCAGGGGCTGCCTGTATTTCGGGCTCATGCTCACGCCCGAAGGGCCAAAGGTCATCGAGTACAACTGCCGCTTCGGCGACCCCGAAACGCAGGCCGTTCTGCCCCTTCTCGAAAGCGACCTTTTGGAGATCATACTCGCCTGCCGCAACGGGACGCTCGCGGAAACCGCTGTAAAATTTTCGGGCGGTGCTTCGTGCTGCGTGGTGCTCGCCTCCGACGGGTATCCGCAGAAGTACCAAACGGGGTACGAAATTTCCCTGCCCGAGGCGGGGGAAGACGAGGCGATTTTCGTCGCGGGGGCGAGACTCGAAGGGGGAAAACTGCTCACCGCGGGCGGCAGAGTTTTGGGCGCCACGGCTACGGCTCCCACCCTCAAGGAGGCCGTAGCGCGCGCCTATTCCCTCGCCGAGAAGATCACGTTTGAAAACGCCTACAAGCGCGCGGACATCGGGGCACGGGCTCTTTCCGCGCTCGGAGAATAAGCCGCAGGGCGTTGAAAAGGGAAAGGGAACCATACAAGCAATAAAATTATGTGCCTTAGGCGGAATTGACTTCCGCCGTGGGCGACCCCATTTGCCACACTACCGTAGGCTTAATGACTTTGAGGACGTCCTATTCGTGGGCGAACCAATAAGAGATAAACAAATTCAGTCCTCGTAACTTTCTTTGCCCTCAATATGCTGCCCGCGGGGCGCTGTAGAAAAAGAAAGTTACGAAAGGAGCGACATGGTATATCGTATTTTTGTGGAGAAAAAGGACGGGTTCGACATCGAGGCGAGAACGCTCCTTGCCGACTGCCGCGACCTCTTGGAACTTGCGGGCGTGGAGCAGGTGCGCGTCATCAACCGCTACGACGCCGAGGGAATGGATAAAGCGCTCTTCGATGCGTGTGTGAAAACGGTCTTTTCCGAGCCGCAGATGGACAGGGCGACGGAGCACATCGACCTTGCGGGCGCAAAGGCGTTCGCCGTCGAATATCTCCCCGGGCAGTTCGATCAGCGGGCGGACAGCGCGGCGCAGTGCATCCAGCTCATCTCGCAAGGGGAGCGCCCCCTCGTGCGCACGGCGAAAATTTACGCCCTCTACGGAAACATCTCCGACGGGGCGCTCGAGGCCGTCAAAAAGTACGTCATCAACCCCGTGGAGAGCCGCGAGGCAAGTTTTGAAAAACCGCAGACGCTGCGCATTTCCCACCCCGCGCCCTCCGACGTGGAGACGCTCGGCGGCTTTTTGCAATTAGATAGGGCGGGGCTTGCGGCGTTCGTGAAGAAGTATTCTCTTGCCATGGACGAGGACGACGTCGCGTTCTGCCAAGCCTATTTTCGTAAGGAGGGACGCGACCCCACCCTCACCGAGATCCGGATGATCGACACCTATTGGTCGGATCACTGCCGCCACACGACCTTCCTCACCACCGTGGACGGGGTGACGTTCGAGGACGAACTGCTGCAAAAGACGTACGAAGAGTACCTCGCAGCGCGCAAAGAACTCGGCCGCACCAAGCCCGTCAGTCTCATGGATCTCGGCACCATCGCCGCAAAACTCTTGAAGAAGCGCGGGCTCCTTCAAAAACTCGACGAGAGCGAGGAGATCAACGCCTGCACGGTGAAGATAAAAGTAAACGTGGACGGCAAGGACGAGGACTACCTCCTCCTCTTCAAGAACGAGACCCACAACCACCCCACCGAGATCGAGCCCTTCGGCGGCGCGGCGACCTGCATCGGCGGCGCCATCCGCGATCCGCTCTCGGGGCGCAGTTACGTGTATGCCGCCATGCGCGTGACGGGCGCGGGCGACCCCCTCGTCCCCGTGAGGGACACGATGAAGGGCAAACTTCCCCAGCGCAAGATCGTAACGACCGCCGCGGCGGGGTACTCCTCCTACGGCAACCAGATCGGGCTCGCAACGGGGCAGGTGGACGAAATTTATCACCCCGGCTATGTTGCGAAGCGATTGGAGATCGGTGCGGTCATTGCGGCGACGCCCGCAAGCAACGTGCGGCGCGAGCAGCCCCTCCCCGGGGATAAAATAATTCTCCTCGGCGGGCGAACGGGGCGCGACGGCTGCGGCGGCGCGACGGGCTCCTCCAAATCGCACACGCTCGAGAGCCTTTCAACGTGCGGCGCGGAGGTGCAGAAGGGCAACGCGCCCGAGGAGCGCAAACTGCAACGGCTGTTCAGGAGCCGCGAGGCAATGCGCCTTGTGAAGCGGTGCAACGATTTCGGCGCGGGCGGCGTCTCCGTCGCCATCGGCGAACTCGCGGACGGCCTCAACATCAACTTGGATCTCGTGCCCAAGAAGTACGACGGGCTCGACGGCACCGAACTTGCCATCTCGGAATCGCAGGAGCGCATGGCTGTCGTCGTATCCGAGGAGGACGCGGAGAAGTTCATCGCCCTCGCCGAACAGGAAAACTTGGAGGCGACCGTCGTTGCGGCGGTTACAAAGGAGCCCCGCCTCGTGATGACGTGGAGGGGGAAGACCGTCGTCGATATTTCGCGCGAATTTTTGAATAGTAACGGCGCGGAGAAACACGCCACCGCCGCCGTTTCCAAATATCAAGACTATCAAAAGCCGATCCCCGCGGACTTTGCGGGGGGAATGCGCGCCCTTGCGGGAGACCTCAACATCTGCTCCAAGCGCGGGCTTGCGGAGCGGTTCGATTCAACCATCGGCGCGGGCACCGTGCTCATGCCCTTCGGCGGAAAATATCAGCTGACGCCCCCGCAGGCGATGGTGCACCTCGTCTCCGTCGAGAAGGGGCACACCGATACCGCCTCGTATATGGCGTGGGGCGGCAACCCCTATATCGCCGAGAAGAGCCCCTACCATGGCGCGTACCTCGCCGCCCTTGAGAGCGTTAGTAAGCTGATTGCGACGGGCGCGTCGTTCGAGGACGTCTACCTCACATTTCAGGAATATTTTCTGCGGCTTGGGAAGGACGAAAAGCGCTGGGGAATTCCGCTCGCGGCGCTCCTCGGGGCGTTCAAGGCGCAGACGGAACTGGGCGTCGCCGCCATCGGCGGGAAGGACAGTATGTCGGGCACCTTCGAGCACATCGACGTGCCGCCCACGCTCGTCTCCTTCGCCGTGACGACGGGGAAAGCGGGCGAGGTCGTCTCCCCCGAGTGGAAGGGCGCGGGGCACAAAGTCGTGCTCATCAAGCCCGCATACGATGCAAGCGGCCTGCCCGTCACAAAGTCGCTTTTGGAAACGTTCGCCCTCGTCACGTCGCTCATGCGGGCGGGCAAGGTCTACGCGGCGTTCACGCCCACCTTCGGCGGCATCGCGGAGGGCGTTTTGAAGAGTTGCCTCGGCAACATGGTGGGCTTCCAATATGAAGATGGCGTACCCATGTCCGAGGTGTTCGGCTACAACTACGGCGCGTTCATCTTGGAGGTTTCGGACGATGTGACCGCGGGCATGGTCATAGGCAAGACCGTGGAGCGCCCCGCTATCTCGTACATGGGCGCCTCGGTTTCGCTCGCCGAACTCAACAAAATTTACGAGGAAAAACTCGAGCCCGTCTATCCCTGCAACATACAAGCGCGGGAGAATAAGGCGGAGAACGTCACCTTTGAAGGGCGCAGCGCGGCATTCCCCGCCGTGAAGCGCGCACGGCCGACGGCGCTCATTCCCGTGTTCCCCGGCACCAACTGCGAATACGATACGGCGAAGGCGTTCGAGGATGCGGGCGCAACGGCGCAAATTTTCGTCATCCGCAACCGTACGCAGGGCGAGGTCTCCCGCTCGGCGGAGGAGTTCGCCGCCCGCATGAGGGAGTGCAACATCCTCTTCCTCCCCGGCGGCTTTTCGGGCGGGGATGAACCCGACGGCTCGGGCAAGTTCATCACCGCCTTCTTCCGCGGCGAGGAGGTGAAAGAGCAAGTCTCGGCGCTCTTGGAGCGGCGCGACGGGCTCATGGGCGGCATCTGCAACGGCTTTCAGGCGCTCATAAAATTGGGGCTCGTGCCGTACGGGAAGATCATCGGGACGGACGAAACCTGCCCCACGCTCACGTACAACGACATCGGGCGGCATCAGAGCCGCATCGTGCGGGTGCGCGTCTCTTCCGTCAAGTCGCCGTGGCTTGCGGGCGTGAAGGTGGGCGACGTGTACAGCGTACCCATCTCGCACGGCGAGGGCAAGTTCATTTCTTCCCCCGCCCTCATGCAAAGGCTCATAGAAAACGGGCAAATCATGACGCAGTACGTCGATCTTGCGGGCAACGCGACGATGGATGTCCGCTTCAACCCCAACGGTAGCATGAACGCCGTGGAGGGCATCTTGTCCCCCGACGGCAGGGTGTTCGGCAAGATGGGGCATTCCGAGCGTAAGGGCGCCGCTCTTTACAAAAACGTCATCGGCAACTACGATATGAAACTCTTCGAGAGCGCAGTCAAATATTTCAAATGAGAGAGGGAGGTCACCCATGAAAAGTGATATCGAGATCGCACAGGAAGCAAAACTTTCACACATCCAAGAGATCGCCGCCAAACTCGGCCTCAACGAGGACGACATCGAGTACTACGGCAAGTACAAGGCGAAGGTGGGGCTCGAAATTATGGAGCGCGGGACGAAGAACGGCAAACTCATCCTCGTCACCGCCATCACCCCCACGCCCGCGGGCGAGGGCAAGACGACGACCACCATCGGCCTTGCCGACGGGCTTTCGCGCATCGGCAAAAAAACTGTCGTCGCCCTGCGCGAGCCCTCCCTCGGGCCCGTGTTCGGCATCAAAGGGGGAGCCGCGGGCGGCGGCTACGCGCAGGTCGTGCCCATGGAGGACATCAATCTGCACTTCACGGGGGATTTCCACGCCATCGGCGCCGCCAACAACCTGCTCGCCGCCATGCTCGATAACCACATCTTTCAGGGGAACGCCCTTCATATCGACCCCGCGCGCATCACGTGGCACCGCTGTGTGGATATGAACGATCGCCAACTCCGCTACGTCGAGGACGGCCTCGGCGGGCCCAAGTCGGGCGTACCGCGGAAGGACGCCTTCGATATCACCGTCGCCTCCGAGGTCATGGCGATCTTCTGCCTTGCGACCTCCGTCTCCGATTTGAAATCGCGCCTTTCCCGCATCGTCGTGGGGTACACCTATGAAGGGAAGCCCGTCACGGCGGGGGACTTGAAAGCGGAGGGCGCCATGACGGCTCTCCTCAAAGACGCCTTGAAGCCCAACCTCGTGCAGACCTTGGAGGGGACGCCCGCGTTTGTGCACGGCGGGCCCTTCGCCAACATCGCGCACGGGTGCAACTCGGTCATCGCCACCAAGACGGCTTTGAAACTCGGCGACTATGTGGTGACGGAGGCGGGCTTCGGCGCAGACCTCGGTGCGGAGAAATTCCTCGATATCAAGTGCCGCTTTGCGGATTTACAGCCTGCGGCGGCCGTCGTCGTCGCCACGGTGCGCGCCCTCAAGATGCACGGCGGTGTGCCCAAGACGGAACTTGCCGCGAAGAACCTTCCTGCGCTCGAGAAGGGGCTCCCCAATCTCCTGCGTCACGTCTCCAACATGAAGAACGTGTTCGGGCTCCCCACGGTGGTCGCCGTCAACCGCTTCCCCGCCGATACCGACGCGGAGATCGCCCTCGTCATCGAAAAGTGCAAGGCGCTCGGCGTCAACGTCGTGCTCTCCACCGTGTGGGCGGAGGGCGGCAAGGGCGGCGAGGCGCTCGCCCGCGAGGTCGTCCGTCTGTGCGAAGAGAAGAGCGACTTTAAGTTCTGCTACGATGCGGCGCTCCCCATCAAGGAGAAGATCGCCGCCGTCGCCACCAAAATTTACGGCGGGCGGGGCGTCCTCTATACGCCCGAGGCGGAGGAGGAGATCGCGCGGCTGGAAGCGCTGGGCTTCGGAAAGACGCCCGTCTGCATGGCAAAGACGCAGTATTCGTTCTCCGACGACGCCTTAAAACTCGGCGCGCCCGAGGATTTCGAGATCACGGTGCGGCAGGTGAAGATTTCTGCGGGCGCGGGGTTCGTCGTCGCGCTCACGGGCAACATCATGACGATGCCGGGGCTCCCCAAAGTTCCCGCCGCCGAGAAGATCGACGTGGACGAGAGCGGCAAGATCACCGGTCTCTTCTGAGTCTCTTTCCATAAGCGGCGCATCTCTTCGTCCCGCTGCGGCAACTTTCGGTCATTTACCGAATCGTAAACTCCCTCAAGTTTTCCTCGCGCTCCTTGACCTGCTTGCTTCTGAAAAGAGGGAATATCCGGCTCCCCGTTCTACCGTGTCATTCTGAGCGTAGCGAAGAATCCCGAATAACGAAGTCCGACTTGCCCCTCATCTTATCCCATGGAACAGGAAATTCAATTTTTGAAAACCGCGGTAGAGCCGCTCCTCGGGTGGTACCGCGAAAATAAGCGCGACCTCCCGTGGCGGCACGACCGTACGCCGTATACCGTGCTCGTCTCCGAACTCATGCTCCAACAGACGCGCGTGGAGGCGGTGCGCGAGCGGTACGTGGAATTTCTGCGCCGCTTCCCCACGGCGGAGGCGCTCGCCGCTGCCTCCGAGGACGAGGTGTTGAAGGCGTGGGAAGGCCTCGGCTACTACACCCGCGCGCGCAACCTTTGGAAGGCGGCAAAGATCATCGCCGCGGAGGGCTTCCCCCGGACATGGGTGGGGGTAAGAGCGCTTCCGGGCGTCGGCGATTACACGGCGGGCGCCGTCTGCTCCGTCGCATTGGGGCTACCCATGCCCGCGGTGGATGGCAACGTACTGCGCATCCTCTCCCGCCTCTTCGCGGATGGGAGCAATGTGGATGACCCCGCCGTGCGCAAGGCATACGCTTCGGCGCTTGCCGCCGTCTATCCCCCAGAGGCGGGCGAATTTTGCGAGGCGCTCATGGAACTCGGCGCCATCGTATGCGTCCCGGGCGGCGCGCCGCTGTGCGGCAAGTGCCCTTGGAACAATTTGTGCCGCGCCCACCTTGCGGGCAGGGAGGAGAACTTCCCCGTCCGCGGCGAAAAGAGGGCGCGGAAGATCGTAAAGTTAAACGTTTTCGTGTTGAAGTGCGGGAACGAGTACGCCCTCAAAAAGCGCGGAAAGGGGCTGCTCTCGGGGATGTGGGAGTTCCCCAATTGGGAAGGGGACGCCCCCGCCTCCGCCTCGGCGACTTCCCCGTCCGTTCCCGCCGCTGAGGTTTCCGCCCCCGCTTCGGAACCTTCCGCACCCGCCCCCTCCTCGGAGCCTTCCGCCCCCACCGCTGAGGTTTCCGCCCCCGCGCCCGCCTCGGAGCCTTCCCAACCCGCCCCCGCCGCTGAGGTCTCTGTACTTGCCCCCTCCTCGGAGGGGGGTAGGGGGGTGGGCGTCGCCCCCGAACTCGGCAAAGTGCTGTCGGAGAAGGCGGCAAAGCACGTCTTCACCCACGTCGAATGGCACATGACGGGGCGTCTCGTCGAAGTCGAAGCAAAGGATCCGCGCTACGTTTGGGCGACGGCGGAGGAGATACAAAATGTTTATGCCGTTCCCTCTGCATTCAAGATATTCTTGGAGTGGGTAAAATAAAAACGGGACGCCGCAGGAAAGGCGCCCCGTTTTCGTATTGTTCAATATTCGACCCTGCCCACGAGGTAGTCGAGGGAGACGTCCAAAAAGTCGGCAAGTACGCACAGGGTCACGAGGAGCGGCTTTTCGCCCCGCGCCCAATTCGTGAAGAAGGCGTCCTTTATCTGCGTCTCCTTTGCGATGCGGAACCGTGTCACGCCCGCCTCCTCCATGATGGCGCGCAGTCTCGGGTAAAAGGGCGGGAGCGTTCTGGGCGCAACGTTGCCGCAGTCCTCACTGCGCCCCGCGAGAAAATCGAGGGGACAGCAGAAGAAGTCCGCAAGTTTCACGGCGCTCTCAAATGTGGGAACGGATGCGCCCCTCAGCCACGAGCGGATGGACGAGCCCGCAATGCCCGCCTCCTTTGCGAGCGTCTCCGAGCGCAGTTCCCGCTCCTCCATGAGTTCTTTGAGCCGCTCTGAAAGTTTCGACAAAATCTCCATAAACTTCCCCTTTTTCGACAAAAGTTTACCCCAAGAAGTACGCCATTTTGTTTGCCTTGGCGCAGTTCTTTGGTGTATCCTATTGTCATGGGAATGAGGCGCGCCATTCCGAATGAAAAAAGGAGGAAAAACAATGGAAAAAGAATTGATTTCCGCGGAGGATATTGTATCCGAACTGCTTCCGCTGATAAAAGATTATTTTGTCGCGGAATGTCTGTCTTACGGGAATACGATCGATATGATATTCTCCGACGGACAAAAAATCAAAATCACAGTCGAAGCATAGGGGGAAGGGTTTTCGGAACAGGAGACCTTTCTTTCCGCCTTCCTCTTTTACCCCCCTCGGAGCCTTCCTTTTGTGCCTCCTCCTCGGGAGGGGGTGGGGGTGGGGCACCTCCTAATCCTTCCGCGTCATTCTGCCCCGCCCGCACTATTCGTCTACTAAGGGCGGCACGAGCGGCACAGCCGCGAAGTAGCGACCGAAGAATCCCGATGGGCGAAGTCCGCCCGCCCCGCGTCATTTCGCCCCGCCCTCCTTAGCTGCCCCCTTTTCAAGGGGGCGGCTCCGCCGTAGGCGGTGGTGGGGGTTGTTCCCATCTCGCCCGTCCTCGCCCGTCCTCGCTCCGCTGCTCTCTCATTATCCCCCCTCCCCGCGGCGTAGCCGCGGGGAGGGGGACACGGGGGGGGGGAGGGGTAAAAAAATTTCAACTTTTTTCAAAAAATATGGCATATACAACCGAAAGGGCAAAAAATTTGTGGTATCATAACAATGGAAAGAGAAAAAGAGAGCAAACGAGCGCGCCGTGAGTGAACAAAGCTCCCTGCTGCAACGCGCGCGGCTGCCGCGAGGGCGGCGGCAGCGCGCGGCGCAGCAGGAAGCTTTGAGAGCGGAAAGTCTAATTTTATGCGGGGAACATTTTTTTGCCCTCAAAAAGCGCCTTTCGGCATTCAAATCGCGCCTTTTTGCAATTTTCGCCCGCAAAACGCCGCATTTTGTCCGCAGAAGAATTCTTATTGTTCCGCAAAAACGCCGCATTTTGTCCGCGGAAGAATTCTTATTGTTCCGCAAAACGCCGCATTTTGCCCGAGGGAGAATTCTTACTTTCCGCATTGACAACCGCGCGCGCGTTTGCTATAATAAAACTATGGCTACAAGAGGAAAATTCATCGTATTCGAGGGAACGGACGGCAGCGGCAAGTCCACGCAGATGCGGCTGCTCGGCGAATATCTCTCGGCAAAGGGCGTCCCCGTCTACACCACGCACGAGCCCACAAATTCTCCCTTCGGGGAACTTCTCCACGACTGCATGGGCAGGCGCATCGAGACGAGTGAACACGCCATCGCCGCGCTGTTTGCCGCGGACAGGCTCGACCACATCCAAAACCCCGAGAGCGGGATGCTCAAAAAACTCGAAGCGGGCTGCACCGTGCTCTGCGACCGCTATTATTTTTCGTCGCTCGCCTACAACGGCGGGTTCGTTCCCCTCGAATGGGTGGAGGAACTCAACCGCCCCGCCATGGAACTACTTCGCCCCGACCTCGTCGTCTTTCTCGACGTCACGCCCGAGGAGAGCATGAAGCGCGTCGGCCGCCGCGGCGAGACGGAGCGGTACGAGACCCTCGAAAAGCAGATGAAGATACGGAATAAATTTTTTGAAGTGTTTGAAAAATACCGCGGCGTAGAGAACATCGCCGTCATCAAGAGCGAGGAGGATAAGGCGCGCACCCAAGAAAATATCCGCCGCGCGGCGGACGCGCTCTTTGCACGGAAATGAACCGCGAACTCGTCATCGGCGAAGTGTTGAAGCCGCAGGGCATCCGCGGCGAAGTGAAAATAAAGCCGTTCACCGATACGGCGGAGGATCTCTTGGCGTTCAAGCGCATCTTTTTGGACGGCGAGGAGTTCAAGGTGCTCCGGATGCGCGTGGGCGACGGGTGCGTGTTCGCATCCCTCCGCGGCGTACCCGACCGCAACGCCGCCGAACTTCTCCGTGGCAAAAAAGTGACCGTCCCCCGCGACGAAGCCCCCGAACTTCCCGCGGGCAGTTACTACATCGCCGACCTTTTGGGGAGCGAAGTTTTCACCCAAGGCGGACAGCGCTTGGGCGTTTTGAAGGAGATACGGCAGGCCGCGACGGATATTTACACCATCGATACGGGCGAGAAAGAGGTCATGTTTCCCCTCGTGAAGGGGCTGACGCTCGAAGTGGACGTCGCGGGCGGCAAGATCGTCGTGGACGAAAAACGTTACAGAGAAGTTGCGGTGCTCGAATGAAAATTACGGTTTTGACCCTCTTTCCCGAGATGTTCGCGGCGCTCGATGAGAGCATCGTGGGCAGGGCGAGAAAGGAGGGCAAATTCCAACTGAATATCGTGGATATTCGCGCGTACACCGAGGACAAGCACTCAAAGTGTGACGATTATCCCTTCGGCGGCGGCGCGGGCATGGTGATGATGGCGCAGCCCATCGGAAGCGCCGTCGAGGCCTGCGACCCCGAACATAGGGCAAGGCGGGTGTACCTCTCCCCCAAGGGAAAGCCCCTCACGCAGGAGAAGGTCATCTCGCTTTCCGAAGAGGAGGAACTCGTGCTCCTCTGCGGGCACTACGAGGGCGTGGATCAGCGCGCCATAGATTTATTTATCGACGAGGAAATTTCCATCGGCGACTACGTTTTGACGGGCGGCGAACTGCCCGCCATGGTGCTTGTGGACTGCGTCTCGCGCTATTTGGACGGCGTCCTCTCCCCCGAAAGTCTAGTGCAGGAGAGTTTTTCGGAGAACCTTCTCGAATACCCGCAGTACACCCGCCCCGTGGAGTACAGGGGGCTCACGGTGCCCGAAGTTTTGCGGAGCGGCAACCACGCCGAGATCGACAAATGGCGGCGCGAAAAATCTTTGGAACTTACCGAAAAATTGCGCCCCGATTTATTGAACGGGAAGGGGGGCAATTCGTGAACCCTATCCAGTGGTACCCCGGGCACATGGCGAAGGCCGTGCGCATGATGGGGGAAAATCTATCGCTCGCCGATGCCGTCATCTACGTGCTCGATGCGCGCGCGCCCGCCTCTTCCTACAATCCCCGTCTCGAAACGCTCGCGGGCGGCAAGCCCATTTTGTTCGTCCTCAACAAGGGCGACCTTGCGGACGGCGGGGCGGACAGGCTGTGCTCCCTCATGCGGGAGGGCGGAAGGCGCGCCGTGAAGATCGCGGCAAACGCGCAATTTTTTTTGCGCCCGCTGCAAGAGGCGATGGCGGAGATCTCCGCGGAAAAGGCAAACCGCTATCGGGAGAAGGGCACCACGCGCCCCATCCGCTTCCTCGTGGCGGGCATTCCCAACACGGGGAAGAGTACGCTCATCAACCTGCTCGCGGGCGGGAGGAAGGCCGCCGTCGGCGACAAGGCGGGCGTCACCCGCGCGGGGCAGTGGGTGAAGTGCGGCGCATTCGAACTGCTCGATACCCCCGGCGTCATGCCCCCCTCCTGTGAAAACCAAGTTTTTGCGCGGCGGCTCGCCTACCTCGGGTGCCTCAACGACGACATTCTGCACTTCGATGAGATCGCCCTTTCCCTCCTCGAAGAACTGTTTGCCCGCTATCCCGCCTCTCTCAAAGAGCGGTACGGCATCGAGGGCGGCGAGCCCCTCGCAATGCTCGAAGCGCTCTGCGCGCGGCGGGGGTTCGTGCTCCGCGGCGGCGAATACGACTACGAGCGCGGCGAGCGCGCCCTCGTGGATGATCTCCGCAAGGGTAAACTCGGCAAAATTTGTTTGGACGGCGCGGAGGACCTTGCCGCCGCACACCTATTATAACATGGACGAACTTACCTGCGAGCGCGAATATCTTGCCCGCGGCTTTATGGCGGTTGCGGGCGTCGATGAAGTGGGGCGGGGGCCTTTGGCGGGGCCCGTCGTGTGCGCCGCCGTCATTCTTCCCTTGGAAGAAGCGCACCGCATTGCGGGCATCGACGACAGCAAGAAACTCTCCCCCAAGAAGCGGGAAGCCCTCGCCGAACAAATTAAGGAGGTCGCCCGCGCCTATTCCATCGCCGAAGTGAGCGAAACCGTCATCGACGAGATCAACATCTTGCAGGCGACCCGCCTCGGCATGAAGCGCGCCGTCGAGAGCCTCGCCGTTCCGCCCGACTTCGTGCTCACCGACGGCAACATGACTTTGGACATTGCAATTCCGCAAAAGAGCATTGTAAAGGGGGACGCCCTCGTCGCCTCCATCGGCGCGGCGAGCATCCTCGCCAAGGTGTACAGGGATGCGCTCATGGCGGAATATGCAAAACGCTATCCGTTCTATGGGTTTGAGCGCAACGCGGGCTACGGTACGCGGGAACACATCGAGGCAATTCGGGAGCACGGCATATGCGAGATCCATCGCAAAACCTTCATAACAAAGTTCTGGGACGGGAAGCGGAGCGTTCCGTCGGCAAATACCTGAAAAAGCGCGGCTACAAAATTTTGGAGCGCAACTTCAAGACGCCCTTCGGCGAGGCCGACCTCGTCGTAAAGAGCCCCGACGGCTTTGTGTGCTTTGTGGAAGTCAAGGCGCGCCTCACCGATGCGTACGGCGAGCCCGCCGAGGCCGTGACTTACGCCAAGCAGCAGCGCTACCGCATGATCGCAAGGTATTGGGTCTCCCTGGAACAGCGCGAAGTGCCCATCCGCTTCGACGTCGCCTCGGTGGAGGGGGACAGCATCGAGTACTTCGAAAACGCCTACATTTGACGCTGATTTTTTCAGCACGTTTGGCGCGCCGCGGGGCGCGTTTTTTTGTTTGCGCGTATACCGTTGCCGCGAAATTGCAATAATTTTCGGGTATATAGGTGAATTATGCCCGAAAAAACGCCGCCGTTTGCGCTCACCATAGAGGCGCCCCGCTTTGTGGGGCTCCTCGATTGCCGCCTTCATACCCCCGTTCGCTTCCGCATCGAAAATTTCTCCGCGGGGGCTCTGCGGTGCACTCTTACCGTCTCCTCCGCAGAGGGGATCGTCGTGCCCTTCGAGCGCGAACTTTGCGTTGAGGGGGAGGAGATGCTCTCCGTGCCCGACCTCTTCTCGCCCGCCCGCCTTGCGGAGGGCGGGGTGCGGCGTGTGACGCTCTCGGCGACCCTTCGGTGCGGCGGCGAAAAAGTTTGCGCCGAGCAAACGTTTACCGCGCTCCCCGCGGGCTATTGGGAGGGGCTCGAGGGGGACGCTATGCGCCTCGCCGCCTTTTCAGACCCCTACTCGGAGGAGTGCGGGCGGACGCTCGCCATCGCGCGGGAACTCGAAAAGCGGCGGGGCGGCGCCCTTGCGGGCTACGGCGTGGGGAGCGATGCAAGGCGCGCGCTCTCTGCGGTGTTTTCCGCCATGCGCGTGTGCGCCCGCGCGGAGATGCAGCCCTTCAACGCGGGCGCGCCCGTCTGCGCCTCAAACGAGGGCTTCTCGGATGCCTCCCGCTCCGTCAACGCCCTCGGCGCAGGGCTCATGGCGTGTGCCTTACTCGAGGCGGCGGGGTTCAACCCCGTGCTCGCCGTGGGAAAGCGGCGGGCGGCGGTCGGCGTGTGGCTGCACGACAGCCACCTGCTCGCCCCCGCCGAAGGGGCGGAGGACGTCGCGGCGTATTTAGGCGGCGCGGCGGAAAATCTCGTCTTTCTGGATGCGGAGGACCTCTTCCCCGCCCGCAAAATTTCCTTCGCCCGCTCCAAGGCGCGCTTTTTTGAGGGGATGCAGGCGGGCGAGTACCGCGTCTTCGTCGATATTCGCCGTTGCCGCGCGGCGGGGTACGCGCCGCCCCCTCCCGCCATGAGCGGCGGGGAGATGCCGCACGGCTTGCCGCACCGCGCCTCCAAGTGGGAGAGCGAACTCGTGGATGCCTCCGCGCGCAATCCGCTCCTGAATTTTTCGGGCAAGAACGCCCTGCGCCTTATCTGCACCGATGCGGACGGGCTTCTCAACGCCCTTGGGGAGCGCCGCGCCATGCGGCTTGCGGCGTGCAATGCGGAAGGCGGGCGGGAACTCGAATTTGCCGCCCTCGCCCGCGATGAGATCGCCGTCTCCGCGGGCGAAAAGGAGATGCGCGCCCTGCTCTCCAAGATGCTCCGCGACGACCGCGAGGCGGAGGAGGAGACGGGCGCGGGGCTTCTGCATCTCGCCTTCGGGCTCCTCAAATATCCCCACGAGGGAAAGACGCAGTCCGCTCCCGTTGCGCTTCTCCCCGTCACTCTTGTGCGAAGCGGCGGCGACTTTCTTCTGCGCGCGCGGGAGGGGCTCTTCTTCAACCCCGCCTTTCTCCAATTCCGCGAGGAAGCCGCGCCGCCCGCAAGCGTCGGGGAGGCGTATGCCGCCGTCCGCGCCGCCGTGGAGGGCAAGGCGGGGCACGGGTTGGAGGAGGCGGTGCACCTCGCGCTGTTTTCCTTCCGCGGGCGGGTCATCTGGAACGACTTGAAGCGCAACCTGCCCGAATTCATGAAGAACAAACTCGTGCGCTCCCTGCTTTCGGGGCGGGCGGAGGAGGGGCTGTTTTCGTGCTCCGCGCCTGTGCGGCCGCCGCGCCCGCTCTTTTTTACCGACGCCTCGCAGGACGAAGCCCTCGCGCTCGCCGAGAGGGGGGCGAGTTTTGTCCTCCACGGCCCGCCCGGCACGGGCAAGAGCCAGACCATCGCCAACCTCATCGCAAACGCCGTGCGCCGCGGGAAGCGCGTCCTCTTCGTCGCCGAAAAGCAGGCCGCCCTCGAGGTCGTTTGGCGGCGGTTGGAGAGAGCGGGGCTCGGCGATTTCTGCCTGCAACTGCCCGTCCGCGCCGACCGCGCCGAGGTCGCGCGCAAACTTCTGCACACGCTGTCGCTCGCGGAAGAAGGAGCAACCATGTCCGCCACGGAGGCGCTGATTTCCGTCGAAGAGCCACCCATGTCCGCCATCTCGGAGCCGCCCGTGTGCGGCGCGGAGGCACCCATGTCCGCTATCGAAGAGACGGACGCCTTGGAGCGCGAACTCGAAGAGCCCATTGCGGCGCTGCATACGCGCGGGAGATTGGGCACCCCGTACGACGCCATTCTCGGCGCGCTCCGCGAGGGGGATGCGCCCGCGCTCGCCGGGGGGACGCCCACCTTTTACGGCGCGCTCTCGGAGGAGGAACTCGCGGGTTACCGCCACACGCTCGTCTCGGCGGCGGTCGCGGCAAAAGAATGCGGGGCGCTCGGCGGAATGCCCTTCGGGAGGGTGGAACTGCCCGCATACAGCGAGCGGGCGCGGGAGGGCGCGCTTCTCGCCTCGGAGACCCTCCTCGCGGCGAGCGCCCATTTGGAGCGGATGCTCTCGCTCTTCCTTTCCCTCTACGGCCAACGGATGCCCGTACGCACGGCGGCGCGGCTGAGTGCGGCGGCGGGGCTCGCGGGGCGGCTCATGAAGGGCGCAGACGCCGTGTATTTCGAGGGCGTCACCGCGGAAGAGGTGCGCGCCTTCTGCGAGCAAAACGCGCGGCTGGATGCCCGCCTCGCCTTCCACTTCCGCACCTTCCGCGCCCTTCCGCGGACGGACGGCGAAGCCCTGCGCCATGCGCGCGAGGGGGGAGCATGGAAGTTCGACCGCGCCCTCCGCACCGCGGCGCGCAGGCTCGCCCGCCTCGCCATCCGCCCCCTCGACGAAAAGGATATGCCGAAATATTTGCAGACGCTCTCGGACATTTTCGAAGCGTCGCAGCAACTTTCCGCCTCGCCCTATGCCCGCCACATCGCGGGCGGCGACGGGCGGCTCTCGCAGAAAAAGCGCGGCGAATTTTGGGCGGGGCTCAATTCCCTGAACGCCTTGTGCGGCGAGGTCTTTCCCGCTTTCGATGCCCTCGCCTTTTACGGCGCGTGTATCCGCGCCCGCGGGCTCTCCGAGCCCATTTTGGGCGGGCTCGTTCTTGCCGTGGAGAACTTCTTCACGGCGCGGCGGGCGTTTCTGCGCGCGACGGGCGGGGACGAGAAGGACGCCGACGGGGAGGACGCCCTCTCCGAGAGCGCCTCGCGGGCGGCGGCGCTCATCGACAACGCCGACCTGTTCCGCGCCTTCTGCCGTTGCCGCGAGACGGTGCGCCGCCTCGAGGGGGAGGGCATGGGGGACATCACGGGTCTCATTGCGCGCGGCGTGGGCGAGAGGGGGCTCGTCGCCGCGTTCGAGAAGGAGGCGTACAGGCGGTTTTTGGAGGAGGAGATCCTCGCGCGGCCTGCGCTCACCCGCTTCACGGCGGCGGAGACGGAAGCCCGCGTCGCGCATCTCCGTTCGGCGTCCGAGCGGGCAAAAAAGTGCGCGATTTTTGAGGCGCGCCGCACCCTCATTGCCCGTCTTCCCCGCGCGGGGGCGGAGTACGCTTCGGAGCGCGCCGCCCTTCTCCATGCGGCACGGGGAAATGGCGGCGGGGGCGTGAGGGGGCTTCTCGCGGCCGCGCCCCACCTCGTCGCGGCGGCGCCGTGCCTCATCATGAGCCCCGCCTCGGTGGCGCAGTACCTCCCGCCGCGGGCAGATCTTTACGACCTCGTCGTGTTCGACGAAGCCTCGCAGATGACGGCGGCGGAGGCGGCGGGCTCCATTGCGCGGGCGAAGGCTGCCATCGTCGCGGGCGACCCCAACCAACTGCCGCCCACGCGCTTCTTCATGGGGGAAGGGGACGGCGAGAGCGTCCTCGATGAATGCCTCGCCCTCGGGATGCCCGAGCGGAAGTTGCGCTGGCATTACAGGAGCCGCCGCGAGAGCCTCATCGCCTTCTGCAACGAGGCGTATTACGACGGGTCGCTCTTTACCGTGCCCGCGCCCGACGCCGATATGGGCAGGGTGAAACTCATCCGCGTGGGGGGCACGTACGACCGCGGCGGCAAGAAGCACAACCGTGCCGAGGCGGAGGCGCTCGTGGGCGAGATCGTGCGCCGCCTTAAATCGCCCGGGGAGAGGGGGCAGAGCATGGGCGTCGTCACCTTCTCGCTCGCGCAGAGGGAGGAGATCGAAAAATTGCTCGCGCGCGCCCTCGAACGGGAGGGCTTGGAGGAGGCGGCGTACGGCGGGGAGGAGCCCCTCTTCGTCAAGAACCTCGAGAACGTGCAGGGGGACGAGCGGGACGTCATCCTCTTCTCCGTCTGCTACGGTCCCGACCGCGAGGGGAAGGTCTTTTTGAACTTCGGCCCCCTCAACCGCGCGGGCGGCTGGCGGCGGCTCAACGTGGCGGCGTCCCGCGCGCGGGAGGAGATGCTCGTCTTTTCCTCGCTCTCGCCCAATCAAATCGACGCGGAGAAGACGTCCTCCCGCGGCGCCTCCGACCTTAAACGCTTTCTCGAGTTTGCGGAGCAGGGCGGCGCGCCCGCCTCCCGCGGGGAGGAGCGCGGCGGCGGCATCGGCCGTTTCATCGCGCGCGAACTTGCCCGCCACGGGTACGATTGCCGCTTCAACGTGGGCGCCTCGAAGTTCAAGGCGGATGTCGCCATCGTCGATCCGCGCGATAAAACACGCTTTTTGCTCGCCGTGCTCACCGACTACGACCCAACCATGTCCGCAAAGGAGCGCTACCTCGTGCGCGAAGAGGCGCTGCGCCGCGCGGGCTGGGCGGTCACGCGGGTCTCGAGCGTGGAATTCTATATGAGCCCCACGCGCGAAGTGGAACGCCTCAAAACGCTCGCGGATGGGCTGTGCGGCAGGAGGGAGAACGCCCGCCTTTCCCGCTACGCGCACAGGTACCGCTATGCGGCGGAGGCGGAGCGCGAGGATGCGCGCTTCCTCCTTGCCGAGGAGAACGCGGCGGCGGTGTGCGGGCGGCTCAAAGAGATCGTCTCGCGCGAGCAGCCCATCTCCCGCGACTTCCTCGTGCGGCGGCTGCTCACGGGCTACGGCATCGAGGGCGGGAAGCGCGTCCGCGAGCGCGCCCTTGCCCTCATCGACCGCTGCGCCTTCCCGCGGGACGTCGCCGCGGGCGTCGAGTACTACTATTACAGCCCGCGCGCCATCGGGCTCGACCGCTTCCGCACGGAGGGCAAGCGGGCGCTTCGGCGAAGCGCGCAGGACTACTCCGCCTACGAGATCGTCTCCATGGTGCGCGGCGCGCTCGAGGACCGCATCGCCCTCTATCCCGACGACCTCATGCCCCTCTTCGAGGAGACCTTCCGCGCGGCGCGGGCGGACGGGGCGGGGGCGCAGTTCCTTCTGAAGTGCGTGAAGTACGGCGAGGAGCGCGGAATTTTTGCCCGTTCGCCCTCCGAGCGCATCACCCTGCGCTGAAAAATGAGGGAAAAGCGGATAAAATGAAGTTCCGCCACTTGACGGTCTCTGCGGTTTTGTGATAAAATAACAAAAAAACCAAATGGGTTCGCCATGAACGGAAACACGCGCAAAGACGGCGAAAGCGACAACGCACATCGCCTCCCGTTCCTGAATTTTCGCCCTCTCCTCTTTTGCGCCGTAGGTCTGTGTCTCGGAATTTTCATTTGTCTGCGGTTGCGCTTCGGAGGGCTCGGGCTCTCCGATTTTCTCTTCTGCGGAGCCCTTCTTTTCGTCGCCCTGTTTCCCTTCTCCCTGCGCCGCGCGGCGTGTCTTGCGCTTTGCGTCCTGCTCTTTGCGGGGCTCGGCTTTCTCGTTGCGCACGTCTACACCGCAAACTACTTTTCGGGAAGGGAAGAGGGGAGGTATGAAGTCGTCGGCTCCGTCACCGAGTTCACCGTGTACAGAGGCTACACGAGCGTCGTGCTCGACGACCTTACGGTAGACGGCGAACCCACGGCGGGCAAACTTGCCGTCACCGTCAACTCGGATGCCGTCCGCGCGGGGGACAGGCTGCGCTTCACCGCCAACGTGCGGCGGAGCGATGCGCCCGCGGGCAGCCGCACGTTCGACTTCGTGGAGGACGTCCGCTACCGCGCAAGTTCCGTCGATGCCGAAACCCTCGGCACGTCGCCAAACGTCTTTCTCCGCGTCAATTCCGCCCTGTACGATACGCTGCACGGCAATATGCACACGGAGGAGGCCGACCTCATCTACGCCCTTCTCATGGGCAACTCGCGCGGCATGGACGAGGGGCTCTTAACGTCGGTGCGGAAGGGCGGCATCGCGCACATCTTCGCCGTCTCGGGGCTGCACATCGGCATTCTATACGGCGCGGCGGTGCTTCTTTTCAAATTTTGCGGAAGATGGGCGTCGCTCCCCGCCCTCGCCGTCGCCACCCTCTATACGGCGGTGTGCGGATTCCCCGTCTCCGCCGTCCGCGCCCTCCTGATGTGCGGCGCCCACGCAGTTTGCAAACTTCTGCGGCGCAAGGCCGATCTTCTCAACATTCTCTCCCTTGCCGCCGTCATCATCCTGCTCATCTCTCCCGCCGAATGGCTCTCGGCGGGCTTTCAACTGTCCTTCGGGGCTTGCCTCGGGCTCGCCCTCTTTGCCGATGCGTTCAACCGCGCATTCCGCCGCCTGCACCTGCCCCGCCCCGTCGCTTCGTGCCTTTCCGCGAGCCTCGCCGTGCAGATCTGCACCTTCCCCGTGCTCCTCGATTGCTTCGGTTACGTCTCCCTCTCGGGCATCCTTGTAAACCTCGTCCTCATTCCCATCCTGCCTGCGATCTACTTGGGCGCGCTGCTGCCGTCCGTGCTTGCGCTCGCCATTCCGCCCGCCGCCTTCGTCTTTTGCGCCGTGCCCGAAGGCCTTGCCTCCGCGCTTTTATTTGTGCTCGCCGAGGCGGATGTCGCCCTCATCGCCACGGGTATCTCCCTCGGGGCGGGGGCGGCGGTGTGGATGGCGGGCTGCGTCGCTCTCTCGGGGCGCTTCCGCATGACGCGCCCTCTGCGCATCGGCGCCTGCGGACTGTTTTGCATTCTGCTTTCCGCCGTGCTCTTTCTGCGCAACGCCGTCGTCACGGGGTGCAAGGTGACGGTCAGCGAGACGCCCGACTGCGTCCTCGCGCTCGTCCGCACCCCCACAACTTCCGCGCTCATTCTCGACGGCGCCGCGAGCCTCGACGACTGCGAGGAGTTCCTCGCCCGCAACCTGCCCCATGCGCCCGACGCCGTCCTCGTCCTCTCCCCCGACGAGATGCGCGCCGTCAATTCCGCCGCCTTCCTCGGCGCGGACACGGTGTACGTCCTTACGCCCGCGCCCACCGGGCTCAACGCCCAAACCGTCGTGTGTGCGGAGGAGGTCACCCTCGGCGGCCTCAAATTCCGCTATGAGAGCGCCCACAAACTCGTCCTCTTCGCGGAGGGGACGGTCGTCGAGTTCGATTTGGGCGCGAAAGCCGTGCGTTCCGCCGATTTCTCGGTGGAAAAGGGCGACGGCGACTTGAATTTTTTCCTCCGCCATGGTATAATCAAAGCGCTATGAAATTCGTCCAACTCGCCGCAAGTCTCAAAGAGGGTCTTGCCCCCGTCTATCTCTTGGAGGGGGACGAGGCGTATTTTCGCGACCATGCGGAAAAGAGTATCCGCGCGGCTTGCGGGCTCACCCAGCCCGCGCTCAACGAGGTGCGCATCGAGGGGGAGACGTTGAAGGGCGACCGCCTCGCCGATTTTATTTCCGACCTCTACACCCTGCCCTTCTTCGACGAGCGCCGCCTCGTGCGCGTCACCGAATTTTACCCTACGGAGCGGGAGTGGGAAAAACTCGCCCCGTATATCGCCGCGCCCTCGCCCACCACGGTGCTCGTCATCGTCAACGGGGGGAAGAAACAGGGCGCCGCCGACCTCAAACGCAAGGGGGGCGTGACGTATGTGGACTGCTCGCGCGAGAGCGAGGAGGCGCTCTCCACGTGGCTCTTCGCGCTCATGCGCCGCTCCCGTCTTTCCGCCGATGCCGACGCCGTCATGCTCATGGTGCGCTATTGCGACAGGGACGCCGCCCGCATGAAGAACGAGACGGAAAAACTCCGCCTGCTCCTAGGGGAGAACGGCCGCGTCACGCGCGAGGTCGTCGAGCAGGAAGTCGCCAAGGATACCGAGTACAAAATTTACGAACTCACGCAGGCGGCGTCGCGCAGGAACGGCACCGCGTTCATGGAAATTTTGCACGACCTCACCGAAAAGGGGTTCGATGAATACGCCGTGCTCGCCGCGCTTTTATCGCACTACCGCACCCTGTACGAGATCTCCAACATGGCGGGCTCGGATGCCGAAGTTTCCAAGGCGCTCGGCATCAAGCCGTTCGCCGTGCAGAAGAACAGGGAGACGGCGGCGCGCCTCGGCAAAAAGCGGGTGGAGGAACTTTACTCCCGCCTCTATGCCCTGTCCGCGGGGGCGCGGAGCGGCGCGTATTCCAAGTCGGGCGCACTTCTTTCCGCAACCGCGAAAATATTTTTCGAATGAGGCAAAATAAGGGCAAAACGCTTTGCTTTTTTGCCCCGAAAAGGATATAATGAAGAAAAGTGCGCCGAAAAATTGGGCGCAAAGGAGGGCATATGAGAGAGCCCGCAACCGTTTGGGAGAATATCAAGGGGGTCTTTACCGACTTCAACTATACGTTTATCCCGCTGGCGCTGCTTTTCTGCCTGCTCATCTATTTCGTATTCAAGACGCTCGCGGAGAACAACGCCAAAAAGCTCATTCCCGTCTATATCCTCGTGCTCGTTGCCATGGGCGCGGTGGCGGCTTTTTCCGAGGACTTCGGCACCGATACCTACTTCCTCTTCGTGCTGCTCTTCTCGGTGTTCTTCCTCTCCCTCTTCACCATGGAAATAAAGCGCAGCCTCTGGCACGCGGGCAAGCGCACGGCAAAGACGGTGTCCGATTCTCCCGCCCGCACGTCGCAGGTGGCCGCCAAGGCGGATGAATACATCGCGGGCATCTCCAAGGCGGTGCAGTCGCTCTCCAAGAACAACATCGGCGCGCTCATCGTGCTCTCCAACGGCAATTTGCCCAAGGACATCGTGGAGAGCGGCGTCGTTCTCAACGCAAAAATTTCCAATCAGCTCATCGAGGGCATCTTCATTCCCAAGGCGCCCCTGCATGACGGCGCCATGATCATATACGGCGATAAAATTCAGGCGGCGGGGTGCTTTTTGCCGCTCACCCAGCGCGACTTCCCCAAGGACTACGGCACCCGCCACCGCGCGGGCATCGGCATCACCGAGGTCGCCGACGTCGCCACCATCATCGTCTCGGAGGAGACGGGCATCGTATCCTACGTCAAGCGGGGCGAGATCACGCGCTACGTCGATTCGGAGGGCTTAAAGCGCTTCCTCAAGGAATATTATTGGAAAGAATTCAACGCGGAGGGTAAGAGAGCATGAAATTCGGCGAAGTCTTGAAGAAAATTTTCACGCAGCACATCTTTTTGAAACTGCTTGCCGCGGTGCTCGCCGTGGGTCTTGCCGTCGTCTGCGCCATCGCATAACGTATGAAGGGTTGTCTCAAAGTCCCGCGGGTGCTTCTTCCGCGGGAGGGGTTTGAACGCTGGGCGGTCATCGCCTGCGATCAGTTTACGTCGGATAGGGCGTATTGGCAGCGCGTGGAGAGTTTTGTAGGAACCGCTTCCTCCACGCTGCATTTTATTTTGCCCGAAATCTACCTCGGCGAGGACGACGAGGGGCGCATCGCCTCCATTCACGAGAATATGTACCGCGCCCTCGAGGGGGGCACCCTCGAAAAACTCGTCCGCGGGTTTGTGCTCACCGAGCGCACCACCACGTCGGGAGTGAGGCGGGGCATCGTCGCCGCCATCGACCTCGAACAGTATACGATGGGCAAGGGGGAAGTCTCTCCCATCCGCTCGTCGGAGGAGGTCGTCGCCTCCCGCCTGCCCGCCCGCGTCGCAGTCCGCCGCGGTGCGCCCCTCGAATTTCCCCACGCCATCCTCTTCTACCGCGACAAGAAGGATAGAATCATGCATACCCTCCTGCGCGGGGACTTGGAAGTCCTCTACGATTTCGACCTCATGGAGGGCGGCGGCCACATCAAGGGCTATTACCTTCCCGAGGACGTCTCCGAGGAGGTCGCCTACGATCTGCACGGCAAGGGCGAACCCTACTTTGCGGTCGCCGACGGCAACCACTCGGTGGCGGCGGCAAAGGCGTATTGGGAGGAGTTGAAGCCCACCCTCCTGCCCGAGGAGCGCCGCACCCATCCCGCGCGCTACACCCTCGTCGAACTCGTCAACCTGTATTCTCCCGCCGTCGTGTTCCACCCCATCCACCGCATCGTGAAGGAGACGGACGCCGCGGCGCTCATCGACTATTTCATGAAGAACGTCAAGTGCAAGCGGGAGGGGAATGTACTCATTCCCAACCTACCCGCGGGGGCAGACGGCGTAGAAAAGACGGACGCCCTCATCGAAGCCTACGTCCGCGCAAACGGCGGGAAGATAGATTACATCCACGGCGAAGCGCAACTTCGTTCCCTCGCCACGGAGGAGGACAGCGTCGGCATTCTACTGAAGCCGCTCGAAAAGGACGACTTCTTCGACCGCTTAAAGGGCGGCGGCAACTTTCCCAAAAAGACCTTTTCCATCGGCGAAGGCGTGGAAAAGCGGTACTATTTAGAGGGCAGAGAGATCTCCTATGATTAAGGTCTGCAAATTCGGCGGCACGTCCATGGCGGACGGCATCAACCTGCGCCGCGTCGCCGACATCGTGAATTCCGATCCCGCCCGCCGCTACATCGTGGTATCCGCCCCGGGCAAGCGCTACGGGGGGGATAGCAAGGTCACCGACCTCCTCTACGGCGTGTGGCACGAGGTGGAGGAGACGGGCTCCGTCGGCGAGGCGTACGAAAAGGTGCAAACGCGCTTTTTCGGCATCGTGCGCGAACTCGGGCTAAATTACCCCGTCGAGGAACTCCTCGGGGAGACGGCGCGCGAGATCGAGCGGGAAAGGACGGCGGATTTCACCGCCTCCCGTGGCGAATACCTCGCGGGAAAAATCATGGCGGCATATCTCGATGTGCCGTTTATCGACGCGCGCGACGTCATGAAGTTCACCGCCGACGGGCGGCTGGACAGCGCCAAGACGTATACCCTCGTCAAAAACGCCTTGAAGGGCAAGCGCCGCGCCGTCGTGGCGGGCTTCTACGGCGAGACGCCCGAGGGCAAAGTAAAGACGTTCTCGCGCGGCGGGAGCGATATTTCGGGCGCCATCGTGGCGCGCGCCGCGGGGGCGACCGTGTACGAAAATTGGACGGACGTCAGCGGCTTTCTCGCCTGCGACCCCCGCATCGTCCCGAGCCCCGTCGGCATCCGCGCGCTCTCGTATAAGGAACTGCGCGAACTCTCCTACATGGGCGCAAATGTGCTGCACAGCGAGTCCATCTTCCCCGTGCGCGAGGCGAACATTCCCATCCTCATCAAGAACACCTTCCGCCCCGAGGATGAGGGCACGGAAATTCTGCCCATTTCCAAGTACCGTTACAGCGGCAGGGTGGTCACGGGCATCGCGGGCAAGAAGAATTTCACCGTCATCTTCCTCGAAAAGTCATTGATGAACGCCGAGATCGGCTTCACCTATCGGGTGCTCGCCTGCCTCTTGAAGCACAACGTCTCGTTTGAGCACATCCCGTCGGGCATCGATACCATGTCCCTCGTCATCGATAGCGAAACGCTCGCGGGCGGCGTCCTCGAGGAGTTGTGCGAGGACATCCGCGCGGCGGTGCACCCCGATGCCATGCGGGTATTCAACGACATCGCCCTCATCGCGGTGGTGGGGCACGGGATGTCGCGGAGCGTCGGCGTTTCGGCGCGCCTCTTCGATGCCATCGCCCGCGCGGGCGTTAACGTCCGCATGATTGATCAGGGCTCTTCGGAGTTAAATATCATCGTGGGCGTGGATAGCGAGAACTACGAGCGTACCGTCCGCGCCGTCTACGAGGAATTCTTCCAATAATTTTCCCAAGAAATTATCCCCCCTCCGCGGGGTTTTTCTTTTGCCTTCCGTGTGTTCCGAACTGCCGCCCCCTTGAATTACCGCGTCATTCTGCCCCGCCCGCACTATTCGTCTACTAAGGGCGGCACGTCCCGCCCGCACTATTTTCGACCAAGGGCGGCACAAGCCAAAGGCGAAGTAGCGCACAGCGCGAAGTAACCCCCGTAAGGGGGTGAAGAATCCCGAGCAACGAAGCCCGACCCATCCCCCTCCCCGCGGCGTAGCCGCGGGGAGGGGGACATAGGGGAGGGGGATATCTTCATACAAAAAAACCGCACCCCACGGTGCGGTTTGCTTATTTCCTTATTTATTCCTCATTTATTCCTCTTTCGGCATGAGATCGACAAGCGTGTACCCCGCCAAAAAGTCGTACACCGTCTTGTCGAGCGCCCGCCACACGGGCAGCGTCGGGCAGGTCGCGGCGCGGGGGCAGTCCTGCTCCTTGCGCCCCGTGCAGTCGGTGGCGGAGAGCGAATTTTCCGTCACGCGCAGCACTTCGGCGAGGGTGTACTCTTTGGGCGCGCGCGTCAGCTTATAGCCGCCGTTTTTGCCGCGCACACTCTCCACGAACCCCGCCTTCACAAGTAAACTTGCAATGGCCTCGGCATACTTGAAGGGCACGTCCTCGGCCTCGGCGAGCTCCCTGAGCGGCGCACAGCCGCCCCGTCCTGCGAGCGCCGTCAGAATGCGCAGGGCGTACCGCCCCTTGGTGGATACGATCATTCTTCCGTGCCCTCGCCCTCGTGCGCGCAGTGCTCGCACTTGAACTCCGCGGGGTCGTAGGGGATGTTGTTCTTCTTATAGTAGTCGAGAATGGCGGCCTGCACGGCTTGCTCGGCGAGCACGGAGCAGTGCAATTTGTAGGCGGGAAGCCCGTCCAGCGCCTCCGTCACCGCCTTGTTGGTGAGTTTCAAGGCCTCGGAGAGCGGTTTACCCTTGATCATCTCGGTCGCCATGGAACTCGAGGCGATGGCGCTCCCGCAGCCGAACGTCTCGAACTTGACGTCCACGAGGATGCCGTTTTCCACCTTGATGTACATCTTCATGATGTCGCCGCACTTGGCGTTGCCCACTTCGCCGACGCCGTCGGGGTTCTCGATGACCCCCACGTTCCTCGGATTGCGGAAATGATCCATCACTTTTTCACTGTATAACGACATAATTTCTCCTTTTTCCTTTTTTCTCTCGGCTCGACATATAATTACGTCATCCCGCCCGACGCATAGCGGCGCACGGAGTAGCGTAGTCGAGGGATATCTACCTTATTTTCGCCCCCTCTTGGGGGGGTAGGGGGGTGGGGCACCTTATTCTCATCCCCCGCCCCTTCTTGGGAGCCTTCCTTGTGGCTTTCGGGAAAGGCAACCATATGATATGTGGAGCCTTTCTCCGCAATGGGGGACACAGGGGGAGGGGCATCCCTTGCCTTCCGCGTCATTCTGAACCCCCGTAAGGGGGTGAAGAATCCCGAAAAACGCAGTCCGTCGCCACTCACAAAATAAACTGTCTCTTCCCTTCCCGCAAGTCCCGCCACACGGGGGAGAACGAGCGCACCTTGGCAACCACCGTCTTCACGGCCTCCACGAGGTATTTCATCTCCTCCGGGGTGTTGTTCTCGTTAAAGGTGAGCCTAAGCGACCCGTGCGCCACGTCGTGCACACGGCCGATGGCGAGCAGCACGTGCGAGGGGTCGAGGGAGCCCGAGGTACACGCCGAGCCCGATGAAGCGCACACGCCCAAATCGTCGAGGTAGAGTAAAAGCGCCTCGCCCTCCACGCCCTCGAAGCAGAAACTCACGTTGCCCGCAAGCCGTCTTTCCCTGTCGCCGTTGAGGGCGCAGTGGGGGATCTTCGAGAGCCCGTCAATGACGGAATCGCGCAGCGTCTGCACATATTTCATCGTCTTGGGCAGATTTTGGACGGCGAGTTCCAGCGCCACCGTCATCGCCGCAATGGCGGGCAAGTCCTCCGTGCCCGCGCGCTTGCCCTTCTCCTGTGCGCCGCCCTCCACGAGGTTGAAAAGGGGCGCACCGCGCCTGCAATACAGCGCACCGATGCCCCGCGGGCCCTCAAACTTGTGCGCCGAGAGGGCGAGGTAATCGCACCCGAACTTTTTAACGTCCACGGGCATATGCCCCACGGCCTGCACGGCGTCGGTGTGGAAGGGGATGCCCTTCGAGCGGCACAGCGCGCCGATCTCTTCGACGGGCTGAATGGTGCCGATCTCGTTGTTGGCGGTCATCACCGAAACAAGGCAGGTATCGTCCGTCATCGCCGCCTCGGCGTCGGCAACCTTTACGATGCCGCTCGCGTCCACGGGCAACAGCACAATTTCAAAGCCCTCTTTTTTGAGTTTTTCGAGGGTGTGGAGCACGGCGTGGTGCTCGATGGCGGTGGAGACGATCTTCTTCTTTCCCTTTTGAAGCCCCGCCCTCGCCGCGGAGAGAATGGCCTGGTTGTCGGCCTCGCTCCCGCCCGAGGTGAAGTAAATTTCGCGCGGGTCGGCATTTAAGATGGCAGCGACGCGCGCGCGGCAGTCCTCCAAAAGTTCCTTCGCCCGCTGTCCCTCGGAGTGGAGGGAGGAGGGGTTTCCGAACAGCGTCTCGGAGGTCTTCACATACGCATCGAGGGCTTCTTGGCGAACCTTCGTGGTCGCCGCATTGTCGGCATAAACTTTCATAACTCTATTTCCTACTTATTTTGTAGGTATTATAACATTCTTATCCCCGCCTGTCAAGCGGTTTTGTATACAAAAAGCGCCCCCGAAGGGGCGTTTCCGTTTTGGGATCAAGTCAACAGCCCGCCGCCGCGGGTCTTTTAGTTGTGCAAAATGGGTTTCAGCAGGGTAAAAAGGGCGGTCTGCTGTTCTTTGCGCAGAGAGAGCACGGCGCGGATGAGCCGTTCGCGCTCCTCGTCCAGTTCCGAGGGAACGGGCGCATCGCGTCCGAAGAGTTCATCCAAGGATACGCCGAATACGTCGGCGAGTTTTACCATGCTCTCACAATCGGGTTCGTTCAAGCCGTTTTCCCAGTTGCTTATGTTCCGTTGCACGTTCCCGATCAACGCCGCAAGTTCTTTCTGTGTCAAATTTTTTTCTTCCCGCAGTTCCCGTATTTTCAGTTTCAAGGAAGGCCTCCCCCATAAATTTTTTCCATTTTAGCAAAAAAATTACCTAAACCGCTTGACAAGGTAATTTTATTACCGTAAAATAGCAGTATAATTACTACGGGAGAAGAAAAATGGAAACATCCGTGAAAGTCAGCGCAGAAAAAAAGAAGGCCGTATTGACCCGCTACTATCTCTTGGCGCAACTGTGCGAACAGTACTCGGCCGACCGCCGCTTGCTCTCCGCGCTCTGCCGCCTCATCCGGTTGGAGTTCAAGCATTGGCGGAAGAACGCCTGCTATCCGCTTTCGGATGCGGATGTGCGTGAAATCAGTTATTTTATTGCCGAACTCAAAGATGTTTCGGCGGGGCTCTTCAAGGGGCGCACCCTCGATGGCTATGCAGTCGTGGCGTCTCACCTCTGTGACCTGCTCGATAAGATGCGTGAAGCCCTCGCCGCTGCGGAGAAACTTTTGGGCGAAAAGAATGCGGATACGTTCGGCGCCGCGATCGAAACGGCAAAATCGATCCGCGATTTTGTGGGAAAGGGTGTAAGCGGCATAAAAAAAACGTTCGGCGGCGAAAGCTGAAGATCGGGCTCGTATATTCGGGCGCGCTGAGCAAGGGCGCCTATCAAATCGGATTTACAAAGGCGCTCCTGCGCTACATCGAACGGGACGAGATCAAAGTGATCTCGGGCGCCTCGATGGGGCTTTTCGTCGCCTACTCCCTTGCCGCAAACCGTCTCGACGATTTTGAATATCTCTATCGCGGGATCGACATCGATAGCACCCCGCAACTCTTTTATCAGGTATTTTTCAAGCGCCTGCTGTGGAAGCTCATCGGCGAATTTTGTGCCTTGGAGGACAGGGTGGAGATCCCGCTCGCCTTCCCCGTCTGCCGCATTCCGTTTTTCAGCCTGCGCTACTATTGGCTCTTCGGGAAATACAATCCCCGCTGGCAAAAATACCTTCGCGCGGCGATCAACTTTCCATTCCTCTGCATTTTTCCGAGCGTCCTTGAACGCAGGTTTGCGATCGATGGCGGCGCGGGCGACAATATCCCCATCTATCCCGTTCTGAAAAAGGGGAAGGGCTACCTGCCCGCGGGGGAGGATTTCGACCTTCTTATCGTCCTGCACTTCGATGCGCGCTACGACTACCGCCGCGAATTTACGACGGATATCCCCGTGCTCGATCTCGACCTCGGCATCTGCAACGGTTTCAAGAAAAATCACTACGATTTTTCCAAGGCATACATCGAGGAGATGCTCGCCCGCGCCGAGGAATACGGCGAAAAAATTTGTGAGTTTCTCTTTGCGGGGGAGTGCTCGCGGGAGGAGTTACGGGAGCGGGTCGATAAGATCTTCCTCGAAGAGCACACAGTGCGGCAAAAAAACGTCTCTGTCGATCGGTTGATCAGTATTCTGAATTATTTGGGAAAGGCATTCCGCAACGATTCGAACTGTCATAAAAATTTATTTTAAGGAGAAATAACTATGGAAACAGCACAAAACATCAAGACGCGCAGCCCGTGGCTCGCGCTCCTCTTCACCGTCCTCACGCTGGGGATCTACGGGTTCTATTGGCACGCGAAACTCACGAATGATTCCAATCAACTCTCAAAGATCAAGACGGCAAGCGGCGGAAAGGCGCTCCTCTTCGGAATTTTCACGCTCGGGATCTACAATTTCTATTGGTATTATATGCTCGGCAAAAAGGTGGGGGATATGCAAAACGCCTCCTCCGACGGCGGGCTCTACCTCTTTTTGTTTATCTTCCTCCTTGGATTTGTCGCAAAGATCTTGGCGCAGAACGCGATCAACCGCACGGTCGCGTACGCGGGCACGGGATCGCAGACGTGATCCGGCAAAAAGAATGAGCCGTAACGCCGGGAGGGGAGCGGCTATCGCTATCCCCCGCCTCCACGCAAAAAAGCGCCCCCGAAGGGGCGCTTTCCTCACGTAATTTTATTCCGCCTTGAAGGGAATGAGCGCGGCAACGCGGGCGCGCTTGATGGCGGTAGCGAGTTCTCTCTGGTGCTTTGCGCAGGTGCCTGTCATGCGGCGGGGCAAAATTTTTCCGCCCTCGGCGATGAACTTGCGGAGTTTATTCACATCCTTGTAGTCGATGGTGCTCTTGTCCTGGCAGAAGGCGCACACCTTCTTGAAGTTTTGTTTCTTGAAGCCGCGCTTTGCGGGGCGTTCGCCGCGTTCGCGGGCTTCCTCCCTGCGGGGCTCCTTCACTTCCTTTACTTCCGCCTGTGCCTCGGCAACTTCTTCGGGAGCCGCGGTCTCGGCGACAACATTCTCGTTTTCTTCCATTTTTCAGAATCTCCTTAATTTGATGGGCTCGGCGTCAGAAGGGAATATCCCCGTCGTCGTCGAAGGATTGCAGGGCGGGCTTTTTGCGTTCGCCGCCCGATGCACGGCTGCCGTTTGCCGCGGGGGCGTCGTAGAAGTCGTCGCCCGCGTTTTGGTTTCTCGTATTGAGGAACTCCACATCCTGCGCGATAATATCCACGGCGGTGCGGCGGTTCCCCTGGTTGTCCTCGTAGTTGCGGATCTGCACACTGCCCGAAACGGCTACTTTGTTGCCCTTCTTGCAGTAGCGGCCGATGTTATCGGCGAGCCCGCGCCAGGCGGTCACGTTGAAGAAGTCGGTCTGCCGCTCGCCGTCCTGCGAGGAGTAGGAGCGGTTGACGGCGATGCCGAAGTGGCACACGCTCACGCCGCCCGAGGTTTCGGACATCTCGGGGTCTCTTGTCAGATTCCCGATCAAAAACACTTTGTTCATGTTATTTCTCCTCTGTTTTTGTGATCATGCGCCGAAGAACGTCGGCAGAGATCCCCGCAACGCGGTCGAGTTCCTTCACGACGGCGCCGTCGGCTTGGAATTTCATGAGGGCGAAGAAGGCTTCCGTCTTGTAATTGATGGGGTATGCGGTCTTTTTCACGCCCCACTTGTCGGTGGCCTCCACGGTGCCGCCCATCGAGGTCACAATGTCGGCGTACTTTTTGAGTTCCGCCTCCCGTGCCTCGTCCTCCATGTCGCTGCGGAGAAGAATGAGCATCTCGTACTTTTGCATATTTTTACCTCCCGGTCTTATTCGGCATACTTTTCTGTATGCAAGGCATTCTGTATTTTACAATATTTTGGCGCGCAAGTCAACGCGTTTTCGCGCCGCGCGCGATATTTTTTGCGAAAACTTCTCCGTTTTGCTTACGGCTCGCCTTTCGTGAGCGCTACAAGCTCCTTTACGAGTTCCACGCTCTCGGTGAGCGTACACTCATTGAGATTGGAAACTTGATGATTTTCGCCGATTTGCATTTGCCCGTTGAGCGCCACAAACGGGTTGTCGGTGAGCAGTCCGTGGAAATACAGTTCCCACAGCGGCGTATGCGAAACGGCCTTATTCATGCCGCCCATGATGTCGGTGAGCTCCAAAACGGGCATATCCGATTTGTCGAAAAATCCGTTCCCGTCGCAGTAGGTGACGTTTCCGTCCTCATCCGTTTGTGCGGCGAAGAGGAAGAACCACGCGCCCGAGAGGTACCGCTCCACGGGGGTAGCCTGCCCCTGCACCGCGCCCTCGACGATCTTCACGATCTCGAACTTCTCCGTCACCGCGTCCTCGCCGTACACGTTGGAAATGGTGAGGTCAACGGGCTCGCTCGGCTCCGCGCCGCCTTCCGCCTCTTCCGCGGCCTCCATCCGCGCGAAGATCTCCTCGTCGTAGTAGCCCACCTTCACCTCGACCTGCACCTTAATGTAGTCGTACGCGGGCACAACGACGGTCGTCGTCTCGGCGCCCGTCTCGGGGTCGGCCTCGGTCTTGGTCTCGGCGGCGCGGGTGTACACGGTCACCGCGACTTCCTCCGCGCCCTCGGGCTGCTTGGGCGTATACGACCAATCCCCGTCCGCGTTTCTGGTGAGGGTCACCGTGTCCCCGCCCGCGCTGTACTGATAGAATGTGATCACCCGCTCGAGGTCAACCCGCTCCTCGGCGAACTCCTCCGTTCCGCCGTCGGGGGTAAATTTGAGGTAGGTATAATAGATGCCGTAATCGTCCTGCAAGAGGCGGTAGGCGACCGGCTCCTTCGTCTCCACGGGTTCGAGGTCGCCCGTCTCGGGGTTCTCCATGTACGTAACGTGCGTGGTGGCCTCGGTGAGGTAATACCATTCGTCCCCGTCCGCATCCTTAAAGGGGGTCTCGCCCGCCTTTCCGTTCTTCACGATGCGCCCCTGCAACTTCTCCGGGGCTTTCGTGATCTCGTCCCCTTCGGGCAGGGGAACGAGATGCTCCTCGTTCTCGTAGTCCACGAGTTTCCAGCCGTAGGTGGGCGTCAGCTTCTGCTCTTCCTCGATGTAGTACTTGATCGTCGGGTCGGCGCCTTCTGCCGCCGATTTTTCGATATGTACCTTGCTCTCGGGCACGGCGGTCTTTATTCCGTCTTTCTCCGTATAGAACCCGCGCTGCAGCCACGTCCCGCCGCCGCGTGTCGCCTCGAAGTACGAGCGCACCTCCTCGCCGTCCGTAAACGTATGCGCCTCGGGAATGTTCGCGCTCTCGACCTCTTTGTTTCGGTTTGTGTCCCGATATTCCTTGTAGAGTTCATACACGCTCATATCTTTTTCGGGCTTGATCTCGCGGTACGAGTACATATCCTCGCCGAACACCTCGCGGGCGGAGAGTTTTTTGAGATCCGCGCCGAGGTCGGGCAGGCGGGAGAGTTTGAGCGATTTTAAGAAGTTGTTGTCCTTGATGTCCTCCTCCTTGAGGACGTCCATGAGCCGCAGTTCATCCACGGCGGTACTGAGTTCGCCGATCTGCGTATTTTCGAGCGCCTTCAACATGGGCGGCGAATTTTCGTCGATGGTGATAATGTCGCCGAGGCGCAAAGTATCCGTCTTTTTGGGGTCCTTGATGTCGCACAGCCGCCAATCTTGGATGGCCTTTGCGATGAGGGAAGAATTCTCGTCGATGGTCATCACCTGGTTGATTTTCAGCCGTTCGATGCGGTAACTCTGTTTGAGGTCTCCCGTCGTCCAGTCCTTGATGGCGGCGAGCAGCCCCTCCGTCTCGGGGGTGATCTCGATGAGGTCGGAGATCTTCGCGTCGTCGAGGGGGGTCTCGCCGTCCCCCGTGATGTCCGCGATCGTCTTTTTGGGGAAGGGCTCGCCCGTGAGTTCGTTGACGAGCATCTCGATCGTGCCCTCCGCGGTCACGTCGTAGTTGAGCCCCTTGGTGCCGTAGGCGAGGAAGAGCATCGCCTCGTTGGACTGGGCGGTCACGTCGAAGGCGTCCTCCACGTTCACGCGGTCGATGACGGACTGCGAATCGGAGGAGAGTTCCCCGAGCGTCACGGGTTGCGAGATGGGCACGATGTTGCCCGCGTCGTCTATGGTGTAATCCACGCCGCGGTTGCCGTAGCAGATGGCTACCATCAGGCGGTTGCTCTCGTTGGGGGTCACCTTCAACGCCTTGCCGAGTTCCATCGAGTTTATTACGTCGTCGCGGAAATAGGTGCCGAGGTCGGCGAACGCCGTCGCTTTGAACTCCTTCTTGTTCAATTGGATGCCGAGCGAAGAGAGCGATTCGGCGATGGTATCCACATAGGAATCGACGACGGGCGAATATTTGGCGATGCCCTCCAGCGAGTCAAAGGGGTTGCTGATGACGTCGCGCACAATGTCGAGCGCGCTCATCGCGGCGTAGTCCTCGTAGAAGAGGGCGTAGGGGTCGAGGCCGAACAAATTCATCACGTCGCCCACGGGCAGAAACGCGCCGAGCCCCAGCACGGTGCCCACCGTCGCCACAATGCCGAAGAGGAAGGCGAGCACGAGCGCCATGGCGCGCCCGAAAAAGTTCCTGCAGCGGTATTTATTGCGCGCGGGGATCTTGCCCTCGTTCACGAGTTGCGTTTCGAGTTCGAGTTGGCTTTTACGGAGTGCCTTCGCGCGCTCCTTGCGCTCCCCGCGCGAGAGTTTCTTCTCGTCCTCGCGCCGGAAGGCGTCGATGTTTGTTTTGTCTTTTTTTGCCATATTTTACTCCCGCGCCACCAAAAAGGCGCATATCCCGTACAGATCGCATTCTCCCGCGCCGTCGAGGGCAAATGCCTCGCCCGCCGCAAACGGCGTCTCGCCGCGCGCCCACTTGAAGTGCCCCTCGCCCGAGAGGATGAAAAGGCGCATCTTCCCCGTACATTCGAGTTTGAACCGCCCGCCGCTCTCCACGAGGCGGTCGTCGCCCCGCTTGCGCATAAGGGCTCCCTGAACGCGCACGGGCTCGCCGAAGCCATCGGTATCGGGCGGCGCTGCGGCTATCTTTTGCAACGTCATACCGCCATTATAGTACACGCGCGCGAAAAAGGCAAGTGAATTGGGGAAGGGAAATTTATCTAATCGCCGCTTTCTCCGTCGCCGAGCGCGCGGAATCCGTCGAGTTTTCTCCCGATCGCGCCCGAGCGCTTCTCCGCGCTCTCCACGGTGTCCGCCGCCTCCTGCAACTTGCGGCGCGTCTTTTCGAGAAGTTCGGAAAATTTCGCAAAGTCGGCGCGGAACTGTTCAAGCATCTCTCTTAGTTCTCCCGACCGCTTTTCGATGGCGGCGGTGCGGAAGCCCGTCTGCAATGTGGAAAGCAGGGCGGCAAAGTTGGTCGGGCCGCAGGCCAAAATGCGGCGGCGGCGCAAATAATCGGAGAGCCCCGCCATCCGCGCGACCTCGGCGTACAAACTCTCCGAGGGCAAATACATCACGGCAAAATCGGTGGTCGAGGGGGGCAATATGTATTTTTTGGCGATGTCATCGGCCTGCAACTTCACGGCGCGCTCCAAATTCTTGCGGGCGCGCTCCTCGGCGTCCCGCTCGCCCCGCTCGGAGGCATCCACGAGCCGCTCGAATTCCTCCACGGGGAACTTGCTGTCCACGGGCAGGAGCACGGTGCCGCCCTTTGCGGGCAGGCAGATGGCGAAGTCGGCGAGGGAATTGTCGAGGGGGTTGAGTTTCACGCTGCGGCGGTATTCGTCGGGCGCGAGCATATCCGCAAGCAGGGCGTCGAGTTGCGCCTCGCCCCACGTGCCGCGCAGTTTCACGTTGGAAAATACGCGCTTGATGTCGGCAACGTTTCCCGAGAGGCTCTTCATCTCGCCCACGCTCTCGTACATCTTTTCCAGCCGCTCGGAGATGCGCGCATAACTTTCCGAGAGTTTCCCGTCGATGGAGGAGGAGAGTTTCTCGTCCACCGTGCGGCGGATGCGCTCCAAATTCTGCGCGTTGGCGTCCACGATGTACTTCATGTCGTCGGCGAGGCGGTTCTGAATGTTTTGGAGCCGCGCCTCGGTGGAGCGGCTCACGTTCTCGAGCGCGCGCGAGTTGTACTCGGCGAGCCGCCCCACGGCGTCCGTCTTTTCCTCGAGGCGTTTGAGCGTCTCGCTCTGCGCGGCGTTCCCGCTCTTTCTCACCTGAACAAAGAGAAGGGCGGTCACAATGAGGCAGAGTGCGGAGAGCACGATGCAGATGATGAGAAGCGCGGTCGTCATACTTCCTCCTTCGTGAGCGTCTTGGCGTACTTCAGAAGTTTGCTTGTTTGGTTGAACGACCCGTCCTCGGCACAGCGGAGGAGCAGGGCGCGCAAAATTTCCGCGCGCCGTTCGGGCGGAACTTCGAGGTCGTCCCCCTTCACCGCGAGTTCCTTGAGGGAGAACGGCACACCCTCCGCCTTCATCTTCGCCAAAATGCCCTCCCATTTCGTGACGACGGGCGCAACGCTCTCATCGTCCTTGCAGGCGGAAAAGTCGGCTTGTTTCAGAAGGAGCAACTTGGGCAGCAATTCGTAGTTTTCGGCGATGCAGCGGCGCACTTTGCTCTCCCGCATCTCGAGGTTGTAGTCCCGCATATGCAGCCGCACGAGCGCGGCGGTCTCCGAGATGAGCCGCTTGGGCGCTTTGAGGCGGGTGAGAATTTCCTCCGAAAGGCGCGCGCCCTCCTCGGGGTGGGCGTGAAAGTTGCCGTCGCGGAGAAAGCAGAAGGGCTTTCCCACGTCGTGGAGAAGCGCCGCCCAGCGCACCTCGGGCGCGGAGTACAGAACGCACCGCAGGGAGTGCTCCAACACGTCGTAGCGGTGAAAATCGGCGCGCTGGAACATCTTGTCGCCGAGGGCGAGTTCGGGCAGAATATGGGCGAGCACCCCCGTCTCCTTCAAGAGTTCCAAGCCGCGGTAGGCGGCCCCGCCCGTCCCGCCCGCAAAGAGCAGGAGGTCGAGTTCCTTGAAGATGCGCTCGGGTGCGATGTCTTTTATGAGCGCGGCATTGCGCGTCGCCCCCGCGAGGCACTCCGCGTCGGGCGAAAATCCGATTTGCGCCGCGATGCGCGCGAGCCGCATGAGCCGCAGCCCGTCCTCGCCGAACACCTTTTCGGCGGGCGCCACCGTCCGCAGAATTTTATTTTGAATGTCGGCGATGCCGCCGAGCGGATCGCAAAATTCTCCCGCTTGGATGTCGTAATACACGGCGTTCGCGCAGAAGTCCCGCCGCCGCGCGTCGAGGGCGATGTCGTCCGTGAAGGTAATTTTTGTGGGCGTGTGAATGCCGCGCTCGTACTCGTCGGTGCGGAAGCGCGTAAATTCGTACCCCGTGCCATCCGCGTCTTTTAATTTCACCGTGCCCGTGCGCGGGTACACGGCAACGGCCTCGAAGCCGCACTTTTTCGCCGCTGCGAGAAGTTGCTCCTCCGAAGCGGGCGAGGCGATGTCCCAATCGGGCTTTTTTGCGAGCGCGCCGCGCAAAAAGTCGCGTACGCTCCCGCCCACGAGGTAGAGGGCGGGGCAGTTTTCGGCGAGCCGCACCAAATTTTCAGGCAAAAGTTCTTTCATCGACATTTCTTTCCCGAATTTTTTCCGAAATCAGTATAGCAAATTCCCAAAAAAATTGCAATTCCCCGAAAGATATTGTATAATAGACGGGTAATTTATTTCACGAGAGAGGGGATATGCTGCACATCATCGCCAATCCCAACGCCAAACAAGGAAAAAAAAGTTGTCTTGCGGCGGTCGAGGCGCGCCTTCAAGCGCGCGGCGCAGCGTACAAATTTTATTTCTCCGGGCGGCGCGGGCACGCCGCCGAACTCGCGGGGGAGATCTCGCGGGCGGGCGAGGGCGTCCTCGTCGCCATGGGCGGCGACGGCACGTTGAACGAAGTCGTCTGCGGCATGGAAAATTTCGATGTTCCCTTGGGGCTCATCCCCGCGGGCACGGGCAACGACTTCGCCGAGGCGGCAAAAATCCCCTACGGCGCGGATGCCGTCGATCTCCTCCTCGACAGCGAGCCCAAGTTCACCGACTTTTTGGAGTGCGGGAACGGGCGGCGGAGCATCAACATCGCGGGGCTCGGCATCGACGTGGACATCTTGGAGCGGTGCGAAAAGAAGAAGCATGGCTCGGCGCGGAGCAAATACTATAGGAGCCTGCTCGCCTCGCTCATCCGCTACCACGGCGTCGATGTGGAGATCACGGCGGACGGCGTCACCGAGAGGCGCCACGCGCTCATTGCGGCGGCTTGCAACGGAACGCAGTTCGGCGGCGGCATCAAGTTCTGCCCGCCCGCCGTTTTGGACGACGGGAAGCTGGATCTCATGTACGTCGATCAGCCCAAGGCCGTCACTGTTCCCGCCTACCTCATGAAATTGAAGAAGGGCAAAATTCTCTCCCTCCCGCTCACCCACCACCTGCTCTGCGAAGAGGTGCGCATCGTGCCCGAGAAGGCGGGCTCTGCGCAGTACGACGGCGAACTCTTCCCCGCGGAAGAGCTGTACGCCCGCGTCGTCACGGGGAAGCTGAAAATGTATCGGGGATAACATGGCAAATCTCTACAAGGACGTCCTCAACTTCATTCCCACCGCCGCCATCGTGGTGGATAAAAATTTCCGCGTCGTGTTCGCCAACCGCGCATTCCGCGAATTTTTCCGCACGGACTGCGAGCGCGGCACCTTGAAACGCGCCATCGGCTGCGGCGAACTTTCGCCCTGCGGCAAGGGGGAGAAGTGCGCCTTCTGCTCCATGCGCGCCCTCTTCTACGAGACCCTGACGAGCGGCAAGCCCGCCTTCCGCAAACTCGCCCTGCGCCACGGCGAGAACGCGAGCCTCGCCTTCCGCATCAAGGCCGCGCCCATGGGGGAGTACCTCCTCGGCATCGTCGATAACGCGTACGAGACGGAGATCGCGCGGGAGATGTCCTCCGCGCAGGACATCCAGCAGCGCCTCCTCCCGCCCGCAAAGAGCGGCAATGTGCCCTATGCCTTCATGTACATTCCCTGCCGCGAAATCGGCGGCGACCTGCCCGACGTGTACGAGGCCGGCGGCGAGACGATGGGCTTTCTCGCCGACGTCTCGGGCAAGGGCATTTCGGCGGGGATGCTCTCCGCCTTCGTCAAGGCGGGCTGGGACCGGAGCGAAATTTCGCCCGCCCGCGCCATCGGCGGGCTCAACCTCAAATTTCAGGAACTCGGCCTCGACGAGCGCTCCTACGTGACGGCCGCCGCCGTGCGCATCGAGCGGAAAAATTCGCGCATCCGCTACTGCGTCGCCGGGCACAACGCGCCGCTCCTCCTCAAGAACCGCCGCGGCATCGACGAGATCGAGATGAGCGCCCCGCCCGTCTCCAACTGGGTGCCCGATTTCAAGTATGAGGACAAGTTCATTCCCTACGAAAAGGGGGACATTCTCGTGCTCCTCACCGACGGCGTCACCGAGAGCAGGAACGCCCGCGGCGAGCAGTTTTCGCTCGAACGCGCGGAGGCCATTCTGGAAAATTCTCCGAGCGCGGAGGCGTTCATCTCCCGCCTCAAACTCGCCCTCAAAAATTTCTGCGGCACCTTCGCGGATGACCTCACCGCCGTCGCCTTCGACCTGTAAAAGAGGGGCGCATTTTTGCTTTTGAAGAGAACGTTTTTCGGGCTTTGATTTTCCGTTTGCAATATTTGGATATTTCACTTTTACCCTGCCCGCCCGCGCGCGCCGTTCCCCCCTACGGGGGGAACGGCGCGCGCGGGCGGGCAGGGTAATTTTTTCGGCGCGGCCGCCTTTTTTGCCATCTTTTTCGCCGCCGAAAATCGCAAAAAATTTTTCGGGAATAAGGAGAGGTTTCATACTCTCATCATAACATACCGCGGCAAAAAATTTTGCGATGTATGACACAAAAAAGCAAAAATTTTCCAAAAAAATTTGCAAAAAAAATCGCTCCCCGCGGGAGCGATTTTTCGCCGTTCTTATTCGCAGCAGAGTTTGTTGAACAGAGCCGTCCAGATGAGGTCGATCCAGCCTACGATGATACCGGTAGGAAGGGTGACGAGAATGCAGAGGACGAGGCGCAGTGTGCCGTGCTTCGCAAAATAATGCGACCAACGGACGAGAACTTCGCACACCCAGTTGATGACCGGGATGAGCAGAAGGATGATCTGAAGGATCTTGCTTTGGCTGTGGAACCACTTGTCGAATGCCATGTTATTTATCTCCTTTTCGGTTTTATTTTGTCATACTCATTCTACTCATTCTATGCAACATTGTCAAGTCCCTTGCGAAAAATTTTGCAAAAAAAGTTTTTTTGTTGAACGGTGTCCTCGCCCGCGGGCATGGTAGGGGGCTTTTTTGCGAAAACGGGAAAAGGGGCGGCGGGGCGGACTTCGTTTTTCGGGATTCTTCACCCCCTCCCGCGCCTGCCCCCGCGGAGGCGGGGCAGGCGCGGGAGGGGGGGGGTCAGAATGACGCGTTTACCCCTACGCGGGGCGCGGTTTTCGTGGGCGGGGCGGAATGACGCGGTTGGAAGGGCGGGTGGCGGATGAGGGGCGGGGAATTGCGGGCGGGGTGGCGGATGAGGGGCGCGCCCGCCGTCCGTGACGGCGGGCGCGCAAAAAAAGGCAATGGGTTACAGCGGCGAGGGTTACAGGGTGGCGCGATTGAAGGGGGTGCCCGTTTCCACATCCTTCCAAGTGAGGGCGTTGCTCTCCAAAACGAGGTAGGAGTGCGGTGAATCCTCCTTGGGAATGGACACCGACCCGCAGTTGACGTAGATGTAATTTTCCCGCTCTTCAAAGGCGGGCACGTGGAAGTGTCCGTTTACGAGGACGTCGCCCGCTTTGAGGTTCGCGGGCATGAGATGCCCGTGGGCAAACACGACGGTGCGCTTTTCCGTGGGCAAGAACGCGAAGTCCGCCTCGACGGGAAATTCGAGGACGAGGGTATCCACCTGACTGTCACAGTTGCCCTTGATGCAGAGGATGTCCTCCTTCATCGAGTTGAGAATGGCCGCCGTTTTCAATGTGTCGTAGTCGCGGGGAAGGGCATTGCGCGCGCCGTGATAGAGAAGGTCGCCGAGCAGGATGAGTTTTTGGGCGCGCTCCTCCTCGTAGCGCGCTTTGAGCAGGGCACAGTAGTATGCCGAGCCGTGGATGTCCGATGCGATGACGTATTTCATAAAATGCTCCTTTATTGGTGGGGTTTGAGGGCGAGATTTTGGCGAATCGTTGGCGCGCGCGGGGCGGCGCTCGATGGGTAGGGGCAGCAAAAACTGACAATAATGTATCAATTCTACTGTGAGTAGAGATAGATTTGGGCGCATCGATAAAGAGAAAGAAAATCTTTACTTTATATTTTTATTCCAGCATTTTTTATATTTTATATTTTCTTTCTTCTTATATTTTCTTCTCTTTTCTTGGCTACTTTCTTTCTTGCCGGAGCGTCCCATCCGTCTTTCCTCGAAAGCGCCGACAAGAAGGGCGCCCCGCCCCCCGTGTCCCCCGCTCCGCTCGATCGGCGGGTGCGATGATTAGGCGGGTCGGAATGACGCGGTTACCCTTGCGCGGGGCGGTCGGACTTCGTTGTTCGGGATTCTTCGGTTCCCTACTTCGCGCTACGCGCTCGTGCCGCCCTTAGTAGACGAATAGTGCGGGCGGGGCAGAATGACGCGGGGAGACGGGCAGGGGGTCGGACTTCGTTGTTCGGGATTCTTCGGTCGCTGTGCTCCCTCAGAATGACGCGGGGAGACGGGCAGGGGGTCGGACTTCGTTTGTCGGGATTCTTACTTCGCCTACGGCTCGTGCCGCGCTTAGTAGACGAATGGTGCGCGCGGGGCGGGGGCTACGCCCCCACTCAGAATGACGCGTCGGGGGATAAATCGCTCCATGTCGGGTTTTGTTCCTCTATGAGTGCGATCTTTTTTGCGCGCGTTTTTCCCTTCAATGCCTTTTCGCGCTCGATTGCCGCGCGCTCATTGTCGTGTGTTTCGAGAAATACAAGGCGATGTAAGTGATAGCGTTTGCTGAACCCTTCGCAAATACCGTGCTTATGTTCGTACATTCTTCGCGCGATGTCATTCGTCACGCCTACATAGAGCGTCGTTTTTCTGTCGTTCGTGATGATGTATGTGTAAAAGTTTTTCATGGCGGGTCGGACTGCGTTGTTCGGGATTCTTCACCCCCGTGAGGGGGTTCAGAATGACGCGGTAGACAGGCAGGGGGCGGACTGCGTTGTTCGGGATTCTTCGCTACGCTCAGAATGACGCGGGGGAACGGGCGGGACAGAATGACGCGGGGGCGGACTGCGTTGCTCGGGATTCTTCGCTACGCTCAGAATGACGCGGTGGGGCGGTCAGAGGGGGGCGGAGAGGAGTTCGCGGATCTTGGTGAGGACGCCGCCCTGTTCGTTGGAGGGGACGGTGCGCCCCACGAGTTTGATGAGGGGCGGGTAGCCGTTCTCCGTCACGTACGCGTTGCCGCACTCCACGAGCATCTCGTAGTCGTTCATGTGGTCGCCGAATGCGAGGCATTCCTCGCGGCGCAGTCCGAAATTGCGCTGTAAAAAGCGGATCGCCTCGCCCTTGTTCGCCTCGGGTGCGGAGACGTCGCACCAATCGAACCCCGAGATGATGGTGCGCAGTTCGGGCAGGCGGGGCGGCAATACCTTGATGCAGTTCTTCGCCGCGGCAATTTCGTCGTACACCGCGATCTTGCATATGTCCTCCGTGCCGATGACGTCGTCGAGGCTCTCCACGTACTTGCAGTGGGTGTACGCCGCCATCGAATAGGAGTAGAAGGGCTCGGCTCTGTCCTCGATGTAGGCGCAGTTGACCCCGCACAGCATGGGGTAGAGGTGGGGGAGGGCGCGGATCTCGTCGAGGGCGGGCTTTAAGGCGCGATCTTTGATGGGGGTGAGGTGCAACGTCTCGCCGCGGTACTTGACGAGCGCGCCATTTTCACAAATAAAGAGTACCTTGTCTTCTACGGGGGCGAACAGCGTTTTGAGGTTGGCGTACTGCCGCCCGCTCGCCGGGGCGAACAGAATGCCGCGCCTATGCAGTTGTTCGATGAGGGGGAAGATCTCCGCGGGCACCTTGCGCGCGCCGTCGAGAAGCGTTCCGTCCAGATCGGTCGCAATGAACTTGATCATGGTGTTTTGATGGGATGGGGTGGGATTTTTGCTTATTTTTTGCGGCGCCCGCCGACGCGTGGCGTCGGCGGGCGGTTGAAATCGGAAGAGCGGCGGGTTATACGAGGCTGACGATGTTGTACTCGCTGACGTCGCGCTCGGGGTGGTCGGCGTACGTCTTGAAAAATTCCCCGAGATCCTTGGGCTTGATGACGTTGACGCGGCGGGGCGTAACTTCCGCGGCGTGGTTGGCGGACAGGTTGATGGCGTTCTCCGCGTAGTCCGAACAACTCCACACGCAGTGCAGGGAGAGTTTCTTTTTGAGGGCGGAGGAGAAGTCGAGGACGAGGTTGCTCTGCGCCATCCCCGAGAGGACGACGGTGGCTTCCCGTGCGCACACGCGGAAGGCGAGCGTGGGGTCGTTCCCCTTGGCGCTCGTCACATACACGGCGCCCGAGACGAGCCGTCCGCCCGTGATCTGGGCGACGTTTTCGAGGAGGGAATCGTCGGCTTCCAGCGAATAGTACACGCCGCAGGCGCGGGCGTATTCGAGGTTCGCGGGGTCGGCGTCGATGAGAATGGGCACGATCTGGCGGTAGATGAGGAGGCGGCAGAGAAGAATTCCCAAGAGATTGGCGCCGATGACGGCGACGTGCTGCCCCTTTTGTGCGCCGAGCGCTTCGTGCGTCGCCTGTGAGAGGGCGATGTGGTGCAGAAGCAGCGAACTTTCGTCGTTGACGGCGTCGGGCAGGGGCGTCATATCCGAGGGGGAGACGAGCACAAAGTCGGACAAAAAGCCGTCCGCCGTCTGTCCGCAGGCGACGATCTCCTCCGTCTCGAAGTCGCGCTTCTGGACGCCCGTATCCTCCTCCCGGCGGAAGGCGTGAAGAAGGACGCGCGTCCCCTTGGGGAACAATAGGTGCGCCCCCTCCTCCGCGACGATGCCGATGGCGAGCCGCCCCGGGATGAGCGGGTACTTCGGCTTGATCGCGCCGAGATACAGCGCCGCATCGACGCCGTTCACGAGAATTTTTGTGACGCGCACTCTGATTTTTCCCTCGACGGGCGCGGGATTTTCCGCTTTGGTGCCTTCCAACCTGCCGGCGGCAGTCAATTTCCAGACGTTCATACGCCTCCAAACCGCAATGTTTGCGTTTCCATCTTCTATTATACCGCAATCTTTTGCGATTTGCAAGCGTTTGGAGACAACCCGCCCTTTCTGCGCCGCGAAAAATTTCCGCGAGTGCGTAAGTTTTTTGTTTTGCCCGTAAAAATGAGTTGACGAACGGGGAGAAAACGGATATAATAGGGTAGAATTCCAATTCAAGCAGCGAGGTGAAAGGACTATGAAAGCGGAGATCCATCCCAAATACCGCGAAGTGACGGTGGTTTGCGCCTGCGGGGAGACCTTCAAGACGGGCACCACCAAGGACGTGGATATTCTCAAAGTGGATATTTGCAGTAAATGCCACCCCTTCTTCACGGGGAGACAGAAGCTCGTAGATACCGGCGGACGTGTCGATAAATTCAAGAAAAGATACGGCATTTAACGGCATACGGCCCCTCTCGGTAAAGGGGTCGTTTTGTTGTAATTTTTGTTGAAGATCTCTTGACTGCGTTGCGCCGTGATGCGCGCCGCTATACGTCGGCGAAGTGATATGGCGGGCAGAGGGGATAGACACCCCTTTCGGTGCGCAAGGGCGCGCGCCACTTCCCCCTCGAGGGGGAAGCAAGGGGGTCGGACTGCGTTGTTCGGGATTCTTCGGGGGCGTTACCCCCTCAGAATGACGCGGAAAAAGCGGGCATAAGCAAGAGAAACAGGTATCGACGAGAGAAAGATGAGAAGAAAGAAGACGAACCGTACTTACATCGGCGGGCAGGCCGTGATCCAGGGCGTCATGATGCGCGGAAGGCGCGGCATGGCGACCGTCGTGCGCGACGACGCGGGCGAATTGCAACTCGAAGCCAAGCGCATCACCCCGCCCGAAAAGCGCAAGAAGATCGCGCGGTTCCCCTTCATCCGCGGCGTCGTCAACTTCGTGACCTCGCTCGTGGACGGGATGCGCGCGCTCTTCAGAAGTTCGGAAGTTGCCATTGCGGACGACGAGGAGCCCTCCAAACTCTCGCAATGGGTCGCCGACCACTGGAAAATCAGCGTGGGGGAGATCGTGACGACCATCTCCACCATCCTCGGCATCATCATCGCGGTGGGGCTCTTCCTCTTCTTGCCGCTGTACTTTACGGGGCTCATCGCCGACGCCGCGCCCGTCATCAACAACGACTACGGCGTTTGGTATCACCTCATCGAGGGGGGATTCCGCCTCGTCATCTTCATTCTCTATATCCTGTTTACGCTCATCTTCAAATCGCTCCGCGAGACCTACCAATATCACGGCGCGGAGCATAAGACCATCAACTGCTACGAATACGGGCTGCCCCTCACCGTGGAGAACGTGAAGGGGTGCTCCCGTCTGCACGACAGGTGCGGCACGACGTTCATCTTCATCGTGCTCATCGTCTCCATTCTCGTGTTCGCGCTCGTGGGCGTTCCGCTCACGATGTTCTACGACTGGGCGGGCATCGGGGCGCGCATCTGGAGAAACCTCATCTCCTTCTTCGTGCGGCTGTTGCTTTTGCCCGTGGTGGCGGGCGTCTCGTATGAAGTTCTGAAACTTCTCGCGCTCACCGATTCCGTGCTCGTTCTGCCCTTCAAGGCGCCCGGGTTCCTCCTGCAAAAGCTGACGACCCGCGAGCCCACCGACGACATGATCGAGTGCGCCATCAAGGCGTTCGAGAAAGCCAAGGACATGGACGAGAACCCCGACTCCCCCGAAAAGACGTTTGCGACGGAGACCAAGATCTCCAAACTTCTGCCCATGATGAAGAAGTCCTTCGCGGAGAAGGACATCGACGGCTCGGATGCGGAGTGGATCCTGAGCCTCAAACTGCATATCCCGCGGAGCGCGCTCACCGAGGACAGGGTCATCTCCCGCGCAGAGTGCCGCGAAATTCTCACGGTGTTCGAGGAGCGCATGACGGGCAGGCCGCTGTGGTACATCATCGGGGACACCGAATTCTACGGCTACACCATCAAAGTGGACGAGCGGGTGCTCATCCCCCGCCCCGAGACCGAACTTCTCGTTCGGCAGGCCATTTCCACCATCCGCGGCGGGGACAACGTGCTCGACCTCTGCACGGGGAGCGGCGCCGTTGCCATTGCCGTCGCGGGGGAAGTTTCCAAGGACAGAGCCGTCACCGTGACGGCGACGGACATCTCGGACGCCGCCCTCGCCGTGGCGCGCGAGAACGCCCGCCTCAACAAGGCGAGCATCACCTTCGTAAAGAGCGACCTCTTCGAGAACGTGCGCGGCAGGTTCAACGTAATAACCGCCAACCCGCCCTATGTGCCCGCCGAGGAAGTGGGGGCGCTCCCCCCCGACGTGCGCGACTTCGAGCCGCACATCGCCCTCAACGGCGGCGCCGACGGGCTGGACTTCTACCGCCGCATCGCCGCCAAGGTCAGCCGCTATATGGCGCGGGGCGGGATGCTCATCATGGAGTGCGGCGAAAACCAAGCCAAAGAGATCATCAAGATCTTCCAGAGTGCGACGCGGTGCGACTTCGCCATGGTCGTCAAAGACCTCGCGGGCGTGGAGCGCATCGTGAAGATCGGGTTCTGATATGCTGAAAAAGATAGGCGAGATCGCGGCGCGGTACGATGCGCTCTCCAACCTGCTCTCCTCCCCCGAGGCGCTCTCCGACATGGAGCAGTACAAAAAACTCTCCAAGGAGCGCGCCGACCTCGAGGAGATCGTGGGCGTGTACCGCGAATACGAGCGCACGGAGGCAGAGATGAACGCCGCCTTTGCGGAGGCGGAGCGGGAATCGGGCGAGATGCGCGACCTCTTCCGCGAGGAGGGGTACGCCTGCAGAGACAGGCTGCAATCCCTCGAGGAGCGGCTGAAAGTGTTGCTTCTCCCCAAGGACAAGAACGATGAACGGGGTTGTACGCTCGAAATACGGGCGGGCGCGGGCGGCGAGGAGGCCGCTCTCTTTGCGTACGAACTCTACCGGATGTACATGGGGTGCTGCGAGCGGCACCGCCTGAAATGGGAAGTGGTGGACCTCAACGAGACCGAACTGGGCGGCGTGAAGGAGGCCATCGTCAACATCACGGGCAAGGGCGCCTATAAACGGCTGAAATACGAGAGCGGGGTGCACCGCGTACAGCGCGTCCCCGAGACGGAATCGCAGGGGCGCATCCATACCTCGACGGCGACCGTCGCCGTTCTCCCCGAGGCGGAGGACGTGGAGGTGCAGATCGATGAAAAGGACATCCGCGTCGATCTCTTCCGTTCCTCGGGCGCGGGCGGGCAGAAGGTCAACAAGACGGAGACCGCCATCCGCATCACGCACTTCCCCACGGGCATCGTGGTGACCTGCCAGGACGAGCGGAGCCAACTTCAAAACAGGGAAAAGGCGTACAGGGTGCTGAAGGCGCGGCTGTACGAGTATTACAGCGAGCGGGCGGCGGGTGCGGAGGCCGCCAGCCGCAAGAGCCTCGTGGGAACGGGGGACAGGAGCGAACGTATCCGCACCTATAATTTTCCGCAGAACCGCATCACCGATCACCGCATCGGGCTCTCCCTGCACGATATGGAGAGTTTCCTCGCGGGGGACATCGACGAAATGACGGAGGCGCTCGCACGGGCGGAGACGGAGGCCAAACTTGCCGCCGCTTCCGACGGGGATTGAGCGCGGGAGGCCGCTTATGGAAATAAAAGACAGACTTGCGGCGCGGGTGCGCGCCATTTCACCTTCCCTTACGCTCGCCATCAGCGCGCGGGCAAAGGCGATGAAGGCGGCGGGGGAGGACGTCATCTCCTTCGGCGCGGGCGAGCCCGACTTCAACACGCCCGAACATATCATCGAGGCGGCGAAGGACGCCCTCGACCGCGGCTATACGAAATATACGCCCTCGGCGGGGCTCCTCGAACTCCGCCGCGCCATTTGCAGCAAATTCGCGCGGGACAACGGGCTGGAATACGAATCTTCGCAGATCGTCGTCTCGAGCGGCGCGAAGCACTCCATCTTCAACGTCTGCTTTGCCCTTTTGAACGAGGGGGATGAAGTCATCATCCCCGCGCCGTACTGGCTCACCTACCCCGAAGTTGTGAAGGTGTGCGGGGGCGTACCCGTGTACGTGCGCGCGAGCAAGCGGGCGGGCTTCAAAATCACCCCCGAGCAGCTGAAGGCCGCCATTACGCCGAGAACCAAACTCTTCATCTTCAACTCGCCCTGCAACCCCACGGGCGCGGTGTACTCCGAGCGCGAGGTGCGCGCCCTCGCCGAAGTTTGCGAGGCGGCGGATATTCTCGTGCTCTCCGATGAGATCTACGAAAAACTCGTCTACGGCGAGGTGAAGCCCTTCTCGTTTGCCGCCTGTTCGGACTGGGCGAAGGAGCACACCATCACCGTGAACGGCGTCTCCAAGACGTATGCGATGACGGGCTGGCGCATTGGCTACCTTGCCGCCCCGCACGACATTGCGAGAGCCATCGACTCCTTCCAGAGTCACGCGACGAGCAACGCCAACTCCATTGCGCAGTACGCGACGCTGAAGGCGCTCTCTTCGCCCGAGGCGGCGGTGGAGGAGATGGTGGCGCGGTTCGCGCGGCGCAGGCTTGCCATGATCGAGCGCATTTCGGATATGCAGGGGGCGTATTGCATCATCCCCGACGGCGCGTTCTACGCGATGCTCGTCGTGAGCGGGGCGTACGGCAAGAAATTCGGCAGCCGCGAAATTACCGACTCCGTGAGTTTTGCGGAGATCCTGCTCGACGCAGCCAAGGTCGCCGTGGTGCCCGGCGCGGCGTTCGGCGCCGACGACTGCGTGAGGCTCTCCTACTCCCTCTCCATGCGCGATATGTTGGAGGGGCTGGATAGAATTGACGCTTTCCTGCAAAGTTTGAGATAAGGTGGGGCAATTTTTGTGCCCCTCCCCCTGTGTCCCCCATTGCGGAGAAAGGCTCCACAAATCATATGGTCGCCTTTCCCGAAAGCCACAAGGAAGGCTCCCCTGAGGGGAAGGGGATAAGGACGAAGACGGGCGGAAGAAATTTTCGACTATTTTTCGGAAACTACTTGAAAAGTCACGGAAAACTTGATAGAATAAAAGTACCAAATTATGCCGATAAGGTAGGAGGACTTCATGATCAAAATCTTTTGCGGACCCAAAGGCAGCGGAAAAACCAAGAGGATCATCGATGCCGCCAATAACGCGGTGGCCATCGCCAAGGGACACCTCATCTTCATCACCGATACCAAGCGCTATATGTACGACTTAAAGCGCGAGATCCGCTTCATCGATTGCTCCGATTACGCCATCGCCGGCGAGGATGCGCTGTGCGGCTTCGTGGAGGGCGCCATCGCAGGCAACTACGACAACGAGTACGTGTTCATCGACGGCATCGCGCGCATCGCGGGCAAGAGTTTGAACGACATGGCGAAATTCTTCTACATGATGGAGAAAGTCGCCGAGATGCGCGGCCTCGAAATTTGGCTCACGTGCAGCTGTGCCGAGGAGGAACTGCCCGACTTCGCCAAAAAATATCTGTAACCACGGCGGAAAAACGCATCGAAAGAAAGCGCGGCAAACGCCGCGCATGGATCGCGCGCCCTCTATGGGCGCGCATTTGGGATAATTTATGATCTTTATCAGCACGAGAGGAAATCAAAAAGTGACGGGCGCGGAGGCAGTCGTCAAGGGCATCGCCGACGACGGCGGGCTCTTTGTGCCCGAAAAATTCCCGCAGGTCTCTCCCGCGGAGTTTGAAGAGATGTGCGGCATGGACTATGCCGAGCGCGCGGCGTTTATCCTCTCCAAGTACTTCGACGAGTACGACAAAGAGGAACTGCTCGCGGCGACAAGAGAGGCCTATGCGCAGTTCGAGGACGGCGACGCCGCGCCGCTTGTCCGCCTCGACAACGGAATGTATATGCTCGAACTCTTCCACGGCCCCACGTGCGCCTTCAAGGATATGGCGCTCACCGTGCTGCCGCATCTCCTCAGGAAGGGGTGCGACCTTCTCGGCATCAAGGAGAAAATTCTCATTTTGGTGGCGACGAGCGGCGATACGGGCAAGGCGGCTTTGGAGGGCTTCCGCGACAAAGAGGGCGTCAAGATCATGGTGTTCTACCCCGAAGACGGCGTCTCCAAGATGCAGAAGTTGCAGATGTGCACGACGGACGGGGACAACGTCAATGTCGTTGCCGTGCGGGGCAATTTCGACGACTGCCAGACGGGCGTCAAGCGCATCATGAACAGCGAAACCTGCAAAACGCTGTTAAAAGAACGGGGGTATTTGCTCTCCTCCGCCAACTCCATCAACTTCGGAAGATTGGCGCCGCAGATCGCCTATTACTTCTCGGCGTACTGCGACCTCGTGACCTCCGACCAAATTACCTTCGGCGACAAGGTGGACTTCTGCGTCCCGACGGGCAACTTCGGCAACATCCTCGCCGCCTACTACGCAAAGCAGATGGGCTTGCCCGTGGGAACGCTTGTGTGCGCCTCCAATAAAAATAATGTGCTGACCGACTTCTTTGCGAGCGGCAACTACAACGCGCGGCGGCCGTTCTACAAAACAATGTCGCCCTCCATGGATATCCTCGTCTCCTCCAACTTGGAGAGGCTCGTATTTGAACTTTCGGGCAGGAACGCGGAAAAGACGGCGGAGCGCATGAAGGCGCTTGCGCAGGCGGGGAAGTACAGCGTGACGCCCGCAGAACTTGCCAAGACCAAGGAATTTTACGCCGACTACACCGATGAGGACGGCACCGTGGAGTGCATCTACGACTTCTTTATGGACTACGGCTATCCCATGGACACCCACACGGGCGTTGCCATGAGCGTTGCGGAGCGGTTCGCCGAAAAGCGCAAGAAGGATGACCCCAAGGCGGAGCCCAATCCCATGGTGGTCGTCTCCACGGCGAGCCCGTACAAGTTCCCGCAGGACGTTCTGTACGCCCTCACGGGCAACGACGTGAAGGATAGTTTCAAGGGCGTGAAGCGCATTCATCTTTTGACCGCCATGAAGGTGCCCGAGAGTTTGAAGGCGATCCGCTATAAGCCGCCGCGCTTCAAGACGGTGGTGGGCGCGGATAAGATGTTTGAGGAAGTCAAAAAGTTTTTATGACGCAAGTTGCGGCGCGCTTTTGCCGCGATTTGCGGGATAGATGGGGGGAAAGATGGGAAGCCGCCCCGCGCATTCTGCGCGGGGCGGCCGTTTTTGTTGTTCGTGGTTGGTGTATCAGTCAGTTGCCGTGCGCTGCCAATAGAGGTTGGGTGCGCCGTTCGAGGTGTGCGCGAGATACTGCGCGTTCTGCTCGGGGTCGGAGAGGTTGACGGGTTCCTTGGCGTCGCCTTGCCATGTCCAGCCCGTCGGCTCGGCGAAGGTCGCGCTTTGGAGACCTTTCGTCGATCTCGAAGTCCAGAATGCCGCATGGCCGATATAGTTGAGGCTCGCGGGGAGGGTGACTTCCGTGAGGAGGGGCGTACTGTTGAAGCAATAGTCGCCGATGCTTTCGAGACAGTTCCCGAACGTAAAGGACGTGAGTTTCTCGCATTTGCTGAATGCCCCGTAGCCAAGCGCGGTCACGCCGTCCCCGAGCGTCACGGAAGTGAGGTCGAAGTCCGGCGTGTCGAACGCGTATGCATGGACGACATATTTCGAGCCGTCGGGAGCAGTTGCGGGGAGGGTGAGGTCGGCACTTTCGCCGTCGTAGCAGACGAGGTAATTTTTGCCCGTCGCAGACTTGTAGAAGAGGAAATCGTCCTTTTCCGTGAACGTGCCCATCTGCGATTTTTCAGTGACGATGACCTCGGTGTAGACGCCGAGGAAGGAAACTTCGTTCGCGGGATCCTCGGTGTGCGGTTCAAACTCGAGGTCGGAGAGGTTGCAGATCTCCGCGAGCCGTCCGCACAGTTTGAAGGCGTCCTCTCCCACCGTTTGCAGACCCGCTGGGAGGGTGATGCGGATGAGGTGGCGGCACTCGTCGAATGCTTGGTCGCCGATCTTTGTCACCGTCTCGGGAATGTCGCACTCCCGCAGGTGGGTGCAGAACCAAAACATTTTCGCGGGAATGGCGGAAAGGTTTTCGGGAAGGGTCACCTTTTCGAGCGCCTTGCATTCCTGGAATGTCCGCTCTCCCTTGACCGTTCCTCCGAATGTGCCGCGCGTAATTTCCGCCTCTTCGAGGGCGGCGCACCGATAAAATGTGTAGTCGCCGATGGTCTCGCCCGCGATCTTTGCCTTGACAAGGTTGGGGCAAGTGTAGAAGGTATAGCCGCCGATCGCGCCCGTGCAGTCGATCTCCGCCTCCTCGATGGGGCAGGGAGTCACGGTGCTATCGTCCGCCTCATAGATGAAAGTCATATCGCCGATGGACTGCGCCTTGATGAAGGCTTTCTTCACGGAGGAGGCGGCAAAAACTTCGTCGCCGAGCGTACCGCCGCCGATATAGGCGGTTTCGAGCGCCTCGTTGCCGAAGAAGGTGAAGGTCGGGACGCTCTTCACGGTGTTGGGCACGGCGACAGTCTTGAAGTTCGCGCCCGCAAAGCGGGTCTCGGACGCCGTTTCGCCGTCGTAATATCCCTGCACTTCGACGACCTTTTTGCCGTCGTGGTAGGCGGGAATGATGATCTTTTCCGCCGCGGTCAGGGTGGCGTTCTCCCAATCGTAGCCGACTTTGACGCCGCCCTCTACGTCGGTGTACACGAGCCCCTCGGTGACGGGAAGTTTGTAGCCGCACACGGTGCAGGTGTTGTTTTCATTCCACACGTGGTCGCCCGCGGGGTAGTTCTTGTCCGACGTGTACATCTCCCCGTGGGTGAGATAGTCGGCCTCGCCCACGGTTTCGGGGTCGCCGCCGGGCGGGTCGCCTCCCGGGGTTTCGGGGGTCTTGGGGTCGCCGCAGGCCGTCAGAAGACAGGCGCCGAGGAGAAGGGCGAGAGCAGTGGTGAATACTCTCTTGTGCATAGTGGTTACCTCCTTGGTATAAAAAATTAAGGTGTATCCGCGAGGGACACACCGCAAAGGCGTCTCCCCTTGGATCTGTCACCACACAAGTTCCAATATCCGCCGGGGATATATAAAGAGAGATGCACTATGCCAATTTGTGCACCCGGCAAAAAAGTATGAAACTCGTGTGGTGCTTTCAGTATACACGAATTTTGTGAAAAATTCAACGATTTTGCGATTTTTTTCGCACACATTGTGCGCGATTTTTGTGACGTGTTTTGCGCCCCTCCCCCCTACCCCCCTCCCCGCGGCGAAACCGCGGGGAGGGGGGTAGGGGGAGGGTAGGGGGGGAGGGGCAGTAACGGAGATAAAGGGGAAGTGCAGTAGGAAGTAGGGGCAGTAGGAGGCGGGGAGGCAGTCGGAGGTAAATGGGAGGCGCAGTAGGAGATAGGGAGATGGGAGGCAGCGGGGTAGGAGGTAGGGGGCAGGGGCAGTAGGAGGCGGGGAGGCAGTCGGAGGTAAATGGGAGGCGCAGTAGGAGATAGAGGGCGGATAGCGCCCTGCTGCGATTTCGGCAATCTTTCCGCCGATTTTCACGAAAGGGGCGCGGATAGACGTTGCATTTTGCGCGAGGGTGTGGTATAATATGGCTAAACTGGGTTTTTATATGGAAAAGAAAGTCATGTACTCGGCGGTTCAGCCGAGCGGAAACTTAACCATCGGCAACTATTCGGGCGCCATCCGCAACTGGATCGCTATGCAGGAGGAGTACGATTGCTTCTACGCCATCGCCGACCTCCATGCCATCACGGTCAGGCAGGAGCCCGCCGAACTTCGCCGTCACACCTTGGAACTCGCGGCGACCTATCTCGCCTGCGGGCTCGACCCCGAACGGTGCGCGCTCTATGTGCAGTCGCACGTGCCCCAACACGCCGAACTTTGCTGGGTGCTCAACACCGTCACCTATGTGGGAGAGGCCTCCCGCATGACGCAGTTCAAGGATAAATCGCAGAAACACGCCGACAACGTGAATATGGGGCTCATGGATTACCCCGTGCTCATGGCGGCGGACATCCTTCTATATCTTGCCGACTACGTGCCCGTCGGCGCAGACCAAAAACAGCACGTCGAACTCGCGCGGGACATCGCCATCCGCTTCAACAACCGCTACGGCGAGACCTTCCGTGTGCCCGAACCTCTCATCAAAAAGGACGGCGCGAGCATCCGGTCTCTGCAAGACCCCGCAAGGAAGATGTCGAAGTCGGATGAAAACCCCAACGCCGCGGTGTTTTTGACGGACGACAGGGAGACCATTCTGCGCAAGTTCAAGCGCGCCGTCACGGACAGCGACAATTCGATCCGCGCCGCAGAGGACAAGCCCGGCGTCACCAATCTTCTCAACATCTACGCCGCCTTCGCGGGGGGCACCGTCGAAGAGGCGGAAAGGGCGTTTGAAGGCAAGGGCTACGGGGAGTTCAAACTCGCCGTGGGGGAGACCGTCGCCGACGCCCTCGCGCCCATCCAAGCCGAGCGGAAGAGGCTGCTCGCCGACAAGGGCTATCTCACCCAAATGCTGCAAGGCGGGGCGGAGCGCGCCTTCAAAGTTGCGCGCAGGACGCTCTCCAAGGTGTACCGCAAGGTGGGATTTTTCCAAGGAGACTGACGTGTTCGGGTATGTAAAATACGATCTGCCCAATCTCTTCATCAAGGACTATATGCTCTACCGCGCCCTGTACTGCGGGCTGTGCAAGAGCATCGGCAAGGCCTGCGGGCAGCGGGCGCGCATCGGGCTCACCTACGACGTGACCTTCCTCTCGGCACTCCTCCACAACATCGCGGGCATCGACGTGAAGATCGAGCAGAAGAATTGCTTTGAACACGCCATAAGAAAGCGCCCCATCGCCGCGACCGACCCCCTCACCGAGGAACTGGGCGCGCTCAACACCGTGCTCGCCTACTACAAACTCACCGACGACATCGAGGACGGCGGCAAGGGCAGGGGCAAGCGGCTGTGGTTCAAGAAGGGCTTCAAGCGCGCCACGAAAAACTACCCCGAACTCGTCGCCCTCGTGGAGACGTACATGGGGGAACAGGCGCGGGCGGAGAAGGAGAAAGTTGCCTCGCCCGACATCGCAGCCGACCCCACGGCGAAGATGATGCGCGAACTTTCCGACCATCTCTTAAAGGACAAGGCGACGGCGGCGACGGGCGAACTTTTCTACGGGCTCGGCAAGTGGGTGTACCTCATCGACGCGCTCGACGACTACGAGAAGGACGCAAAGAAGCAAAACTATAACCCCTTTGTGCTCGCCTACGGGCGAAAAAGCCTTGCCGAACTCATGCAAGAGGACGGCGGCGAGATAAAATTTTTGTTCGATACGCTGTTTTTCTCCCTGCGGGAAAACCTTGCAAGCATCACGTTTTCCTTCAACCGTGACCTCACGGATAACGTCATCTTGCGGGGCATTCCCCTCGAAACGGAGCGCGTAATGAAGGGCGAAAAGCGGCAAAAAATGCAAGAAAAAATAGAGAGCGGAGTAAAATAAAATCATGGATCGGGAAAATTACAAAATTTTACAGGTAGAAGAGACTGCAACGGACGAAGAGATCGAGGCAAGTTATCAGCGCCTCAAAGCGCAGTACAACGAGGATAAGTGGAAGGACGGCGAAGAGGGCAACAACGCCGCGCGGATGCTCACCAAACTCGAGGCCGCCTATCGGGAGGTCATGGACGAGCGGCGCGAGAAGAAGCAGAACACCTCGGGCGCAGATGCCTTCGAGGCGGTCGGCGAGGCCATCCGCAAGGGGGACATCGCCAAGGCGCAACAACTCCTCGACGGCTTCAACGAGCGCAACGCCGAGTGGCACTACTTGCAGTCGGTCGTCTTCTATCGGAAGAATTGGATCAACGAGTGCAAGAAGCAACTCGAGATCGCCATGCAACTCGACCCCTCCAACGAGAAGTACCGCACGTCGTATGAAAAACTCAACAATCGTGCGCAGTATCAGCAGCAGACGGGCGGCGCCCCCAACACCAACCCCAACCCCGCCTCGGGCGGCGAGCAGATGGGGGGCAATTGGTGCGCGACCTGCGCCTCCATGTGCTATACCTATCTCTGCGTCAACTGCCTCTTCAATCTCTGCTGCAATTGCAGATAAATAGAAGATGAAACGTCCCTCGAAGTCGTTTGAGATCGCGCTCTCCGCGATCGCCTGCGCCATCGCCGCGCTCTCGCTCACGATGGGCGCGTACGTCAACTTCATGTTGGCGGGGGGATATATCCTCGCCGTGTTCGCGCTCATGGTGCCCCTCGCCAAGGGGTTCTGGGGCGGCGCGCTCGCCGCGCACGTCGGCGCGTTTTTGCTCGCCTTTCTCTTTTGCGGGTTTTCCGTCTTTACCCTTTTGCCCTTCGCCGTGTTCTTCGGCCTGCACCCCATCGCCAATTTCTTTCAGAAAAAATATCTCACCAAGTGGTGGCAACACCTCTTGTGCTTCCTCGGAAAGGCAATTTGGTTCGACGGCGCACTGCTCCTCATGTGGTTCACCCTCGACGGCTTTTTGGGCTTTTCGGGCGCAACGTGGTACCCCTTTGTGGAGCAGTACCTCTACTACATCGTGTTCTTCGGCGCGAGCGCCATGTTCGCCGCCTATGATTTTCTCATCTTTCTCTGCCAACGCTCGATGGACGCCATCGTCAAGCGGATAAGGAGGTAGCGTATGCAAAAGAACGATGTTCTCACGGTGGAAGCCGTCGCCATGGGTACGCAGGGCGAGGGCATTGCGCGCAGTGACGGCATGACGCTCTTCATCCCCTATATGCTCCCCGGGGAACGCGCCACGGTGCGCGTTTTGAAGGTGCAGGGAAACGTTGCCTACGCCAAGATGGAGGAACTCATCACGCCCGCGGAGGACAGGGTGCGCCCCCGTTGCCCCGTCTTTTACCGTTGCGGCGGCTGCCAACTGCAACATATCCGCTACCGCCCGCAACTGCGCATCAAGACGGAACTCGTGCGCGATACCTTGAAGAAGATTGGCGGGCTCGACGCCGAGGTCTCCCCCTGCATCCGCAGCGAGAAGGACTACGGCTACCGCAACAAGTTGCAGATGCCCATCGGGCGTCAGAACGAGAAAAACGTCGTCGGCTTTTTCGCCGAGCGGACGCACCGCATCGTGGAGACGGAGGAGTGTCCCATCCACCCCGCGTGGTCGAAGGAGGTCATCGCGGCGCTCCACGGGTTCATGGAGAAGTGCGGGCTGGACGGCTACGACGAGGAGACGGGCAAGGGGCAACTGCGGCATATCGTCGTGCGCGAGATCAAAAAGAAGTTCATCGTCACCCTCGTCTCCACCGAGCGGGAGATCAAGGGCATCGACTATTTCCTCTTCTTGCTCGATAAAATTTTCCCCGAATACAGTTTTTATCTCAACTACAACCCCGCCAAGACCAACGTCATCTTCGGGAAGGAGTTCACCCTTCTCAAGGGCAAGGGCTTTTACGAGAGTTCGGATGACGGCATCGTGTTCGAGGCGGGGGTGCAGACCTTTTTGCAGGTCAACGACAACGTGCGCGGCAAACTCTACGAGAGCATCGTCTCCCTCGCCGAGGGAAGTACGGCTGTCGATTGCTACGCGGGCGGGGGGCTGCTCACCGCCATGCTCGCAAAGAAGTGCGGCAGGGCGTACGGCATCGAAGTCGTCCCCGAGGCGACCGCCTACGCCGACCGTTTGCGCGACAGGAACGGCTTGCAGGAGAAAATGTTCAACCTCTGCGGCAAGGTGGAGGAGGAACTCGCCGCCGTCCTCGCGCGCGAAAAGCCCGCAACCGTCGTCCTCGATCCCCCCAGAAGCGGCGTGGAGCGCAGCGTTTTGCACCTTTTAAGGGAGAGCGGCGTGGGGCGCATCCTCATGGTCTCGTGCAACCCCGCAACGCTCGCGCGCGACCTCGGCATTCTCGCGGGGTCTCTTCAGGAGATGGAGAAGGGCGAACTCGTCAAGTGCGAAAAATATGACCCCATATATGCAATTTCCCTCGTTCAGCCCTTCGATATGTTCCCGCAGACCAAGCACGTGGAGACGCTCGTCTCGCTGGAAAGGGTGCACAAGGCGGAATAGCGGCAGATCATATGGCAGACGGAAAGCAGAAATTTACGGAGCGGCTGAAAGGCGATTACGAATACCGCATCGCAGTTTCGGCGCTGTGTTCCTCGGCGCTCACCGCGGCGGTGGGCGTGTACTATCTCGTGCTCGCGCTCCTCGGCGGGAGCGTCGTGTGGTATGCGACCCTCGCGGCGTATTATTTCGCGCTTGCGCTCGCCCGCGTCGCCGTGCTCGTCTCGCACCGCTACGCCCTTTCCCACGAGGAGGAAGAAGGCCGCCGCGCAAGGCGGGAGGCCGCCACCTACCTCGGGTGCGGTGCCATCTTGGAGGTCGCCACGCTCACGCTCTCGGGCGTCATCGTGCTCATCGTCGTGAATGGCGCCCACGCCGCCTATCCCGGTCACCTCATCTTCGCCGCCGCGTTCTACGCCTTTTTCAAGGCGGGCATGGCCGTGTATAACCTCGTGCGCGCGGGCAAGCGCGATACGCTCACCGTGCGGGCACTGAGGAGCGTCAACATCGCCGATGCGCTCGTCTCCATGCTCTCGCTGCAAGCCGCGCTCCTTGCGGCGTTCTCGACGTCGGCGGATGCGTTCGACCCCAATGTGTTCAACGCCATCACGGGCGGCGTCGTCGGGGTGCTCGTGCTTGCGATCGGCGCGTATATGATCGTGCGCGGCGCAAGGCTCATGGGGATAAAAAATACGGAAAATTTCGGCGGACAGCCGTATAAGGAGGAATAAAATGCCGTTTATCGACAGCAAAGTGACCGTTTCGCTCACCGAAGAGAAGAAGGATGCCATCAAGGCGCGGCTCGGCAGAGCCGTCTCCGTCTTGCACAAGGGCGAGGGGTACCTCATGGTGGGCTTTCAGGATAACTACACGCTGTATTTCGGCGGGAAGAAACTCGAAAAGGGCGCGTATGTGGAAGTCAGCCTGTTCGGCAAGGCGTCGCCCTCCGATTATTCCCGCATGACGGGCGAAATTTGCCGCATCCTTTCGGAGGAACTCTCGATCCCCGGCGACGCGGTGTACGTCACCTACCACGGCCTCTCCGATTGGGGCTGGAACGGGTCGAACTTCTGACAAGTTTCGTTCAATTTCTTTTTTCGTCTACGCCCCTTGGGGGACGTATGCTCAAAAATAAATTGAACGTCCCGCGCGCACTATTACCCACTAAGCGCGGCACGAGGAGCGTAGCGACGAAGTAGGGCTGAATTTGTGCATCTCTCCGCGGTTCGCCCGCGAATAGTTCGTCCTCAAAGTCATTAAGCCGCAAGTATGCGGCAAATTGGGTCGTGCAGCGGCGGGAGACCCGCCTCGCACCAAGCGCCGCCGTGCGGTCGCTCGGCGGCGCACAGCGCCTCTCCCTCATACCGAGGCGTAGCCGAGTGTATCTTGCCCCCATTCGGGAAAAGGCTCCACAAATCATACGGTCGCCTTTTCCGAAAGCCCCAAGGAAGGCTCCTCGGGAGGGGGAGAAAGAGGGTGGGGCTTCTCACCCGCCCGCTCCGAAATGCAAAAACGTTAAAACGCTATCAAAAAAAGACCCCGCACGGGGTCTTTTTACGTGATGTCGAACAGGTCGTTGGGCGCAATATCAAGCAGTTCGCACAGCGTGATGATCTGGTGATAGTTGAGTTCAAACACGCCGTTTTCAAAGCGGCTGTACTGCTGTTGCGTCATGAGCAATTTGCCCGCCACTTCTTTTTGCGTGTATCCCTTCGCCCTGCGCGCCGCCTTTAAGTTGTCGCCGATGTTCTTTGCGAGTTTCATGCCATAATTACAACACAATGTGATGTGAAAATCTTGACAAACATCATTAAGTGATGTAAAATCGTGGCGGAATGGATACGAATTTACGGGAAGAACGCCGCGCCTATGAAGTGCGGTGGAGGGAGAAATTTTCCGAGCGATTGAAAATGCTTGCGGAGACGCGCGGGATCTCGCTTGCGCTCCTCGCCGAGACGATGGAGTGCACCGAAGAACGGGCGCAAATTTTGCTTGCGGGCGGGGATTTTCCCACCGTCCCCGAACTTTTGCGGCTGTGTTTTCTGTGCTACGATGCCGACGAAGTCCTCCTCGGCGCGCGGGATAGCGGCCTCATGTTCCTCGTGCGTGGCAAATGGTTTTGTTGAATTTATTTTCTCGTCTCCCGTTTCCTCATCCATTCCTTTTATTTGTGATTGATTTGATTGTCATTTTTTATATCCCATCTCTTTATGATGCGTCCCGATTTATCTCTACCCGCAGTAGAATTTTTCCGTGCGCCCCTCCCCCTACCCCCTCCCCGCGGCAACGCCGCGGGGAGGGGGTAGGGGGAGGGGGTCACTTCATAAAATTTTCCAAAAAAATTTTCCCGCAAAATCAAAAATCCGTTTATTCTTTCGCGCGCGCGGGTAAATATAAGGTGACAAAATCATGGAGGATACCCATATGCTCAACAAAAAAATTGCGGCAATGCTCAACGATCAGGTGAACAAGGAGTTGTACTCCGCCTATCTCTATCTTGACTTTGCAAATTACTACGCGGATGAAGGCCTCAACGGTTTCGCGCATTGGTACGAAGTGCAGGCGCAGGAGGAGCGCGACCACGCCCTCATGATCCGCCGCTACCTTCTCAACAACGGCGAAAAGGTGACGTTCGAAGCCGTCGCCAAGCCCGATAAGACGTTTTCGAGCCACCTCGCGCCCCTCGAAGCGGGCTACGAGCACGAGCAGTACGTCACTTCCCTCATCACCGCCATCTACGCCGAGGCGTTCGCGCAGAAGGACTTCCGCACGATGCAGTTCCTCGATTGGTTCGTGAAGGAGCAGGGCGAGGAGGAGACCAACGCCGACGATATGGTCAAAAATATGAAACTCTTCGGCACCGATGCAAAGGGGCTCCACGCCCTCGACAGGGAACTCGCCGCGCGCGTTTACGCCCCCTCGGCGACGGGTCCCGCCATGTAAAAAAACCGACTTGCAAAAGATTTTCCCCGCGGCGTTTCGCGGGGATAATTTTTGCGTTTGATTGCTTGCATTCTCGGGCAAAATATGGTAGAATTTTCCGCGAGGTAAATTATGCACAACACCGTAGAAATTTGCAAAGACTTACACTATGTGGGCGGAAACGATCGGCGCATCGCCCTCTTTGAGAGCGCTTTCCCCGTGCCGCGCGGCGTCTCCTACAACTCCTATCTCCTCTTGGACGAAAAGACGGTGCTCTTCGACACCGTGGATATCGCCGCCTCGGAGGTGTTCTTCGAGAACGTGGAGCACGTCTTGGGCGGGCGCAAACTCGACTATCTCGTCATCCACCACATGGAGCCCGACCACTCGGCGAGTTTCGTCCGCCTCATGGAAAAATACCCCGAGGTCACGGTTATCACCAATCAAAAGGTGAAGACGATGCTCGCAAACTTCTTCCACTTCGAGGGCGAAAACGTGCACGTCGTCAAGGAGGGCGATACCGTGTCCGTGGGAAAGCACACGTTGCAGTTCGTGTTCGCGCCCATGGTGCACTGGCCGGAGGTCATGTTCACCTATATCCCCGAGGACGGAATTTTGTTCTCGGCGGACGCCTTCGGCACGTTCGGCGCGCTCGCGGGCAGCATCTTCGCCGATGAAGTCAACTTCGAGCGCGACTTTTTGGACGACGCCCGCCGCTACTACTTCAACATCGTGGGCAAGTACGGCGTTCAGGTGCAGAACGTCATCAAAAAGGCGGCAGGGCTGAAGATCAACCTCGTCTGCCCGCTCCACGGCCCCGTCTGGCGCAAAAATTTCGCGTGGTATCTCAATAAATACGATATTTGGAGCAAGTATCAGCCCGAGGAAGAGGGCGTCGCCGTGTTCTACTCGTCGGTGTACGGGCACACGCAGAACGCCGCGGAAATTCTGGCGGCCGCCATCGCAAAGAACGGCGTCACCAACGTGAAGGTGTACGACGTCTCGGTGACGCACGTCTCCGAACTGCTCGCCGAGGCCTTCCGCTACTCGCACGTCGTGTTCGCGACGACCACGTACAACAACGGCATCTTCATCAGCATGGAGCACTTCTTGTACGACCTCAAAGCCCATGCCTACCAAAACCGCAAGTATGCCCTCGTGGAAAACGGCAGCTGGGCGCCGCAGGCGGGCGGATATATGCAGGCCATCATCGGCGAGTGGAAGAATATGCAGGAGGTGGGGGAGACGGTCACGCTTCTCTCCGCCGTCAAAGAGGAGACGCTCGAAAGGCTCGAAGCCCTCGGCAAGGAGATTGCCGAAGATATAAAAAATAAAAAGGAGTGAAGTATGAAGTACATTTGTAATGTGTGCGGCTATACGTACGACGAAGAGACGGGCGATCCCGATAACGGCATCGCGCCCGGCACCAAGTGGGAGGACGTCCCCGACGACTTCACCTGCCCGCTCTGCGGCGTAGGCAAAGAGGACTTTTCCGCCGAATAAGTTGAAACAAGACCCCCGCCGAATTCTCGTATCCGGCGGGGGTTTCGTATGTTTGTCAATCGTCGATCTGCGTCAATTCCCCGTTTGCGCACTCTTTCTTATAGAGTTCATAGAGATAGGCGGCGCTCTCGCGGTAGAGCCCCGTCTCCCTGTCCGTCAACTTGGAAAAGGTCGCCGAACGGTAGAAGCGGTCGATTGCCTCGTCGTATTCTATCTTGTCGTCCTCGGCAATGTAGGCGACGACGTCCTGGATATTCAGTTCGGTCAAGAACCCGATACGGTCTACTTCAGCCATACGGCACCTACCTTTTTGAGGAGCGCGACCGCCGCTTCCGTATGGAAAGAATATTGCTCCGTCGGAGAGACATACTCCATTTCCCGCAACAGCACGTCCTCGTCGATGAACCCGTGCCGATAGCGCTGGATGAGCGTCGTCAAGGTGTCGTTGGCGACGGGGCCGTAGACGATATCGTATTTGTTGTCACGGTTGGAGAGCGGGGAGGAACTATCGTCAAAATCGCGGTTGCGGTTGTTGATGATGAACACCGCCCATTCCTTTGTCGGCCTTTCAAAGCGCTTGACGCGTACGGAGGCGAGCGCAAAAAGATCGTCGGGCGCCTCGAACGAGAGGACGCACGGTTTGCCTCCGAAGATGCGGCTCTTCCGCTTTGCCATTTGCACGGCCTGTTCATAGAGCGTCGTCGTATAGAACCCCGTGCCGAAGTCCTTGTACGGCTCCGCGCGGGAGAGGTCGATCTTCTCAAAATCGACGTTTGTCCCGTGATAGAGGATCATGCCACATTCCCCCCGTTGCGCTTGCAGAGGACGGTGAGGTCGTCCACCGCATCGTCGATGGAGAGGAGGTGCTCCGCCTCGTAGCAATCTTTGAGGAAGGCGATGCCGCCGTACTCCTTGAGGTAGCGATAGCCGTCCTGCGGGGGCAGCGAATGCCGCGCGGAAAACGCACCGATGCACATGACGGTGTAATTGATTCGGTTGCGTATTTCTTGGCTCATATATTCCCTCGGCGGCTTTGTAATTGTATTATACACCAAAATGCGAAGAATTTCAACAGTTTTTCGGAAAGAGCGCAGATCCGCCGCGCGTCTCGCATACGCCCGTGTGCCCGCCCCCTCCAAAATGTTTGAAAAACCTTGAAATGTGTGATATAATGATAGCACCTATAAGAGGTATTGTATGGAAAACTACCCGCAAGTCAGAATACTTTCCGTCATTCCCATGCGTACGCAACTCGTGTTCCCCGATGTCGCCGCAGCGTTCGATGTGGGCAGGGGGCTGTCCCTTGCCGCCGTGGAGCGCGCCGAGGACAACGACCGTTACGTCTTTCTCGCCCGCCAGAAGGATCCCGCCAAGGAGTTCCCCGAGGATGGCGACCTCTGCCCCGTCGGCACGGTGGCGCGCATCCGTCAGGCGACGCGCCTCCCCGGCGATCGCGTCCGCGTGTATGTGGAGGGCGTCTACCGCGCAACGGCGCGCGATTTCCGCATGGAGAGCGGCTACATCTACGCCGTCACCGATGAAATCCTCACCGTTCACGGCGACCCCACCTTGGAGGAGGCGTACTTCCGCACGGCGAAGGAACTCGTCAAGGACATCGTCGCGAGCGACGGCAAGATCTCCAAGGAACTCGATACCGCCCTCACGGGCATTGCCGACATCGATAAGTACATCAACGTCTGCGTCTACAATATGCGCCTCCGCGAGGACGTCAAGCAGCAGATCTTGGAGGAAAACCGCCTCGTGGAGCGCCTCAAATTCTTCGAGCGGTGCCTCAACGACGAGCTGGAGATCGCCCGCCTCGAGCGCAAGATCGCGCAGGACGTGAGGAAGAACATCGATAAGTCGCAGAAGGAATTCTTCCTGCGCGAACAGTTAAAGGCCATCCACGCCGAACTCGGCGACGACGTGCAGGAGAACGAGAAACTGCGCGAAAAACTGCTCGCCAAAAAATTGCCCGCCCCCGTCGAGGAGAAGGCGATGGCGGAACTCGCCCGTATGGACAAGATGCCGCCCTCCTCGCCCGAGTACACCGTGCTCCGCAACTACGCCGATTGGCTCATCGACCTTCCTTGGCACGAGCAGACGCAGGATACCGAAAAACTCTCCGATGTGGAAAAGGTCTTGAATGCCGACCACTACGGCCTCGAAAAGATCAAGGAGCGCGTCGTCGAATATCTCGCCGTCCTCAAACTTACGGGCGAACTCAAAGCGCCCATTCTATGCCTCGTCGGCCCCCCCGGCGTGGGCAAGACGAGCATCGCCAAGTCCGTCGCCCGCGCGCTCGGCAGAAAATTCGTGCGCATGAGCCTCGGCGGGCTCAAGGATGAAGCCGAGATCCGCGGCCACCGCCGCACCTACATCGGCGCGATGCCGGGGCGCATCCTCTATGAGATGAAAAATGCGGGCTCCATAAACCCCGTGTTCCTCCTCGACGAGGTGGATAAAATCTCCTCGGATATGCGCGGCGACCCCGCAAGCGCCCTTTTGGAAGTTCTCGACCCCGAGCAAAATTCCACCTTCCGTGACAGGTATTTGGAAGTGGAGTACGACCTTTCCAAAGTCATGTTCATCGCCACGGCGAACACCCTCGATACCATTCCCTCGCCCCTCAAAGACAGAATGGAGATCATCGAACTCTCGGGCTACACCCAGCAGGAGAAGGCGGAGATCGCCAAGCGCTACCTCGTTCCCAAGAAGAAGAAGGAGAACGGGCTTACCGACGGGCAGTTGAAGTTCACCGACGGCGCCATCGACGAGATCATCGACGGCTACACCATGGAGGCGGGGGTGCGCAGTTTGGAGCGCACCATCGGCACCGTCTGCCGCAAGGCCGCCGTGCGCATCGCCAAGGGCGAGGAGGAAAAACTCTCCGTCACCAAACTCAACCTCGAAAAATTCCTCGGCGCCAAGCGGTTTTTGCGCGACGACGAGATGCTCGCAAGGGACGAAGTGGGCATGGCGACGGGGCTCGCATGGACGGCGGTCGGCGGGGCGACGCTCACCATCGAAGTCTCCGCCATGCAGGGCAAGGGCGATATATTGCTCACGGGCAAACTCGGCGACGTCATGAAGGAATCCGCCCGCGCCGCCATCAGTTACATCCGCGCCCATGCGGAAAAGTACGGCATCAACGAGGAGGACTTCGAGAAGAAGGACATCCACATCCACATTCCCGAGGGCGCCACGCCCAAGGACGGACCCTCCGCGGGCATCACCATGGCGACCGCCATTCTCTCGGCGTTCACGGGTCGCCCCGTGCGGCGGGACGTCGCCATGACGGGCGAGATCACCCTCCGCGGCAAAGTTCTGCCCATCGGCGGACTCAAGGAGAAGGCGCTTGCCGCCGCGCGCATCGGCATTCACGACGTCATCATTCCCGAGGAGAACAAGAAGGACGTCGAGGAAATTCCCGAAAACGTGCGCAAAAATCTCAACTTTATCTGCGTGAGCGAGGTAGACGAAGTGTTCGCAAGCGCCGTCTCGGGGATCGCCTATGCGCATTGAGGGAAAATTTTTAACGAGCGCGGCGTCGCCCTCGCAGTTTCTCGCGCCGCAAAAGCCCGTGATCGCCGTCTGCGGCAAGTCCAACTCGGGCAAGTCCACGCTCATCAACCTGCTCGCGGGGCAGAAGAATTTGGCCAAGACAGGCGCCGCCCCGGGAAGAACGCGCCTCGTCAACTATTTCGACTTCGGTGCCTTCGTCCTCGCCGACCTCCCGGGCTACGGCTACGCCGCCGTCTCCAAGGAGGAAAAGGCGAAATGGGGTCGGCTTTTGGACGCCTTCTTCGCCCAAAAGGAGAACATCGCCCACGTCTTTCTGCTCTCGGACATCCGCCGCGACCCCTCGGCGGACGACTTCACGATGGTGGAATTTCTCAACTTCCACATCATCCCGTTCACCGTCATCGCCACCAAGAGCGATAAACTCTCCCGCATGAAGCGGAAGGAGCGCATCCGCGCGCTCGCCAACGCCTACGGATTGGGCGAGGGGAACGTCCTCGCAACTTCGGGGCTCACGGGAGAGGGGAGAGAGGAACTCATCGCCAAAATTTTCGGGCTTTTACAGGTGCAATAACGCGGTATATACCACCAAAATAAACCGCCAAAGAGAGGAAACCGTATGAAACAGTACCCCAACGTCTTTCTATTCGACCACCCGCTCATCAAGCACAAGATCGGCATTTTGCGCGATAGATCGACGGGCATGAAGGAGTTCCGCGAACTCATCGAGGAGATCACCACCGTCATGACGTACGAGAGCATGAAGGACGTGGAACTCGTCCCCGTCGAGGTGGAAACGCCCCTCGAGAAGACGACGCAGTACCGCGTCAAGGAGGAGAGCATCGCCATCGTGCCCATCCTGCGGGCGGGGCTCGGCATGGTGAACGGGGTGCACAGGGTGCTGCCCACGGCGCACGTCGGGCACATCGGGATGTACCGCAACGAGGAGACCCTCGAGCCGCAGGAATACTACTGCAAATTGCCGGACGGCATCGAGGAAAAGACGGTGTTCTTGGTGGATCCCATGCTGGCGACAGGCGGCTCCGCCTGCGACGCCATCGCCGCCCTCAAAAAGCGCGGCGTGAAGAAGATCAAGTTCATGGCGATCATCGGCGCCCCCGAGGGCGTGAAGAAGGTCGCCGAAACGCACCCCGATGTCTCCGTCTACGTCTCCACGCTCGATAGATGCCTCAACGAGCACGGCTACATCCTCCCCGGCCTCGGCGACGCGGGCGATAGACTTTTTGGCACCAAGTAATTCACAAAATTCTTCCTATACAGAGCCTTGCAGGCGGCATACTGCGGGCGAAGAATTTTCGTGAGGACTGAATTCGTGCATCTCTCAACGGGTCGCCCGCGAATAGTTCGTCCTCAAAGTCATTAAGCCGCAAGTATGCGGCAAATTGTGTGCGCTGCCGCAAAAGCGTGGTTTTGCTTCGCGCAGTAATTTACAGCAAGGGCAGGAATGCTGCTGCCCCCACCCGCGGAGCGGAATAGCCTCCGCGTTGCGTGAGGTTTCGCCCTTTGAAATCTCACGCAATGCGGAGGACCCCAAGCGGGAGCGCGGGAGGAGCAAGCGAATTGTTGAGCGTTGCACCGAGCCCGCACACATCAAGCCAAGCGTATGATGTAAGCGGCTTGTTTCGCTCCTCCAACAATGAAAAATTCCCCAAGCCGTCAAAACGCTGTCAAAAAAAGACCCTTTTTCGGGGTCTTTTTATTTAATATCAAACAACTCGTTCGGCGTAATATCGAGCATCTCGCACAGCACGACGATTTGGTGATAGTTAAGTTCTGTAATGCCGTTTTCCAAATCGCCGTATTGTTGCGGAGATAAAAGCAATTTTGCCGCAAGTTCTTTTTGCAGGTAAGCCTTTGCTTTCCGCGCGCGCCTTAAATTGTTTCCGATTTTTTTCGTAAGTTTCATAATGCAATTATACCACCCGCCGCGGCGTACGGCTCAATCTATCCCCATGGGGATATTCAAGAGAGGAGATAAGTCCGTGAAAGATGACGCGTTGTATGAAGTCCATCTTGAAGGCGCACACAAAGTCCTGTAAAGAAAATTTTTACAATTACGCAAAAATTCTCAATAGACGCTTGACAACGGGCGTCTTTTTTGCGCGGATATTTCCCCCAAAAATCTTCCCAAAACCCCCGCAAAACGAGTTGCAAAAAGTTTCGGGCTATGGTATAATTTGTAAGCCCGAAAAGGGCAATACTCACCCTACGCGCGCCGTTCTCCGTGTTCCGCAAATCTCATCGGCGGAAAAGGAACGGGCAAACCCGCGCAAAGGGGCGGTATAACGGAGGAATTATGGCAGTTATCACCATGAAACAGCTTCTCGAAGCGGGTGTTCACTTCGGCCACCAGACGAGAAGATGGAACCCGAAGATGAAGAAGTACATCTTCGCCGCGCGGCACGATATTCACATCATCGACCTCGAACAGACGGCAAAACTCATCGAAGATGCGTACACCTTCGTCGTGGAGAGCGTGAAGGCGGGCAAGAGCGTCCTCTTTGTCGGCACCAAGAAGCAGGCGCAGGACGCCATCAAGGAAGAGGCGGAGCGCTGCGGGCAGTACTACGTCAACTCCCGCTGGCTGGGCGGCACACTCACCAACTTCAAGACCATCCGCTCCCGCATCGACTATCTCGAAAAACTCGAGCGCATGGAAGTGAGCGGCGAGTTTGACCTCCTCCCCAAGAAGGAAGTTTTGGGGCTCAAAAAGGAGATGGAAAAGTTGCAGACCAACCTCGGCGGCATCAAGACGATGCGCACCCTTCCCGGGGTGATGTTCGTCGTCGATCCCCACAGTGAGGACATCGCCGTCGCAGAGGCGCGCAAACTTCACATCCCGATCGTCGCCATCACGGATACCAACTGCGATCCCGACCTCGTGGACTACGTCATCCCCGGCAACGACGACGCCATCCGCGCCATCAAACTCATCTCCTCGGTCATCGCCAACGCAGTCATCGAGGCGACGGAGGGCGTCACGCCCGTCCCCGAGGCGGAAGCGCCCGCAGAGGCCGAGGCTCCCGCGGACATCGAAGAAGTCGTCGCGGCAGAAGCCCCCGCCGCCGAATAATTTCTTCCGCGTCATTCTGCCCCGCCCGCACAATTCGTCTACTAAGGGCGGCACGAGCGCGTAGCGCGAAGTAGGGAAAAGAAGAATCCCGTAAATGAAATCATCAAGGAGAAAAAACAATGGCTGAATTTACCGCAAAGGATGTTATGAGGCTCCGCGAAGCAACAGGCGCGGGCATGATGGATTGCAAGAAGGCTCTGACGGACGCCGAGGGCGATTTCGACAAGGCGGGCGAACTGCTCCGCGAGCGCGGCATCGCAAAGGCGGCCAAGCGCGCCTCCAAGATCGCGGCGGAGGGCGTCGTATACGCCTACACCGAGGGCAACATCGGCGTTCTCGTCGAGGTCAACTGCGAGAGCGACTTCGTCGCCAAGGGCGAAAAGTTCCACGAAGTCGCCGAGATCATCGCCAAGCAGATCGCCGCGAAAAAGCCCGCGACCGTCGAAGAACTCCTCGCTACCGACTACGAGGGCAGAACGGTCGAGACCTTCGTGCAGGAGCAGACGGGCGTCATCGGGGAGAAGGTCTCCGTGCGCCGCTTTGCCGTGTACGAGACGGAGGGCTTCATCGAGACGTATATCCACATGGGCGGCACGATGGGCGTCATGCTCGATTTCGGCTGCGCGCCCACCGAGCAGGCGAAGGCCGTCGCGCACGAAGTAGCCCTGCACACCGCATTCTCCAAGCCCGCCTACCTCACCAAGGCGGAAGTCCCCGCGGAGACCATCGAGAAGGAGAAGGCGATCATGAAGCAGGAGGTCGTCAACGAGGGCAAGCCCGAGGCGATCGCAGAAAGGATCGTCATGGGCAAGATCGGCAAGTTCTATGAGGAGAACTGCCTCATGGAGCAGAAGTTCGTCAAGGACGACAAGGTGACCATCGCCCAACTCCTCGCCAAGGAGGGCGCCAAGGACGCCGTCAAGCGCTTCGTGTTCTTCGTCATGGGACAGGGCATCGAGAAGCAGGCGGAAGACCTCTCGGAGGAAGTCGCCAAGCAAGTCGAAGCGATGAAAAAGTAACAATCAGTTATCAAAAGAGCCGATTTCTCGGCTCTTTTTTCATACTCCGCCCTCGCCCGTTCCCCCGCGTCATTCTGCCCCGCCCGCGCGGAGCGAACGCGTCATTCTGCCCCGCCCGCACTATTTTCGACCAAGGGCGGCACGAGCCAAAGGCGAAGTAGCGACCGAAGAATCCCGAAGTACGAAGTCCGACCGCCCCCCCGTGCTTATTTTACGCGTCATTCTGAACCTGCCGCCCGAGCGCGGCGCGCTCGGGCGGCAGGTGAAGAATCCCGAAGTACGAAGTCCGACCCCCGCGCTATAAATATGTCATTTCGAGCGTAGTCGAGAAATCTCACCTTATTTTATCCCCCTCCCCGCGGCAAAACCGCGGGGAGGGGGACACAGGGGGAGGGGCACAAAATTTACCCAAGGAGAAACCCATGCAATCAAACCTTCTCGCCACCGAGATCATCGCCCAGCGCGTATTCAACCCGCTGTACATCTATCTCGACATCGCCTTTCTCGTCGCCCTGTGTGTCCTTCTCGTCGTCAAAAAGAAGTACCTCACCCTCCTGTGGGGGCTCGCGGGCGGTGTCTTGTACATGATCGTCGATTACGGCATCTTCCACCTCGCCACGCACTCGCGCTCCATCGAGGGCGGCGACCTCTTTTGGGTGCTCCTTTGGATGAGCATGAGTTACGGCATCACCAATTTCGTGTGGATCTGGCTGTGGTACGCCAAGGATAAGCACCTTTTGGAATGGTCTCTTCTCATCGTCGTGTGGTGGATCTGCGCGCCCATGCTCGCAAACACTTTCGGGCAAAACCTCACGCCCATCAAGATCCAGCGCACGACGGGCGCCTACCATGGATACATGGCGCTCATCCTCGTCGTGGGCTACTTTGCCGCCATCGGGTACAACCTCTTCCAAAGGGATAGAACCAAGCGCTTCCCGCTCTTGTGGATGCTTGCAATCGGCATTTTGGTGCAGTTTTCGTGGGAATTTTCACTGCTCCTCGGCGGCATCCGGAGCGCGGAAATCGCAGACTGGGGTCAAAAAATCACGACGCTCGTCGTCAATTCCCTGCTTGAAACCAACCTCGGCGCGGTGCCCATTTTCTGTATCTACGCCCTCGTCACGTCAAAGTTCACCGAGACGCTCAAAAAGCGCGAAACGCCCGTCTCCTTCCTCGCCCGTGTGCAGGAACTCAACGCCATGAAGGTGCGGGAGAAACAGATCGCGCCTCTCCGATAGCAAAACGCGCGCCGGCTTTGGTCGGCGCGCGTTTTGCGTTCTGTTTAACCGGTGATATACGGCAGGCTGTAATTTTCGAGGATAAAATACAGCTCGTATTCGTTGAAGAGGATCTTTGAGCCGCGCTTCACCTGAAACTCCCATTCCGCTGTGTAGTCGTTGAGGTCATAGGTGAAGGTCACAAAGTCGTTTTTCGCAATTCGCACGTTGGGATCCGATTCGTCTCCCTCCGGGACGTAATCTACAAGCTGTTGGCAGGAGCGCCAACTGCCGTCAAAGAGCTCCCCACCGTAGTTCTCGCCCGCCTCGATATAGAGGAATGTGACGTCGGGGCCGCCCGATTTGTCGCCGAGCCTTGTTCCCTCGGGGTAATATATTTTTATTTTGAAGGTCTCGCCGAAGCCGTAGAGATCGTCTTTTCCGAGGACATTCTCTTCAAACGCCGCCCAAGAGGTGTACGTCCTTTTCACGCCCTTTGCCGTGACGTCGAATTTGAGTGTATCCAAAATGGATTGGATCGCCGCCTTGTCGGGCTCCTCGTTGCCGTAGCGTTCCTGAATTTTTTCAGTGCGCAGGTTGTAGTCCGCCTCTTCGAGTTCGAGGACGGGCACACTCACCTTTGCCATACCGCTCTTTCCCTTGAAGGTCGGCATGGCCTTTGTGCGGTAATTCACGCATTCCACGCCGTCCTGCATATTTTCCAAAAAATGATCATGGAAGAAGGTATATCCCTCTTCAAGCTCCGTCATCTCCTGCGACCAGCTCCCGTCCTCGGCTTCGATGAGGAGCTTCACCGCCTTTACGCGATACTTGGGTTCCACGAAAATTTCGAGATGCACGTCGTTCTGCGTACCGTAGTTGAAAGTAAGCAGGTCGTAATAGACCGTCCCGTCCTCTTCCATCGACGAGTGGGTATGGAATTGAAGATCGACGACCCCCTCGGGCAAATTTGCGGGCGCTTCGTATGTCGCGTACAGCGTAGGGTCGCCACACCCCGCAAGGGCGAGGGCGCACACACCGCACAGCATGGCCGATGAAACGAAAAGGGAAAGAAATCTTTTCATACATTTTCTCCTTCGCCTATACTATACCATAGTTTGCCTGGTTTTACGCAATTCCTCTCAAATTTTCTTCGCCGTATCTTTCCAAAAATTTTTTCAAAAAAGTTTGTCATACATCGCAAAAAATTTGCGGGCTTCATGGTACAATAAAAGTATGAAAAACGCAAAAAATCTCAACAAAAATATTTGCCCGCATAGTCTCGGCGGCGCCGCCGCGGAAAAAAATTCCTATCCCCGCGCCCGCGCGCCGTTCCCCCCGTAGGGGGGAACGGCGCGCGGGCGCGGGGATAGGAAAAGATGAAAATCATAATTACCACAGGGCAGAAATGCGGCGCGCTTTGAAATTTTGCGCGAGGTTTTCCGAAGTCCTTGCATTTTTCCCGCGTATGTGGTATACTGAAAAAAATCCGCGGAGAGGAAAATTATGCAACCGAAATATAAAAGGGTGTTACTCAAACTTTCGGGCGAAGCGCTCGCGGGGGCGCAGAAATTCGGGCTCAACGAAGATGTCGTCTCCATGGTCGTCGATCAGCTCGTCAAGGTGCACAACATGGGCGTGGAGATCGCCCTCGTCATCGGCGGCGGAAACTTCTGGCGCGGGCGGCAGGGCACCAACATGGATCGCACCGTCGCCGACCAAATGGGGATGCTCGCCACCGTGATGAACTCGCTTGCGATGATGGACGCCATCGAGAAGAAGGGCATTCCGACGCGCGTACAGACGGCGCTCAACATGATCTCGGTCGCCGAGCCCTACGTCCTCCGCAAGGCGCTCCACCATTTCGAGAAGGGGCGCATCGTCATCATGGCGTGCGGCACGGGCAACCCCTATTGCTCCACCGATACGGCGGCGGCGCAGCGGGCTTGCGAAATCGATGCCGACGTCCTCCTCATGGCAAAGAATGTGGACGGCATCTACGATAGCGACCCCACCCAAAATCCCAACGCAAAGAAGTACGACAGGCTGAATTTCGGCGACATCGTCAATAAAGGATTGAAGGCGATGGATGCGACCGCGGCTACGATGTGCATGGAGAACAACATCCCCGTCCTCGCATTCGCCCTCGGAGAAAAGGACTCCATCCTCCGCGCCGTCTGCGGCGAGCAGATGGGTACGCTCATCTCCAACGGCTGAAACCAAACCGTGCGCACGTAAAAAACCGCATCGGCAAAAACCAAAGCGCAAAATCAATCACCCAATACTCAAATAACCAAATCAAAAAATCAAACCCAAAAATCAAGCAGAAAAGCAAGAAGATAGGGAGGAAGAAATATGATAGAGAACGAACAGGTCGAGGAACTCTTTTTGGTGCTCGACGACAAGCTGGAAAAGACGGTGAACGTCCTGAAAGACGATTTTGCCGCCATCCGCGCGGGGCGCGCCAACCCGCACGTGCTCGATAAAATTCAGGTGGAGGCGTACGGCGGCATGAGCCCGCTCATCCAACTCGGGAACATCTCGGCGGCGGACGCGCGGTGCCTCGTCATCAGCCCGTGGGATAAGTCCCTTCTGAAGGCCATCGAGAAAGCCATCCTCGCCTCCAACATCGGCATCAACCCCACGAACGACGGCAACGTCATCCGCCTCGTGTTCCCCGAACTCACCGAGGAGCGGCGGCGCGATCTCGTCAAGCAAATTCGGCGCATGGGCGAGGACGCCAAGGTCGCCGTGCGCAACAATCGGCGCGAGGCGATGGAGACCCTCAAAAAACTCAAAAACGGCAAGGAGATCTCGGAGGACGAGAACAAGAACTGCGAGATCGACGTAGAGGACGCCGTCAAAAAGAGCGTGGAGGAGATCGATAAGATCGTCGCCGCCAAGGAAAAGGAGCTCATGACCGTCTGATGGCGAAGTGCAACGTAGTGCCGGGGCACGTCGCCGTCATCATGGACGGCAACGGGCGGTGGGCGAAAAAGCGGTTGCTTCCCCGCAGTGCGGGGCACCGTGCGGGCATGGAACGCATGGTCGGCCTCTCGGGTCATGCCTTCGACTGCGGCGTAAAATATCTCACGATGTACGCCCTCTCCACGGAGAATTTATCCCGCCCCGAAGAGGAACTCAAAGGGCTTTTCCGCCTCTTCCGCGAGTATTTTTCGGCACACGCGGAGACGCTCAAAGAGAAGGACGTCACCTTGAACGTCATCGGCGATTTGTCGCTTCTGCCCGCGGACGTCGCGGAAATCATCAGAAAGGGCATGGCGCGGACGGCGGGCGGGACGCGTGGCGTTTTGACGCTCGCCATCGCCTACGGCGGCAGGCAGGAGATCGTAGCGGCCTGCAACGAAGCCGTGCGCCGCGGCAAGGAAGTGACGCAAGAGGAGTTTGAAAAATTGCTTTGGACGGGCGAGTTGCCCCCGCCCGACCTTCTCATCCGCACGGGGAAGGAGGTGCGCATCTCCAACTTCCTCCTGTGGCAGGCGGCGTACGCCGAACTCTATTTTACCGATACGCTGTTCCCCGATTTTTCCGACGGGGAATTCGACGAGGCATTGCAATCTTTCGCGGCGCGCGACCGCCGCTTCGGAAAAGTATGACGGGAGACTGTATGGAAGAGACCACCGCACAAACCGCCGCCCCGCAAAAAAAGGGCGGGGACATGAAGAAAAGACTGATAACGGGCATCGCGTATGTGACCGTTCTCATCGGGTTTTTCCTGTTGAAGGTGTTCGTGGATAAGCTCTTTTTCGACGGGCTCATCCTCATCTTTACGGTGCTCGGCACCTTTGAGATGCTGCGCGCCTTCCGGGAGAAACTGCACCGCTCGCAGATGGTCGTCGTGCTCATCTTCTCCGCGCTCGTGCTCCTCACGTACGTCATCAGCGACTACGTGTTCCACGACATCATGGGCATCGGCGTTCCCGACCCCACTGCCGACATCACCGAGGTGCAGGGCAGAAATTATTCCCTCCACTTCACTTTCGTCGTCTTCATGGCGGGCATCGCGGTGCTCCTCGCGCTCCTCGTCATCCAGCACGAGAACGTCAGTTTGGAATCGACGGGCTATGCGCTCCTCTCCTATCTCTACCCGTCCTTCTTCCTGCTCGTCCTCTCCGTTTGTAACCACCTCGAAAAATATTCCGAACTCGCCATTTTGTTCGTGTTCGTCATCTGCCCGTTCGCCGATTCTTTGGCGCTCGTGTTCGGCAAGGCATTCGGCAAGAAACTGCCCGCCAAAATGGCGCCGCACGTCTCGCCCAAGAAGACCATCATCGGCGGCTTCGGCGGGCTCCTCGGCGGAGCCATCGGCGCCGTCTGCATCTTCTTCGCCTGCTACGGGCTCACCCTCTTGGATGCGCGCGGGCTGCTCTCCTCGCCGCTTGGATGGAGCCTCTCCATCAATGCGCTCGACCTTGTGTTCTACATCGCGCTCGGCATTCTCACCGCCGCGTTCTCGCAGTTCGGCGACCTCGTGGAGAGCGCCATCAAGCGCAAACTCGGCATCAAGGACATGGGCAAAATCTTGCCCGGGCACGGAGGCATTCTGGATCGCATCGATTCCTCGCTCTACGCGGGGCTCGTCGTGTGTCTCGTCATCGTCGCGCGAATCATGATCGTGGGATAATTTGCATACAATAAATCGCCGCCCGCTTGCAAGGCGGGCGTTTTTCTCGGAAAGGATATGAAGATCGCCCTTGTAGGGTGCACGGGGAACATCGGCAGGCAGGTCGCCGACGTCGTGCGCCGCAATCCCCAAAAATTCAGCTTTTCCGCGCTCGTCTGCGGGCGGGACGCGGAGGGGCTTCGCGCGCTCTGCGACGAATTCCACCCCCGCATCGCGTTTTGCGGCGAGAACGGCGCGGGCGAGGTCTTTGAGGACTGCGACGTCGCCTTCATCGCGGCGAGCGGCTTCGCGGGGCTTGCCTACACCTTGCAGGCGATCGGCTGCGGCAAAAAGATCGCCCTCGCCAACAAGGAGAGCCTCGTCGTCGGCGGCGAACTCGTCATGCGCGCCGCCAAGGAGAGGGGCGTCGAGATCGTGCCCGTCGATAGCGAGCACTCCGCCATCTTCCAAGCCCTCGGCTTCAAGCGCGACGCCGCCTTCAAAAAACTCGTGCTCACCGCGAGCGGCGGCCCCTTCCTCCATTTTACCGAAGAGCAACTTTCCCGCGTCACCGCAAGGGACGCCCTCAAACACCCAACGTGGAACATGGGCGCGAAGGTGACCGTGGACAGCGCGACGCTTCTCAATAAGGGCTACGAAATTATCGAGGCAAAGTGGCTGTACGGCGCGCGGTTCGAGCAGATCGAAGCCGTGGTGCACCCCGAGAGCATCGTGCACTCCCTCGTGTATTTCGAGGACGGCGCCGCCCTCGCTCAACTCGGCTACCCCGATATGCGGGTGCCCATTCAACTCGCGCTCACCTACCCCGAAAGGCTTCCCTGCGAGAGGGAACTCGACCTCGCCGCGCTCGGCGCTCTGCACTTTGAGCGGCTCCCCGCCGAAAAATTTCCCTGTTTCTCCCTTGCCGTCGAAGCGGGCAAGGCGGGGGGAACGGTGCCCGCCGTTTTGAACGGGGCGGCGGAGGAGGCGGTGCGCGCCTTTTTGCGCGGCGGTATATCTTTCCCCCGCATCGCAGAAACTATCCAAGGCGCACTTGCGCGCATTCCCCGCGAAGAGGCGGCCTCCTTCGAGGCGGTCGCCGAGGCGGATCGGCGCGCGCGCGAGGCCGCGCGAACGCTTCTCTATGGCAACTGAACTTCTCTCCGCGTGGAACACGGTCGCTTCGGTGCTCCTCGCCATTCTCATTCTCCTTGCGATGATCACCGTGCACGAGTTCGGGCACTACGTCGCGGGGAAAATTTTCAAATTCAAGATCGACGAATTTTCCATCGGATTCGGCCCCGCGTGTGTCAAGGTGCGCAAGAAGAAGTCGGGCGAAATTTTTGCCGTGCGCCTCTTGCCGCTCGGCGGCTACTGCGCCTTCCACGGCGAGGACGGGCTCGACGAGGAGGACAAACAGCCCGCCGAAAAGCCTGCCGAAGAAGCCGCAAAAGCAGCCGCGCCCGAGGGCGAAGAGGGGAGGGCGGACGCCGGAGCGGACGAGCCCGAAAAGTTCAAAAACGAGGAAACGCTGCTGATTTTGCCGCCTCCTCCGGCGGAAAACACATCGGAAAACGCGGCGGAAAATTCCACGGAAAATGTGGAGGAGAATGCGGCGGCGGAGCCTTTCTCCGAAGAGAAAAACGCCGGGGCGGTCGCGCCCGAAAAACCCAAAAAGCGGGACTGGAACGACGACGGCACGTTTACCCGCATGAAGCCGTGGAAGCGCATCGTCGTGCTCGTGGCGGGCGCGCTCATGAACTACCTCTTGGCGCTATTTCTCATTGCGCTGTGCTTCGGCATCTACGGGCAGCGGGTGTTGGAACTCTACGGCGTCGCCGAGGACGGGGCGTATGCCTCGATGTCCTTCCGAGAGGGGGACAGAATTTTGGCGGCGGACGGACGGCGCATCTATCTTACGAGCGACCTCGCCCGCGCCCTCAACGGCTGTGAGGCGGGCGACGAGATGGAGTTCCTCGTCTCCCGTGTGCAGGAGGACGGCTCGAGAAGGGAGGAGCGCATCACGGTGAAACTGCGCGGGGCGGTCTCCCTCAAGAACAGCGCCGACTACACGGGCGTGTGGAGTGCGCTGGGCGCGGGCATCGAGACGCGCGAGGACGGCAGGTATTACACGGTGCGCACCGTGAACTACCAATGCGGTTTTTTCGAGACGGTGGGGCACTCCTTTGTGTATTCCTTCAAGATCGCGGGGTCTATTTTCCGCGTCATCGGCGAACTTTTTACGGGCAGGCTGGGCTTAAATGCCCTCGGCGGCCCCGTGACGACCATCCGCACGACGGCCTCCGTCGCCTCGCAGGGCTTCCAGAGTTTTTTGGAGATCGCGGGGTTCATCGGGGTCAACCTCGCCGTGTTCAATCTCTTGCCCATCCCCGCCCTCGACGGCAGTAAGGTGGTGTTCACCGCCATCGAATGGGTGCGCGGCAGACCCATTTCCCGCAAGATCGAGGCCATTATCCACGCGGTGGGGTTTGTGCTTCTCATCGGGTTCGCCATTCTGGTGGACGTGTTGCAATTTATTTGAGGGGGAAACGGAATGGAAAAGCCCGAGGTCGTTGGACTTCGGGCTTTCGCTTTGCGCCATGGTTTTACAGGATCTCTTGGTAATTCTGCATTCCGTACAGCACACGGACGACTTGAATTTCTTCATCCTTGACGCGGAAGAACGCGATGTAATTGTTGACGACGAGTTTGCGCAAGGTCTTATCCTTTACATACTCGTTGTCGATGCGCGGGCAACTTTCGGGGAAGGCGCAGACGGTTGCAAATGCCTTTTCGAAATCGTCGATCTGATGGAGCGCCGCGGTCGGATTTTTCAGTTCCTCGGCGATATAGGCGAAAATGTTCTCCATGTCTGCTTGCGCCAAGGGGAAGATCTTCAGGCGGTAACTATTTTGCATATTTTTCCCTCATGGAGCCGAAAAAATTTTCTCCGTCCATGGGCACGGCGCCCTGTTCGATGTCCTCGAGCCCCGCGTTCAAAAGGGCTGCCGCCTGCATTTTGGCGAACATTTCTTCATACAGTTTTACGCTCATCATCACCGCTTCGCCGTACCCGTTCTTGGTGATGACGATAGGAACGGGGCTCTCCTTGCAGGTTTTCATGATATTTGCGGTGTTTTTCAGTTCATTGACGGGCAAAATTTTGGGCAAAGGTTGCGTCACGGTTTTTTCCTCCCGATAGAATGGTACTCTTATTGTGGCCTTATTATACCATAATTTATGCGCAGTGTCAACGGGTTGCGTGATTTTTGAGAGAAATGAAGAGGGACACGTTTCTCTCGCGCGGGACGGACGCGCAGCGAGTGAATGACGGGGGCAGAGCGCGGGCGGCGGCTACTTCGCGGCTTTGCCGCTCGTGCCGCGCTTAGTAGACGAATAGTGCGCACGGGGCAGAATGACGCGGAGGACGGGCAAAGCCGCGGGGCGCAGAAATTTTCATGCAAAATTTTGTGCGCGGGTATTGTCTTTCAAGGAAAAATGTGGTAGAATAGGAAACGGTAGATAGCCAAAATTTTTCGGAGGATTCATCTTATGCAATATTCACGCGAAGTGGAAGAGATGACCTGCATCGCAAAGGGCCCGTGGCACGACCCCGCGCCCATCCCCGAAGAGGGAAAATGGGTGTGCGCGAAGCAGATCACCGACATCAGCGGCTTTACCCACGGCATCGGTTGGTGCGCGCCGCAGCAGGGCGCCTGCAAACTTACGCTCAATGTGAAAAAGGGCGTCATCGAAGAGGCTCTCATTGAGACCATCGGGTGCTCGGGCATGACGCATTCCGCCGCCATGGCCGCGGAAATTCTGCCCCACAAGACCATCTTGGAGGCGCTCAACACCGACCTCGTATGCGACGCCATCAACACCGCCATGCGCGAACTGTTCCTTCAGATCGTGTACGGCAGGACGCAGTCGGCCTTCTCCGACGACGGGCTCGTCGTGGGCGCGGGGCTGGAAGATTTGGGCAAGGGGCTTCGCTCGCAGGTCGGCACTATGTACGGCACCGCCAAGAAGGGCGTTCGCTATCTCGAGATGGCGGAAGGGTACGTCACCCGCCTCGCCCTCGACAAGGACGATCAGGTTTGCGGCTACGAATTTGTCTCCCTCGGCAAGATGACCGACTTCATCAAGAAGGGCGCGGAGCCCAACGAGGCGTGGACGAAGGCGATGGGGCACTACGGCAGATTTACGCCGGAGCAGGGCGCGGTGAAGTACATCGACCCCCGCAAAGAATAAGGAGGCGCAACATGGCTTTGTTTGAAGGTTATGAGAGAAGGATCGATAAAATCAACAAGACGCTCAAAGAATACGGCATCCAATCGATAGAGGAATGCCGCGACATCTGCCTTTCCAAGGGCGTGGATTGCGAGAAACTCGTGCGCGGCACCCAGCCCATCTGCTTTGAGAACGCCGTTTGGGCTTACACCGTGGGCGCGGCCATCGCCATCAAGAAGGGCTGCACCAAGGCCGCGGACGCCGCCGCCGCCATCGGCATCGGGCTGCAATCGTTCTGCATCCCCGGCTCCGTCGCCGAGAACAGGCAGGTAGGCCTCGGGCACGGGAATCTCGGCAAGATGCTCCTCTCCGAGGAGACGGAGTGCTTCTGCTTCCTCGCGGGGCATGAGAGTTTCGCCGCCGCCGAGGGCGCCATCTCCATTGCGATGAACGCCAACAAGGTGCGCAAGAACCCGCTGCGCGTCATCCTCAACGGCCTCGGCAAGGATGCGGCGTTCATCATCTCCCGCATCAACGGCTTCACCTACTGCGAGACGGTGTTCGACCCCTACACCGAAACCGTGAAAGTGACCAAGGAAGTCGCCTACTCGGACGGCCCCCGCGCCAAAGTGAAGTGCTACGGCGCCGACAACGTGCCCGAGGGCGTCGCCATTATGAAACTCGAGAAGGTGGGCGTCTCCATTACGGGCAACTCCACCAACCCGACGCGCTTCCAGCACCCCGTCGCGGGCACCTACAAGAAGTGGTGCGTGGAGAACGGCGTGAAGTACTTCTCCGTCGCCTCGGGCGGCGGCACGGGCAGGACGCTCCACCCCGACAACATGGCTGCGGGGCCTTCCTCCTACGGCATGACGGACACGATGGGCAGAATGCACTCCGACGCGCAGTTTGCGGGCTCCTCCTCGGTGCCTGCGCACGTCGAGATGATGGGGCTCATCGGCATGGGGAACAACCCTATGGTTGGTGCGACGGTTGCCGTCGCCGTTGCCGTCCAAGAGGGCATGGCGAAATAAAACAGAGAACAATCGAGACAGCCGCGCCCGAGGGCGCGGCTGTTATCCGTAACGGTGTTTGAAAGCGGTGCGAAACCGTTGACAAATGATGGGGAGCCCGTGATAAAATAGAGAAAAAGGGGGGAGGATATGAAGGCGATCGCGTGTTTGGTTCTTGCAACGATGATGGCGGCGGGGATGTCGCTATTTTCCGCCTGCGGCTCGGAGGGGCAGACCCCCTCCGCAAACGACGCGCAGGCGGCGATCGGCGCGGTGCTTCCCGAAGCCGACCCCGAGAAGGAGCGCGCGCCCGCTTCCGATGAGGAAAAACGCGCGCCCGAGGAGACAAGTGAAGCGCCCGCGCCCGACGGGGAAGCGCCCGCGCCTGAGGTTTCGCCCCTTGCCGCGTTGGAGGCGGTTCGGCTCGACACGGCGTTCGGCGATCCCGCGGAGGCGGAGTGGGCGTACGCGTTGCAGGTTGCCGCGGCGCTCTCGGCGGGGTATTCCTTCCGCCTGATGTCGGAACTCAGCGGCAAGGAAAAATTTTATGCGGGGCTCGCGGCGGAGGTGACGCTTGCCGACACGCTCGGCATACGGGCTTCGGAGAATAGTCCGCTCGGGTTCGACCTCTTCGGCGGCGGCACGGCGGGGCTTGCCTTCTCCTATACCTGCCCCAAGTCGGACGCCGCGCCCACCCAAAAGAACTACGAGGCGGGATTTTATCACGACGGTGATTTGATATGGTACGCGCGCGAGGGAGAGAAGAAGAGCATCGACATTTCGGCGGTCTCTTCCTATCTCGCCGCGGCGGCGGGGAGCGAGGTTTACGCCCGCATCATAGAGGCCGCCGAGACCATTCCCGCAGAACTCGAAAAGGGGCTCTCCCTCCGCGTGGGCGTGGAGAAACTCATCGACCTCGGCTTTGCCGTCGCCATCGATGATTCGGCGGGGCTTACGGTACATATCACGGCGGGGAAGGGGTTCTTTACCGATCTTCTCAACGACGCGCTCGAGCAATTTCTGCCCGCCGAATGGCTCAAATATATCCCGCGCGCCGATTTCCGCTACACCTCCACCGACCTCGATATTACGGTGGCGTTCGACGAGAAGGGGCTGTTCAGGGAATACACCGTACAAAACGACGTGGCGCTCGGGCTCTCGCTCGAAGTGAGGGGGCTGTTCCTGTGCGAGAGCACGGTGCAAACGGGCGGCTCGTTCTCGGTGACGGCATTGGACGAAGTGCCTGCGCATTGGGCGGAGGATGAAGGTGACGGCGCTCTGTGATGCGTTCCGCGCCCTGTTCGGGGCGCCCGAAAAAGTTTTTTGCGCCGCGGGGCGGGTCAACCTCATCGGCGAGCACGTCGATTACTGCGGCGGAAAGGTGCTGCCCGCAGCGCTCTCCCTCAACTGCCGCGTGGCGGTGCGCAGGAACGGCACGAATACCCTGCGCCTTGCGGCGACCGACCTTGCGGGGGTCGTGACCGTTGACCTCGCGCGGACGGAAAGTTACCGCGGCCTTCCTTGGGGCAACTATCAGGCGGGCGTGGCGCACGAGATGGTGCGCGCGGGGTACAACCTCGTCGGGTGCGACCTTCTCTATGACTGCACGGTGCCGTTCGGGGCGGGGCTCTCCTCCTCGGCCGCCATCGAAGTGGCGACGGCGTACGCCCTCGCAATGATGGGCGGGAACCCCGTGGATAAGGTGGCGCTCGCCCTCCTCTCAAAGCGGGCGGAGAACGAATACTGCGGCGTGAACTGCGGCATCATGGATCAATTTGCCGCGGCAAACGGTGTGCGGGGACACGCGATGCTCCTCGACTGCGCGACGCTCGAATGCGAGCAGGTGCCGCTCGATTTACGGGACTGTGTGCTCGTGCTCGCGGACAGCGGAAAGCGGCATTCTCTCGCGGCGGGCGGGTACAACGAGCGGCGGGCGGAGACGGAAGCGGCGCTTGCCCTTCTCAAACGAAAATTGCCCGTGGAGCGGTTGGCGCAGGTGACACCCGCGGAATTGGAGACGCAGAAAAGTTTGCTTCCGCCCGTGCTGTATCGGCGGGCGCGGCACGTCGTTACGGAGTGCGCGCGGGTGGAGCGGAGCGTTTCTGCACTCAAAAGGGGGGACTTGGCGGCGTTCGGGCAACTTTTGAACGCCTCGCATACTTCCCTCAAGGAGGACTACGAGGTGACGGGCCCCGAACTCGACGCCCTCGCGGAGGCGGCATGGCAGCGGGAGGAGTGCCTCGGTGCGCGCATGACGGGCGCGGGGTTCGGCGGGTGCACCGTGAATCTCGTGAAGAAGGACAAGGTTTCCGCCTTTATTGAGGCAGTGGGTAGAATTTATACGGAAAAAACGGGGCGCAAGGCGGCGTTTTACGTCGCCGAGACGGCCGACGGCATTTCCGGGGAGGACATACTATGAAGGTACTTGTGACGGGCGGCGCGGGCTTCATCGGCTCGCATACCGCGGTGGAACTCTTGGAGGCGGGGCACGAAGTGATCGTGGTGGATAACCTTTCGAACTCCTGCCGCGAGGCGCTCTCGCGCGTGGAGAAAATTACGGGCAAAAAGGTCATCTTCTACGAGAACGACGTGCGCGACGCGGCGGCGATGGAACTCATCTTTTCGGCGCACGACATCGATTGGGTCATCCACTTTGCGGGGCTCAAGGCGGTGGGGGAGAGCGTCAGGGAGCCCATCGAATATTACGACAACAACCTCGTCTCGACGCTCGTCCTGTTGCAGACGATGAAGCGTCACAACGTGAAGCGCATCGTGTTCTCGTCCTCCGCGACGGTGTACGGCGAGCCCGAGCGGCTTCCCCTCGACGAAAATTGCCGCGTGGGCGGCACGACCAACCCCTACGGCACGAGCAAACTCATGCAGGAAAATATTTTGCGCGACGTGTTTGTTTCGGACAAGGAGTGGAGCATCGTGCTTTTGCGTTATTTCAACCCCGTGGGCGCGCACGAGAGCGGGCTCATCGGCGAGGACCCCAAGGGCATCCCCAACAACCTCATGCCCTACGTGGCGCAGGTGGCGAGCGGGAAGTTACAGAAGATCGGCGTGTTCGGCAACGACTACCCCACCCCCGACGGCACGGGCGTGAGGGACTATATCCACGTCGTCGATCTTGCGAAGGGGCACGTCTGCGCCATTGAAAAGCTGAACGGGGCGGGGGTGCACGTTTACAACCTCGGCACGGGCAACGGGTACAGCGTTTTGGAGATGATAAAGGCGTTCTCCGCTGCCTGCGGGAAGCAGTTGCCCTATGAGATAAAGCCGAGGCGGGCAGGGGACATTGCCGCGTGTTTTGCTTCTGCCGCGAAGGCGGAGAAGGAACTCGGCTGGAGGGCGGAACGGGGGCTTGAAGAGATGTGCCGCGACCAGTGGAATTGGCAGAGGAAGAACCCGAACGGGTATAATAAATAAGGGAATAAGATACTCTCGTTTGCGCCCGCGGCGGTTGCCGCGGGCGCAAACTCGGTATGAGGGATAGGTAAAGCGATGGGGCGGCTATCCGCGGGGCGGGAAGCCGCCCCCTTTGTATTTCCATATCTTGTGGGGAGCGGCGGGATAAGACACAATTCGGGCGAAAAAGCGGGAAAAAGTCAAAAAATTTTTGCGAAAAGGGCGCGCAAATCCTTGACAATCTCCTTGACTTGGCGTAATATATTTCATGCTGTGTCAGTATGTCGTATTGTGCAGTATAGGGTTGAGACGGAAAGTTACTGAAAAATCGAGGTAGAAAGCCCCTCGGCAGATAATTCCCGTTGACAAGTGTGGGAGCGCGACTCCTGCGACGAACCGAGGCTTTTGCGAAAAACACCGCAAAAACGCGTGTTTTTTTGATGAAAATGCTTCGATACGCACGGATACGTTGACACGGAAATTCACAGTTCGTATAAAAAGGAGTAAGAAAAATGGCAAGTCAGAAAATCAGGATCAAACTTTCGGCGTACGACCACGAACTCGTCGATCAAGCCGCGAGCCGCATCGTGGAGACGATGCAGAAGGGCGGCGCGAAAATTTCGGGTCCCATCCCGCTTCCCACGGAGCGCGAGATCGTCACCATCCTCCGCAGTCCCCATAAAGATAAGGATTCGCGCGAGCAGTTCGAACTCCGCACCTACAAGCGCATCATCGACATCTATTCGCCCAACGCGAAGCTTCTCGACAGCATCCATCTTCCCGCGGGCGTCGATATCAAAGTGAAGTTGTAATACTGCAAATAGCGGTATTCACGATAAAACAAAAGGAGTGAACTTTATCCATGAGTAAAGCAATCATCGGTCGCAAAGTGGGCATGACCCAGATCTTTGCGGAGGACGGCAAGGTCATCCCCGTCACCGTCGTCGAGGCAGGCCCCTGCCCCGTCGTGCAGGTCAAGACGGTGGAGACGGACGGGTATGTCGCCGTCAAACTCGGCTTCGGCGAGGCGAAAGAGAAATCGCTGACGAAGCCCGACCTCGGGCAGTTCAAGAAGGCGAACGTCAAGCCCTGCAAGGTCTTGAAGGAAGTGCGCGTCGAGAGTGTAGAGGGCTACACCGTCGGCGGCGAAGTGAAGGCGGACGTGTTCGCCGCGGGCGACCGGGTGGACGTCTCGGGCGTCAGCAAGGGTCACGGCTTCACGGGCGTCATCAAGAAGTGGAACCAGCACCGCTTGAAGGAAACGCACGGCGTCGGCCCCGTACACCGCGAGCCCGGCTCCATGGGCTCCATCAGCGACCCCTCGCGCGTGTTCAAGCACAAGCACCTCGCGGGTCACTGGGGCGTGGAGAACGTCACCGTGCAGAACCTCGAAGTCGTGCGCGTGGATGTGGCGCGGAACGCCATTCTCCTGAAGGGCGCCATTCCCGGCCCCAAGGGCAGCGTCGTCACGGTGAGAACGAGCGTCAAGCAGAAATAAGGAGCGAAAACCATGGCAAACGTGAAAGTATATAATATGAAAGGGGAAGAGGTGGGCAGCCTCGACCTCTCCGATAAAGTGTTCGGCGCCGACTACAACGAGCCGCTCATCCATCAGGCCGTCGTCACCTATCTCGCCAACCAGCGGCAGGGGACGAAATCGACGCTCACCCGCACCGAAGTGCGCGGCGGCGGCATCAAGCCCTACCGCCAGAAGGGCACCGGCCGTGCGCGCCAGGGCTCCATCCGTGCGCCCCAGTGGATCAAGGGCGGCGTGGTGTTCGCACCCAAGCCCCGCGACTTCACAAAGAAGATGAACACTGCCGCAAAGCGCGGTGCGTTCGTCTCGGCGCTCTCCAAGAAGGTGGCGGACGGCGAACTGCTCGTCGTGGACGAGCTCAAAGTCTCGGCTCCCAAGACCAAGGAGATGGCGGCGTTCAAGAAGGCTTTGAAACTCGACAAGCGCACCGTCATCGTCATGGACGAGCCCGATAAGGACGTCATCTTGGCGGCGCGCAACATCGAAAAGCTCTCCACCATCGACGTGGGCGAGGTGAATACCTACGAACTCGTCTCCAACGCCGTTGTGGTGCTCACCAAGGGCAGTGCGAAAAAACTCGAGGAGGCTTACTGCTGATGTACGAAGACATTATCATCCGCCCCGTCCTCACCGAAAAGGGATACGACGGGATCGCCGAAAAGCGCTATGCGTTTATCGTGGATAAACGGGCGAACAAGACGGAAATTAAAATCGCCGTCGAAAAGATGTTCAATGTGAGCGTGAAGAGCGTGAACACGGTCACCTGCCCCGGCAAACTCAAGAGAATGGGCAGGAACGAGGGGTACACGCCCACCGAAAAGAAGGCGATCGTGACACTTCACGAGAGCAGCAAGGCAATCGAGGCGTTCAACACGTTGTCGTAATCGGAGGAGAGAAAAATGGCTATCAAGAGATATAAACCCACGTCCGCCGCGCGCCGCCTCATGACGGTGCCCGCCTACGGCGAGATCTCCAAGGCGAAGCCCGAACGGGCGCTTCTCGAAGATCAGAGAAAGTCGGGCGGCAGAAACAGCGCGGGACGCATCACCGTGCGCCACATCGGCGGCGGCAATAAGAGAAAGTACCGCATCATCGACTTCAAGAGGAATAAGGACGGCATCCCCGCGACGGTGAAGAGCATCCAATACGATCCCAACCGCAGCGCCAATATCGCCCTCCTCGTGTACGCAGACGGCGAAAAGCGCTACATCCTCGCGCCCGTCGGCCTCAACGTCGGCGACAAGGTGCAGAGCGGTGCGGGCTCGGATATCAAGGTGGGCAATGCGCTCGCCCTTGCGGATATCCCCGTCGGTACCATCGTGCACAACCTCGAAATGAAACCCGGCAGGGGCGGCCAGATCGCGCGCGCCGCGGGCATCTCGGCGCAGATCATGGCGAAAGAGGGCGCGTACGCGACCATCCGGATGCCCTCGGGCGAGATGCGGCTCATCCCCATCGGCTGCAAGGCGACGATCGGGCAGGTCGGCAACGTGGAGCACGAGATCATCCGCATCGGCAAGGCGGGCAAGACGCGCCACCTCGGCATCCGTCCCACCGTCCGCGGCTCTGTAATGAATCCCAACGACCACCCGCACGGCGGCGGCGAAGGCAAATCTCCCGTCGGCCACGCAGGGCCCGAGACCCCTTGGGGCAAGCCCGCGCTCGGCTACAAGACGAGAAAGAAGAAGAACCCGACGAGCAAATTCATCTTGAAGAGAATCAACTGAGGGAGGGAGTAAACAATGTCAAGAAGTGTCAAGAAAGGGCCTTACGTAGAAGCCAAACTCCTGCAAAGGATCGAGGCGATGAACGAGGCCAACGAGAAAAAGGTACTCAAAACTTGGTCGAGAGCCTCGACGATCTTCCCTCAAATGGTCGGCCACACCATCGCCGTGTACGACGGCAGGAAGCACGTGCCCGTCTATATCACCGAAGATATGGTGGGCTGCAAACTCGGCGAATTCGCCCCCACGAGAACGTTCCGCGGGCACACGGCGAAGACGACGACGCCCGGCAAGTAAGGAGGAGACGAAATGGCAAGGAATATGAAAGCAAAGGCCGAGCGGGTAGAGGAGCGGCGCGAAAAGCGCCCCTACGCGGTCGCAAAATACATCAGAGTTTCTCCCTATAAGGTGCGCACGGTGCTCGATCTTATCAGAGGCAAGTCGGTCGCGGAGGCGCAGGCCATCCTCGACAACCTCACGAACGGCGGCGCGGCGCCCACCAAAAAGGTACTCATGAGCGCGGTCGCAAACGCGGAGCACAACAAGGGCATGGACAGGGGCGACCTCTTCGTCGCCGAATGCTATGCGAACGGCGGCACGAGCCTCAAACGGATGCAGCCCGTCTCCAAGGGCAGAGGCCATGCGATTTTGAAGAGAACGAGCCACATCACGGTGATTCTTGACGTGAAGAAAGCGGAGGGAGAAATTTAACATGGGTCAGAAAGTAAATCCCCACGGGTTGAGAGTAGGTGTTATTAAAGGTTGGGATACGCAGTGGTACGCCGATAAGAAGGAGTTCGCCGCCTATCTCAAAGAGGACAACGACATCCGTACCTTCCTCAAAAAGAAATACTACGCGGCCGCTGTCTCGAAGATCCTCATCGAGCGCGCGGCGGGCAGAATTACCGTCACCATCTACACGGGCCGCCCCGGTGTGCTCATCGGCAAGGCGGGCGCGGAGATCGAGGTCATCAAGAAGGATCTCGGCAAGATCACCAAGGGCAAGCAGGTGATCGTCAACGTCAACGAAGTGAGAAAGCCCGACGCCGACGCGCAACTCGTCGCCGAGAGCGTTGCGGCGCAACTCGAAAAGCGTATCGCGTTCAGAAGAGCCATCAAGCAGGCCATCGGGCGCACGATGCGCGCGGGCGTGAAGGGCGTCAAGATGCAGGTCTCGGGTCGTTTGGACGGCCGTGAGATCGCGGGGTGCGAGCACTACCATGAGGGCTCCATTCCCCTTCAGACGCTGCGCGCCGACATCGAATACGGCTTTGCGGAGGCGCACACGACGTTCGGCATGATCGGCGTCAAGTGCTGGATCTATAAGGGCGAAGTCCTGAAAGCCGCAAAGAAGGCGGAAGGAGGCAAATAATGTTAATTCCCAAGAGAGTGAAGAGAAGAAAGCAGCACCGCGGCAGTTTGAAGGGCGCTGCTCATAAGGGAAATATCGTCGCGTATGGAGAGTACGGCCTCGTCGCCGAAGAGGCGGGCTGGATCAAGTCCAACCAGATCGAGGCGGCGCGTATCGCAATGACCCGTTTCATCAAGCGCGGCGGGCAAGTGTGGATCGACATCTTCCCCCACAAGCCCATCACGCGGCACCCCGCCGAAGCCCGTATGGGTTCGGGCAAGGGCGGCGTCGAGTTTTGGGTCGCCGTCGTAAAGCCCGGCAGAGTGCTGTTTGAAATGGCGGGCGTCCCCGAGGACGTCGCGCGGGAGGCAATGCGTCTCGCGGCGCACAAACTCCCCGTGAAGTGCAAGTTTGTCAAGAAAGAGGCGGCTGTTCCCGCCGAAATCACGGCAGAAGGCGGTGAAGTCTGATGAAAAGCAATGAATTTAAGGGCATGACCGACGTAGAACTCGATAAGAAGCTCAAAGATCTCAAGAGCGAACTCTTCAACCTGCGGTTCCGCCATGCGAGCGGACAGCTGGAAAATCCCGTCTCCATCCGCCTGTGCAAGCGGGATATTGCGCGGGTAAACACAGAGATCCGCGCCCGTCAGGCGAAGTGAGGAAAAGGCAATGGAAAGAAATTTGAGAAAAGAGAGAGTCGGCATCGTAGTTTCCGACAAGATGGATAAGACGGTGGTCGTCGCCGTCACGGAGAAGCGCAAGCACCCCGTGTACAAGAAGACGATCACGCGCACCAACCGCTTCAAGGCGCACGACGAGGAGAACGAGTGCGGCGTGGGCGACACCGTGAGGATCGTCGAGACGCGCAAACTCTCCAAGGATAAGAACTGGCGCGTCGCCGAGATCGTCGAAAAGGCGAAGTAAGGGGGACAAAAGAATGATACAACCTCAAACGAGATTGAAAGTAGCCGACAACTCGGGCGCAAAGGAAATCATGTGCATCCGTGTGCTCGGCGGCAGTTTCAGAAGAACGGGCAACATCGGCGACGTCATCGTGGCGTCCGTCAAGACCGCGACCCCCGGCGGCGCCGTCAAGAAGGGCGAAGTCGTGAAGGCGGTCATCGTGAGAAGCGCGAAGGGCATCCGCCGTCCCGACGGCACCTACATCCGCTTCGACGACAATGCGGCAGTCATCATCGACGCGCAGAAGCAGCCGAGAGGCACCCGTATCTTTGGGCCCATCGCAAGAGAACTGCGCGAAAAGGACTATATGCGCATCATCTCCCTCGCACCCGAGGTTCTGTAAGGAGGCGCCGCAATGAAGATCAAAGTCAACGATAACGTGCTCGTCATTACGGGCAAATACAAGGGCAAAGAGGGCAAGGTCCTGAAGACCGACCCCACGGCGGGAAAGGTCATCGTCGAGGGCGTGAACATCGTCCACAAGCACGAGAAGGCGAGAAAGGCCAACGATACGAGCCGCATCATCACCGAGGAAGCGCCCATCGACGTGAGCAACGTGGAACTCGTCTGCGACAAGTGCGGCAAGCCCACCCGCGTGGGACACGCCTTTGTGGAAGGTAAGAAGGTCCGCGTGTGCAAGAAGTGCGGCGCGGTGCTCGACAAGGCGTACGTGAAGAAGGCGAAGAAGGCCGCCGCCGAAGAGGCGAAGGCAGAGGCGCCCAAGAAGCGTACGAGAAAGCGCACCCAGAAGGCGGAAGCGCCCGAGGGCGAAACGCAGGAAACGCAAGAGTAACGGAGCGGAGGAAAGAAAATGGCAGAGAAAAAAGCAGAAAAGAAAGTCGCCGCTCCCACGGAGCCGAGCAGAGTGAAGGTGCTGTACGAACAGGAAGTTGTGCCCTACCTCATCAAGAAATTCGGCTATACCTCCGTGATGCAAGTCCCCAAGATCGAGAAGATCGTCATCAACACGGGACTTGGCGACATCAAGGATAACCAAAAGTCGATGCAGACGGTGGAAAAGGAACTCGCCCTCATCACGGGGCAGAAGCCCATCTACCGCAAGGCTACCAAATCGGTCGCAAACTTCAAGCTCCGCGAGGGCATGAACATCGGCCTCAAAGTGACGCTCCGCGGCAGGAAGATGTACGACTTCTATGATAAGCTCGTCTCCATCGCCCTTCCCCGCGTCCGCGATTTCCGCGGCGTCTCCGCGACGGCGTTCGACGGCAGAGGCAACTACGCGCTGGGGCTCAAAGAGCAACTCATCTTCCCCGAGATCACCTACGATCAGGTGGAGAAGATCCGCGGCATGGACGTCGTCATCGTCACGACCGCCAAGACGGATGAGGAAGCGAGAGAACTGCTCCGTTGCCTCGGAATGCCCTTCAAGAAGTGAGGAAGAAGATATGGCAAAGAAATCAATGATCAACAAGCAGCAGAAAACGCCCAAGTTCTCGACGAGAGCATACACCCGTTGCTCCATCTGCGGGCGTCCCCACGCGGTTTTGAGGAAGTACGGCGTCTGCCGTATCTGCTTCCGCAACCTTGCGTACAAGGGGCAGATCCCCGGCGTGAAGAAGTCGAGCTGGTAAGGAGGCAAGAGATGACAGATCCCATCGCAGATATGCTCACAAGAATCAGAAACGCGCTCGCGGTCAGAAAGGATACGGTCGAGATCCCCAATTCCAACATGAAGAAGGCGATCGCGGACATCCTTCTTGCCGAGGGCTACGTGAAGGACGTAAAACTCGTCCCCGATGAATTCAACGGCAAACTCGTCGTCACGCTCAAATACACGGCGGAGGGCACGTCGGTCATCGGAGGCTTGAAGCGCGTCTCCAAGCCCGGCCTGCGCACATACAGCGGCGCGCAGACGATGCCCAAAGTTTTGGGCGGCTACGGCATTGCCATCGTCTCCACCAACAAGGGCATCATGACGGATAAGCAGGCGAAGGCCGCGAATGTCGGCGGCGAAGTGCTCTGCTACGTCTATTAAGGAGGGACGGCTATGTCGAGAATCGGTAAGAAAGTCATCGCTGTTCCCGCGGGCGTCTCCGTGGATTTCGCGGAAGGCGTCGTCACCGTCAAGGGGCCTAAGGGACAGCTCACAAGAGAGATCAAAGGCAACATCGATATCAAGCACGAGGGTGCGGATATGCACGTCCTCGCGCTCGACGAGACCAAGGAGACCAACGCTCTGCACGGGCTCTACCGCGCGCTCATCGCCGACATGGTGAAGGGCGTCTCCGAGGGCTTCACGAAGGGGCTCGAAGTCAAGGGCGTCGGCTGGAAGGCGGCGATGAACGGCAATAAACTCGTTCTCAACGTCGGCTTCTCGCATCCCATCGAGTTCGTCCAGCCCGAGGGCATCAAGATAGAGTGCCCCACGCAGACGGAGATCACCGTCTCGGGCATCGACAAGGTGCAGGTAGGCCAAGTTGCGGCGGATCTTCGTTCCATCCGCAAGCCCGAGCCCTACCACGGCTACGGCATCCGCTACAAGGGCGAGCACGTCGAGCACAAGGAAGGCAAGACCTCCGGCAAAGGCAAGAAGTAAGGGAGGGGAGAAATGATAACGAAAATCGATAAGAACGAGGTAAGGCAGCGCCGCCATGCGCGAGTCCGCAAGACGGTATCGGGTACGCCCGAATGCCCCCGCCTCTCCGTTTACAGGAGCACCAAGAACATCTACGTCCAGTTCATCGATGACGTGAACGGCGTGACCATCGCCTCCGCTTCCACCCTCGAAAAGGGCGTCAAGGAGGAGATCGCGGGCAAGACCAAGACGGACGCCGCCAAGATCGTCGGCAAAATTGCGGGCGAGAGAGCCAAGGAAAAGGGCGTCGAGACGGTCGTGTTCGACCGCGGCGGCTATCACTACACGGGGCGCGTTCAGGCGCTTGCGGACGGCGCACGGGAAGCCGGACTGAATTTTTAAGGAGAAGCGGGTATGGCAAGAGAACAAAGACCTCAGAGAAGGCAGGAACAGGACGACGGCCTCATCAAGAAGACCATCGGCATCAACCGCGTATCCAAGACGGTCAAGGGCGGCAAGAATATGCGCTTTGCGGCGCTCGTCGTCGTCGGTGACGGCAACGGCAAGGTAGGCTACGGCCAAGGCAAGAGCAAGGAAGTCCCCGAGGCCATCGAAAAGGCGACGCAGGCGGCGAAGAAGAACATGATAAGCGTCGCCGTCGTCGATACGACCATTCCCCACGAAGTGCTCGGCAAGTTCGGCAAGGGTGCAGTGTTGATGCTCCCCGCCGCACAAGGTACGGGCGTCATCGCGGGCGGGCCCGTCCGTGCCGTCATGGAGGCCGCGGGCATCAAGAACATCAGAACCAAATCCCACGGTACGCAGAACCCCGTCAACTGCATCAAGGCGACCATCGCGGGGCTCGCCGAGCTCAAGACGGCGGAGGAGATCGCGGCGCTCCGCGGCAAGACCGTCGAAGAGATCGTAGGGTAAGGAGTACAGCATGGCACAGATCAAAGTAACGCTCGTAAAGAGCACGAACGGCGAGGTGAAGTCGGTCAAGGCGACGGTAGCCGCGCTCGGTCTCAAAAAGATCAATTCGGAAAAGACCTTTGAAGATAGCCCCGCGTTGCAGGGGCAGTTGAAGAAGGTCGCCCACCTCATCAAGGTGGAGACCGTATAAAGGAGAAAGCAATGAGAATTGATACCATTTCTCCCGCAGAGGGAGCGAGAACGCCCGCAAAACGTTTGGGTCGCGGCATCGGCTCGGGGCTCGGCAAGACGAGCGGCAAGGGTCATAAGGGCCAGTGGGCGCGTTCGGGCGGCGGTGTCCGTCCCGGGTTCGAGGGCGGCCAGATGCCCCTCGCGCGCAGAGTTCCCAAGCGCGGCTTCCACAACAAGTGGGGCAGGGATTACGTCATCGTCAATCTCAAAACGCTCAACGACCTTCCCGAGGGCACCGTGGTGGACTACGGCTACATCCTCGAGAACAAACTTGCGAAAGAAGTCAAAAACAACGTCGGGCTCAAAGTTTTGGGCGGCGGCGAACTCAACGTAAAGCTCACCGTGAAGGCGGCGAAATTCTCCGCCACCGCCAAGGAAGCCATCGAAAAGGCGGGCGGCACGGCGGAAGTCATCGAGTGACCTTCTCGTTTCTCGGTGCAGAAAGGAGTGAACCATGATCGAAACATTGAAAAACGCCTTTCGCAATAAGGACATCCGGAAGAAGATCTTCATCACGCTTGCGCTTCTTCTGGTGTTCCGTATCGGGTGCTATATCCCCGTCCCGGGCGTAAACAGGAGCGCGTTCGAAACCGCCATCACGGGCAACCAGTTCCTCGCCCTCATGAGCGGCATCACGGGCAACGCCCTGCAGAACGCCACGCTGTTCGCGCTCGGCATCGGGCCGTACATCAACGCGTCCATTATCGTCCAACTCTTGACGGTGGGCATCCCCGCCTTGGAGCGGCTCTCCAAGCAGGGCGAAGAGGGGCAGAAGAAGATCACGCTCATCACGCGCATCATCACCATCATTTTGGCGATCGTGCAGTCCATCGGCGTCATCGTGCTGTTTGCGAACAACCTCAACGGCGGCAACGGCATCAACACCGCGCTCTTCTTCGATTCCACGTGGCTTGCGGGCATCTACATGACCATCCTCTACACGGCGGGCGCCATGCTCGTCATGTGGCTGGGCGAGCGCATCACCGACTACGGCGTGGGCAACGGCATCTCGATGATCATCTTCATCGGTATCCTCTCCACGGCGGGGCTCTCCATCCTCGGCAAGTTTGAGGACGTGTTCGCGGGCAACCTCGATGCGCTCCTCGAAGTGGGTCTCTTCATCGTACTCGCCATCCTCATCTTCTTTGCGATCACCTACGTCGATCTCGCAGAGAGAAGGATCCCCGTGCAGTACGCCAAGCAGGTACGCGGCACCAAGATGTATGGCGGGCAGTCCTCCGTCATTCCCATGAAGATCACGGGAAGCGGCGTCATGCCCCTCATTTTCTCGTTCGCCATCCTGTCCTTCCCCAACATGATCATGAGCCTCGTCCCCTCGTGGAGCGACGAGTTGCAGTGGTGGACGGAGCACTTCTCCAACGGCACCCCTTGGTACGTTTTGGTGCTCGCCGTGCTCATCTTCGTGTTCTCGTTCTTCTATGCACAGATCGAGTTCAACCCCGAGGACGTCTCCAAGCAGATCCAGCAGAACGGCGGCTTCATCCAGGGCATCCGCCCGGGCAAGCCGACGGCGCAGTATCTCTCCAAGATCCACAAGCGCATCACGCTGTTCGGCGCCATCTTCCTGACGCTCGTCGCGTTCGTGCCCTCGCTCATCTTCAGTATCGCCACGAGCGACTCCACGCTGCTCTCGGCGTTCTCCACGACGGGTATCCTCATCGTCGTCTCGGTCGCGCTGGAATTTGATAAGCAGTTGCAGTCGCAGATCATGATGAAGAACTACAAGGGGTTCTTGAAATAATCGGCGAAACGCGTATAAGCGTCGCAATGCGGCGTTGCGCTACGTTTTCCTTGCCCACGTACGCTTGAGTACGCGGGCTTCGGAAAGCCTCGCGCGCCTTGCCTTGCTCGCTTCTCCGCATTTTAACGGCAACCAAAGGGCATTCGCCCCAAAAGAGAGGTCTTATAAATGAAATTGATCCTTCTCGGCGCGCCCGGCGCAGGCAAGGGTACACAGGCGACCAAGATCGCAGAGCGCTATCACGTGGTGCACATCTCCACGGGGGACATCTTCCGCGCCAACCTCAAAATGGGCACGGAGATCGGGCTTCTCGCCAAGTCCTATATGGATAAGGGCGAACTCGTCCCCGACAAGGTGACGTGCGACATCGTGAAGGATCGTCTCACGTGGGACGATTGCAAGAACGGCTATCTTCTCGATGGCTTCCCCCGCAACCTCTATCAGGCGGAAGCGCTCGATACCTTCGCCACGATCGACGGCGTCGTCAACATCAACATCGACCACAAACTGCTCATGGATCGTCTGTGCGGCAGAAGGGTATGCAGGGACTGCGGCGAAAGTTACCACGTCTCCACCCTCGGCGGCAGAACGACGTGCGAGCGCTGCGGCGGCGAGTTGTATCAGAGGAAGGACGATAACCCCGAAACGGTCGGCTCCCGCCTCGCGGTGTACAACGAGCAGACCGCGCCCCTCATCGACTACTACACCAAGAAGGGCATCATCCTGAACTTCACGGGAACCGAGGCGCCCGCCTCCGTCCTCTTCGAAGAGATCAAGGCGGTGCTCGATAAGTTCGACAAATAACATGATCCCCGTCAAGAGCGAAGAGGAGATCGACCTCCTCCGCGAGCCCTGCCGCATCGTGCGGGACTGCCTCGCCTTCGTCGGCGGGCACATCAGAGCCGGCATGACGACGAAGGAAGTGGATACCCTCGTCTACGATTTCATCAAGGCGAGCGGTGCAGAGCCCTCCTGCCTCGGCTACTACGGATACCCCGCCTCGGCGTGTGTCTCCGTCAACGAGGTGGTGGTGCACGGCATCCCCGATGGCCGCGTCCTCGAAGAGGGCGACATCGTCAGCGTAGACCTGTGCGCCTACAAGAACGGCTTCCACGGCGACGGCGCAAGAACCTTCCGCATCGGGCAAGTGAGCCCCGAAAAAGAAAAGCTCGTCCGCGTCACCGAGGAGTGCTTCTTCAAGGGCATCGAAGGGCTGAAGGCGGGCACCCCGCTCTACGACATCGGCTACAAAGTGCAGCAACACGCCGAGAGCAACGGCCTCTCCGTCATCCGCGCCTACACGGGGCACGGCATCGGACGGGAGATGCACGAAGATCCCTCCGTGCTCAACTACGGCAGGAAGGGCACGGGGCCGCGTCTCCCCGCGAACTGCGTCATCTGCGTCGAGCCCATGATAGCCTTGGGCACGTGGAAAGTCAAGGTGCTCCCCGACGGCTGGACGGCCGTCATGCAGGACGGGAAGAGCGCCGCGCACTACGAAAACACCCTCGTCGTCCGCGAGGACGGCGTAGAGATCCTGACATTATAAGGAGAATGTATGTCGAAAGACGACGTCATCGAAGCCGAGGGCAGGGTCATTGAAGCCCTCCCCAACGCAACGTTCAAGGTAAAACTTTCCAACGGTCACGTCATCACGGCGTATATCTCGGGAAAGCTCCGCATGAACTACATCCGCATCATCGAAGGCGACGCGGTGAAACTCGAAATGAGCCCCTACGATCTCACCAAGGGGCGCATCACCTGGCGGTCGAAGAACTGACCGCGTACCCCACGGCGTCATTGCCCGTTCCCCACGGCGCATCGCCCGAACTCCCACGGCATTCTCGCCCCCGTCTATTCTACCGCGTCATTCTGAACCCCCTTGCGGGGTGAAGAATCCCGACCAACGAAGTCCGACCCAACCAACTCCCCCGCGCCCGTTCTCCGCGCACCGCTCCCCCTCGGAGCCCCGCGTCATTCTGAACCCCCTTGCGGGGTGAAGAATCCCGACCAACGAAGTCCGATCCAACCGACTCCCCCGCGTCATGTTGAGGCGTAGCCGAAACATCCCGACCAACGAAGTCCGACCCAACCAAAATCCGACACTAAAAGAGGTATCCTATGAAAGTACGTCCTTCCGTCAAACCCATGTGCGACAAGTGCAAGGTCATCAAGAGAAACGGAAAAGTGATGGTCATTTGCTCGAAAAACAAGAGCCACAAGCAGAGGCAGGGCTAAAAACAGTTGACAAACTCGTTCGGGTATGTTAAAATATCCCCTGCGGCTTTTGGAAAAAAGCCCCAAGATAGGCAAATTTTAAGCTGAATTTCCGCACACAGCCGTGCGGGAAATCGGCTTGCTTTGCGTCTTTTGCCCCCAAGCGGCGAAAGAAATGAGGGAACGGCAGAAAATTTCCCGCTCCCGCCCGTCAAAGCAAAGCCTCAAACCCCGAAAAAGATAGGGGTGCGGCAGGAAAATATTTTCCACTGTTTTCCGCCCCGCCCGTGAAAATAAAAAAATACCAAAACACCAAAACGGAGGTTACAAAGTACATGGCACGTATTGCCGGTGTGGATCTGCCGAGAGAGAAGAGAATCGAGATCGGCCTCACCTACATCTATGGAATCGGTCTTACGACGTCCAAGAAAATTCTCGCCGCCACGGGCATCGATCCCGACACGCGCGTGAAGGATCTCAACGAGACCGACGTTTCCAAATTGAGAGAATACATCGACCACAACTACACGGTGGAGGGCGAACTCCGCGGTCAGGTCAGCCTCAACATCAAGAGACTGATGGAGATCGGTTGCTATCGCGGCATCCGCCACAGAAAGGGGCTCCCCGTCCGCGGGCAGAGCACCAAGCGCAACGCACGCACCCGCAAGGGTCCGCGCCGCACGGTTGCGAACAAGAAGAAGTAAGGGGGATAGGACATGGCTGCACAGAAAAAAGCCGCTTCCTCGCGCAAGCGCAGGGAGCTCAAAAAGGTAGACAGGGGACAAGTCCATATTCAATCCACCTTCAACAACACGCTCGTCACCATCACGGATATGAGCGGCAACGCCATTTCTTGGTCGAGCGCAGGGTCGCTCGGGTTCAAGGGTTCGAGGAAGGGCACCCCCTTCGCGGCGCAGATGGCAACGGAGACGGCCGCCAAGGCCGCCAAGGAGCACGGGCTCCGCTACGTCGAGGTCTATGTCAAGGGACCCGGCGCGGGCAGGGAGAGCGCCATCCGCGCGCTTGCCAACTGCGATCTCGAAGTCACGCTCATTTCCGATGTTTCGCCCATTCCCCACAACGGGTGCCGTCCGCCCAAGCGCAGAAGAGTATAAGGAGAGAAGCAAATGGCAGTATACAGAGACGCGAAATGCAAACTTTGCAGAAGAGAGGGCGCCAAGCTCTTTCTGAAAGGCGAAAAATGCTATATGGAAAAGTGCCCCTTCAACAAGAGGCCGCTTCCTCCCGGGCAGCACGGCGCGGGGAGAAAGAAGGTGTCCGAGTACGGGCAGCAGCTCCGCGAAAAGCAGAAGACCAAGCGCATCTACGGCGTACAGGAAGGGCAGTTCCACCACTACTATGAGTTGGCGGAGCGCATGAAGGGCGTCACGGGCGAAAATATGCTCCAACTCTTGGAGCGCCGCCTCGATAACGTCATCTTCCGCATGGGCGTGGGGGCTTCCCGCACACAGGCGCGCCAGCTCGTCAACCATGCGCACTTCACCGTCAACGGCAGAACGGTCAACGTTCCCTCGTACAGCGTGAAGGTCGGCGACGTCATCGCCGTGAAAGAGAACAGAAAGAACAACAAATTCTTTGAGCAGATCAAGGCGATGAAGGTCGCCAATATGCCCAAGTGGCTTGAATTCGACCCCGAGAAGTTGGAAGGCAAAGTGCTTGCCCTTCCTACCCGCGAGGACATCGACAGCCAGATCGCCGAGCATATGATCGTCGAGTTGTACTCCAAGTAATCGGAAATCGGGAGGTAGCGATATGATCGAAATGGATATGCCCAAGATCGAGGTCACGGAAAACGAGGCAAAAAGTTACGCAAAAGTCGTCGTCGAACCGCTCGAAAAGGGTTTCGGTCTTACGATAGGCAACTGTTTGAGAAGAATTCTGCTGTCCGCACTCCCCGGTGCGGCGGCGCAGGGCATCCGCTTTATGGACGGAACGGTCAAGCACGAGTTTTCCGCCATTCCCGGGGTAAAAGAGGATGTTACGGAGATCATTCTCAACCTCAAACTCCTCGCCATCAAGACGAGAGTGACCGATAAGGACTATGTGAAGAAACTCCGCCTCGTCAAGGAGGGGCCCGCCGTCATCACCGCGGCGGACATCTCGCAGGACGCGGAAGTGGAGATCATCAACTCCGACCAGTACATCTGCACGGTGGACGAAGGCGGAAAGATCGATATGGAGATCACCATCGGGCGCGGCAGAGGGTATCACCCCGCCAAGGATAACAAGCAGCCCGAAATTGATTATATCCCCATCGACTCCATCTACACGCCCGTGCAGAAGGTGAACTACACCGTCGAACCCGCCCGCGTCGGGCAGAATATCGACTACGATCGGCTCACCATCGAAGTCTGGACGGACGGCACCTTCTCGGGGAAGGAGATAATCTCCCTCGCCGCGAAGATCATGCAGGACCACACCGCCCTCTTCGTCAACCTGTCGGATACCATCAAGGATATGGACATCCTTGTCAAGACGGACGACGATAAGCAGCAGCAGATCCTCTCCATGAAGATCGAGGATATGGACTTCTCCGTCCGCTCCTACAACTGCTTGAAGAGAGCCAACATTCACACCGTGGAAGACCTCATCCGCAAGACGGAGGACGAAATGCTGAAGGTGAGAAACCTCGGCAAGAAGTCGCTCGACGAAGTCATGCAGAAGCTCGAACAGTACGGTCTTTCGCTTGAAAAAAAGGAGGATTAACCCATGCCGGGCAAATTAGGCAGAACCACCGAGCAGAGGCTCGCAATACTCAGAAACCAGGCTTCCCAACTTCTTTGGTACGGCAAGATCGAAACGACTGCAGCCCGCGCCAAAGAGCTCCGCTCCTACGTCGAAAAGCTCATCACCAAGGCGGTGAACACCTACGACGACGTGGTGGAGTACGAAGTCGTCGCCAAGGATCGCAAGGGCAAGGAGATCACCACGACCGCCTATAAGGATGGACCCAAGAAACTCGCCGCCCGCCGCGCCATCATGGCAAAGACGTACGACCTTCAGGAGATCAAAGAGTTCAACGAGAGCAAGAGCGACTATAAGAAGCGCACGACCATCCAGCATCCCCTCATGGAGAAACTGTTCAACGAGATCGCGCCCAAGTACGCCCAGCGCAAGGAAGAACTCGGGCAAGGCGGCGGCTACACGAGAATTTACTATCTCGGCGAGCGCCGCGGCGACGGCGCCGACAAGGCCATCATCGAACTCGTATAAAAAAGAACGCCCTGCGGGGCGTTCTTTTTTACTCGTCCTCCCTCGGGGTGAGGACAAAGACCTGCCCCCTCCTCCGCTCACAGGGGAGAGGCGACCCACCACAATATTATCCCCCTCCCCGCGCGCTAAGCGCGCGGGGAGGGGGATACAGGGGGAGGGGGCAATTTTCCTCGGAGGTCACCATGCAATACGAACTGAAAAGCGCGGAGGACATCGCCGCGCTCGTCAACAAACTCGGCTTCCTGCCCTTCTTCCGCGGGGAGATCGAGAATTTCTCCATCGAGGAATTCACGCCGCCCGAACTTTGGTGGGGCGGGGAGACGTGGGGGCCTTGGGAGTGGAAGGGACCCGTCATCCGTCTCGCGCACTGCGCCTACGGCAAATTTTACGGCGGCAAGGCGATGTACATCTCGCGGGAGTGGTTCCCCGACTTCGCCAACTTCCGCCGCGACGGCTACGACTACGACGCCCGCATGGACGAGGGCATCGCCCGCCGCCGCGATACCTACCTCATGACAGAACTCATGAAGGAGCCTTCCCTTCTCGGAAAGGAACTCAAAGCGCGCGTGTGCTTTACCGACGAGCGCAAGAAGGGCTACGAGGGCTCGCTCACGCACCTTCAGATGATGGCGTACATCACGACGGCTGACTTCGAGTACGCGCGGGATCGGCACGGCAAGGAGTACGGCTGGGGGCTCGCGCGCTACTCTACGCCCGAGGCATTTTTCGGCGAAGATTTCTGCCGCGAGGCCTACAAGCGCACCCCTGAGGAGAGTTACGATAGAATGTTTTCGCATCTCTCGGCAGTCCTTCCCCACGCCTCGCCCGCATCCCTCTCCCGCCTCCTCCGCCTATAGTCCACTCTTATCCCTTATCCTTTCCCCTTCGGGAGATTTGCTTTTTGCCCCCTCCTTGGGAGGGGGGTAGGGGGGTGGGGCATATGTCCTCTCCTTATCCCGAGCCGCGCCGCCCGCCGACGACGTAGTGTCGGTGCAAAGGCGTCCCGCCCGTACGGTAACGCTTCATTCTGAACTCCCTCCTTGTGATGGGCGCCGCTGTTCTCACCTTCTCCTCATGGGGTGTCTTTTTATTTCGTCCCGCTCGTTCTCTCCTTATCCCGAGCCGCGCCGCCCGTCCGCTTCTGCGGATGGGCGGCGCGGCTCGGAATTCCCCCCAAAAAATTTTTTCGAAAATTTTTCAAAAAAAGTGTCATACATCCCGCAAAGGCGAAAAATTTTGTGGTACCATTACAATGAGAAGAGCGTGAAGCGCAGGTCGGAAGCGGCGGAAGAGAAAAAAGCTCCCTGCCGTGCTCCGCAAAAAAACCGCGCCGCGCGGCGCGGTTTTTTTTGCGGAGCACGGCAGGGAGCTTAATTGGAAAAAATCAAAATAATTGAGCGCGAATTCCGGCGATTTTCCCGCCGCGGAAAGCGTTGCATTTTTCTGCCGTACGTGCTATAATACGTTGGAAACACAAGGAGGAAATTATGTCCGAAAAAAAGAGCAAGGGGCAGCAGCTGCAAAAAGCGCTCGCCTATAAGAAGAAGAACTACTACGAGACTGCCGACAAGGCGGAAAAGAAGGCGATCTTCGATTACGCCAAGGGCTACATGGCGTTTTTGGACGCCGCCAAAACCGAGCGCGAGGCCTGCGATTTCGCCGTGAAAGCCGCGCAGGAGAAGGGCTTCACCGAATACAAGTTCGGCGAAAAACTCGCGGCGGGCGACAAAAAATATTTTGTCAACCGCGGCAAATCGGTGGTCGTGTTCCGCGTGGGCACCAAGAATTTGGAGGAGGACGGCATCCGCATCATCGCCTCGCACATCGATGCCCCCCGCATCGACATCAAGCAAAATCCGCTCTATGAAGATAGCGGCATGGCGTTCCTCAAAACGCACTACTACGGCGGCATTAAAAAATATCAGTGGACGGCCATCCCGCTCGCCCTGCACGGCGTCATCGTGAAGAAGGACGGCGAAAAACTCAACGTCCGCATCGGCGAAAACGCCAAGGACCCCGTGTTCTACATCAACGATCTCTTGCCGCACCTCGGGCAGGAGCAGATGAGCGGCCACGCCAATAAAATTATCGACGGCGAGCAACTCAACGTGCTCGTGGGCGGGATGCCTTTTGACGACGAGGACGTTTCGGAGAAGATCAAACTCAACGTGCTCGCCATTCTCAACAAGGAGTACGGCGTCACGGAGGAGGACTTCCTCTCCGCCGAACTCTCCGCCGTTCCAGCATACGGCGCGCGCGACGTCGGGTTCGATAGAGCCCTCATCGGCGCGTACGGCCATGACGACAGAGTCTGCGCCTATCCCGCGCTCACCGCCGTTCTCGACAACGAGACCGAGCACACCGTGCTTGCGATGCTCGTCGATAAGGAGGAGATCGGCAGCGAGGGCACCACGGGCATCCAATGCAAAGTCTATGAGGACTTGATGGAGGAGATCTCCGTCGCCATGGGGGCGAATTTCCGCAAAGTGCGCTTTGCCTCCAAGTGCCTCTCCTCGGACGTGACGGCGGCGTATGACCCCAACTTCGCGGGCGTGTACGAGAAGATGAACAGCGCCATTCTCTCCTGCGGGACGGCGATGTGCAAGTTCACGGGCGCGCGCGGCAAGAGCGGCAGCAACGATGCCAACGCCGAATTTGTGGGCGAAGTTAGGAAGATGTTCGCGGAGGAAGGCGTCGTCTGGCAGACGGCCGAACTCGGCAAAGTGGACGCGGGCGGCGGCGGCACGGTGGCAAAATTCATCGCCAATCTCAACATCGACACGGTCGATTTGGGCGTGCCCGTCATCTCCATGCACTCGCCGTGGGAAGTCGTCTCCAAGGCCGACCTGTACAGCAATTATAAGGCGTTTTTGGCGTTTATGAAGTAATTTTTGTGTAAAAATATGCAAAAGGGGAGAGGGTTACCTCTCCCCTTTTGCGAGGACTGCGCATTTCGGAATCCCTCATTGTCTTCCGCCCGCCTTAAAATATAATATTGTTTTATTATTTTTTATAAAATATCATAAAAATCATTGACAATTTTTCGTAGAAAGAGTATTCTTTGTATGCGTGATAAAAGTTATTCATGCAAAATACACCGCAAGGAGTACGCTATGCTAAAAACAAAAATCGCAATTATTCTTCTCTCGGGCGCATGCGCCCTCACCTCGGCGACGGCAATTGCCGGTTGGTGCATTGCCACGGGGGGGGGGGTGGGACTGACAAGATCCCGCCGAGCGTAAGCGGCGTCTCGACCACCATTTCTACGAACAAGGCTCCTGACGAGCTCACCGCAGAAAACGCGATCTATGCTTTTCTGAAAAAACAGAGCGAGCTTGAAAGCTATGAGATCACGACGAATGGGACTGCCGTCGCCAATCTCATGGGCTACACGCAGGAGATCCACAACATTACGTTCAAAAACGGGGAGGATTTCCTCAACCAGGCGTCTTCCGATTCCGCCCTTGTCAAGATGAAGCACCAATCCTTCTCCAAGAACGGCAAGGTTGTGTACCGCAACGATTTCAACGGCGAAATGAGCGTTGCGACCAAGGAAGAATATAAAAAAATTTACGGCTTTACGGCGGACGAGATTTCGCTCGGCGGCTATATCGTCAATCCCAAGACGCTTCGCTATGCCGTCCTCGAAAAGACGGAGGGCGACGAATTTACCTTTTACATGCGCCTTACGGGGGATCTTTCGGTCGCAAATAACACGGCGACGGAATCCTCCTCGGTATATGTCCGCCTGCAAACGCAGGCGTACGGATCGCTCGACAACGTTCCCGCGTTCTCCGATGTGGATATGTATCTCACGGTGAAGAAGGACTGGACGCCCGTCTCCTACACCTCATCCTGCTCGTATGAGTGCAAGAAAGGGGTGAAAATGAGCATCGCGCAGACTCTCACCTGCACCTACTCCAAAGTGAACGAAGTAGTTGAGATCCCCGACGTCGCCGCATTCAACGAAAAGATCGGCTCCGAGCCATCGGCGGTACGTCCCGGTGCGTCGATCCAAGATCCGTTCACGCAACTTGCGGCCGCATTCGGCAACACGATGGAGAATGGGAACACGCTCTCCATGCCCGTCTCTATCTCCCTCGCGCTCTCGGAGAAGCCCCTGACCCTCGGCGGCGATCTGGAACTGAAGATCAAAGAGGATGCGTTGGAGAGCGGGGATCTCTTCGGTGCGTTAGCGCTCCGTTTGGATTTAGACCTTTCCTCCGTTCCGCTTATTTCGGGCTTTGCCGATACCCTCACGGTGCGCTATCCCGGAGATAAACAGCTTTTCCTTATGCTCAATGACCGTTCGCGGGGAACGGACAACATTTTATTTACCTATCCCATCGATCTCGGTAAAACGCTCTCCTCGCCCTCGGCCGATCTTTCCTCGGGCGATCTCGGGCAAATTTTGGCGGAGTATGTGGAGATCGGAGCCTCGGACACGGGATATTCGATATCGCTCAAATCCGCGCTTCTTAACAAGCTGAATACATATATCGGGGACTTTGCGGCGAAGGCCGAGGCAACGCTCAAAGATGAGGGAGGCTATGTACGCTCTCTGCTCGGCATGGAGTTTAGCGATCTTACGGTGGAACTCAAAGGCAAGGAGAAGATCGCGGAGCTTGCGCTTGTTCTCGAAGGGGAACCCCCCGCCAATGTCACGCAGGGCGAAAAAATCGGAGTGTGCCTCGACGTGGGGCTATTGTCCCGTGAGGATGTAAATATGCTCTCGGGCGCCTTCGAGGGCGAATTGCAGCTCCGTCTCAACCCCGCCGCGCTCTTGACGGGCGATTATTATGCGATCGCCGAGGCGCACCTTCATCTCGATCTCTCGCCCGCCGGGGCGGTACTTCAGATGGTCGGAACGTTCGCGCCCGCAGGGAGCCTGCCCGCATTTGTGGGACCCGATTTGAAAAACATGGACGTCTACTACACGGGAGACGGCATCCTGACGTTATCGTTCAACAATGAGGACAAGAATCCGTTCTTCGTCACGCAGGTGGATCTCAAAACCGTTCGGATGCCTGCCCTTCCCGAAAATTGGGCCTCTGCTCTGTTCTCCGAGTTCCGCTTTGAGAGGAAGGCGAACGGGATCCTCTTCGCATTGGGCGATCCGCTTGTGCAGGCCATCAATGCGGCATATCAAAAGCTCGTGCAAACCGCAACGGACTATGTCGTTTCCTCTGCGGGCGACATGGGGGCTCTCGCCGGCGGGATCATCGGCAGTTGGTTGGGTGCGAAAATTTCCGGGGCGGAATTCTTCCTCGGCAAAAACGACGGCGGCAAGACTCTATTCGACTTTACGATCAAGGGCATCCCCACATTTGTTTCGGAAGGCGACCCCGTTGAGATCTCCCTTCTCACGCTGGCCATGACCCATGCGGACAGACTTACAGACGAGGAGAAAGAGGCGATCCTTGCAGGCAAAGAGAGGGTTGCGCAGCTTTTGGCGGACGTGAAAAAAGCAGAAGAATATGCGGAAAAGATCCAAAAGCTCATCGACGGCATGGATCTCACCGAGGCGGGAAGAGAGGCCTATGCCGAAAAGGTAACGGCGTTGAAGGAAGAGGCGGAAGCATTGCCCGCCAATGTGCAGACGCTTATTTCCAACCGGTCCTATTTGGCAGATACGCAATATGAAGGGAAAACGCTTCCCAAGCTGCTTATAACGCATACTCTGTACTGTGCGCGGGTGGATGCGTTTAAGAATCTTTTGCCCGGGAACGACAACTATGCAAGTTACGACGGGTGGGAAGCGTTGAATTCGATCTACGACAACGCGGACAAGACCCAAGAGTCTACGCTCGGCGTCGTTGTTCCCGCCGTCAAGGATAGTCCCGCCATGCAGACGGCGATCGGCGAAGCGCGCATCGGGAAATATATTGAAGCAAGAGACGCATACGAGAGACCGATCGTTGAGAACTTGAAAGGAAAAATCGCGGCGAGCCTTGAGAAGTATAAAAATGCAACGGAACAAGCCGATCGGCTTGAACTGCTCGGCGAGTTCTATGGGGAAGTCAAGCCGGCCTATGAAAAACTTTCCGCAGAGAAAAAGGCGGAGCTCGCAGAACAGTACAACGCGTACGCGGCGTTTACATATGAAAAGAATCTCGAAGGCTTGAAGAAAGCGTATGAGGACGTCAAGAAGTCGATGGAGGATTTGACGGCAAAGGCAGACGCTACAACAGATGAATTGCTCGGTATTGTCAAAACGCTTGTCTCCGTAAATACATGGAAAGGGGGTGTGGATCTTTGGCAAAGCAATGGTGGCGAAACGAAACCTTGGTTGAATTGGCTGAACGATGTTCCCGCAGAGTATCGCGCAATGCAGCAAGAGGTGTTAGGCTTGTATAATGAGATAAAACCAACCGGAAAGACGAGCTCGGAGCTGAGCATAGCCTTAAAGGAAAAGATCAAATCGTCGTTGACGGAGTTGGCGACCGAATTGGCAGAATACAAACAAGGCGATAATTTTAGTTTTACTTCTTTGTCGGATAAAGCACAGGCCGCAGAACTTCTCGAACAGCTCCATGAATGGCGTTATTTCCTCAACAGTGTCCTACCGACTTCGATAAGAACCGAGTTCAGAGGAGATGACACTTTGAAAGCGCTCATGAGCGATATCAAAAAGTACGAGGATGCACTTTCGGAACGCTTAACTTCGATGGGATAAGGGAAGTTCTTGAAAAATCGGGCCGCGCGGCATTGCCGCGCGGCTTTTCGTATTCCTTCCTTCGGAGGGGGCGGCGGAAAAAAATCGGTTAGTCGTCCTCCACTCACGTTGAATTTGTCGAAAGAAATTCAACGCAATAAAAAAACTGTGAGGGCTTTTTTTGTTGACGTCCACCGAAGCGGTAGCGTAGCAGGTATCTCCCGCAAAGCTACCTCATGGCACACGCAGGACACCGTTTAGTGCTGCTGTATCCCTACCCTGACACGGTTCGCGGGCATACGTTGCATGAGACCTTGTGATCAACGACCCTTACTGCGCGCGGCCTTCCATGGACGGCACCGAGAAAAGCGTTCGGCTCTGCTATAGCGGATTGCAGATACAGGGCACCGCTAACTCCCCGCCTATCACAGCAAAGATAGTATAACCGAAACCCGCAAAATTTGCAAGCGTTTTTTGTATTTGGAAAACATTTCCCCGCCGTTTCTTTTTTGCTTTTCCGTATACAAAACAGCCGCCCGTCCGCTTCTGCGGACGGGCGGCTGTTCGTGCTTCATCATTCAAAATTTATTTCTCTCTATCTCGACATATTTTTATTTTTACGCCTCGTCGAATGCGGCGAGAAGGGCGAGTTGCTTCTTGGCAAGTTCCTTTGTCTGCGGCTTCAAAGTGCGGAAGAGGCGCACGAGTTCCCGCTCCGCCTCGGAGAGGGCATAGGGGAGGGGCGCCTGTTCTCTGCCCGCGAGGTAGTCCAGCGTGCACTCGAAGTAGTCCGCATACGCAATGAGGCTATATAAATTGGGGTCGTGGGAACGTTCGTATGCCGCCACCGTTGTCTGCCCGATGTTGAGAGCCTTCGCAAGTTGCGTCTGCGTTAAACCGTTTTCCACGCGCAACATTTTTAGCCGTTCGTTGACTGTCATGCTTTCCATGATTTTATTTTAGCAACTTTATGCTAAAAATCATTGACAAAGTATGAACAAATTGCTAAAATAAAGTCGATTAGTACGAACGTGCTAAAAAAGGAAAGGCTGATATGGCGTTAATTGTTTGTCCGCACTGCGGGAATTCAATCAGCGATACGGTTAGCGTGTGCATTCATTGCGGAAAAAGCGTCAATCCCCAAGAAGAGCAAGCGCCACTCACGCTTTACGCAAAATTAAATCCGTCGGAACAAAGTAGACTTCTCGAGCAATTCCGCCGAGAATATCCCGAGTATGTTTTTCCGCAGGGGAGAGAAAAGGCGGCGAAAAAAAGGAAAGTAGCGGAGATTTCACTACTCATTACATCAACAATTTGCGGTATATTGTTTATTATTCACATTCTTGGCATCCTCAGGGTAATAGATTTCAGCGATGATGATTTTTTTATTCCGGCAATTCTGTTGGTTTTAGCTATCGTTGGAATTATAGTTTCGGTCATCATTTGGGTTATTTTTAACCGAAGCGCAAAGAGATATATGCATCGATTTTTATTGTTTGCCAAACTTTATCAAACATGGCTATCTGCAAGAAACATTAAATATAAACTTGCTTTTAGGGAAAGCGAAAAGAAATATAAAAATCACTTCAACAATATCAATCCGATTTTATATATGAAGGAGGCTTGAAATGGCACTGATACATTGCCCCGAGTGTGGGAAAGAGGTGTCCGACCAATCGAAGAAATGCATTTACTGCGGCGCCTCGATTTTTGTGTGTCCCGAATGCGGCAAAATCTCCGTCAGCGAAGGGAGGTGCCCTCGTTGCGGATATTCTGCCGTATCGCAAAAAACGGTGATAGCGAACAATACGCCGGAGATGGGAGACGCGGGACACGCGCCCAAAAATGTTTATGAACGATGGAAAGAAAGCGACCCCCGCGTTAAATCGAGAGAAAAAATCTTTTCGGTGGTTAGCATCGGATTATGGGTTATGGAATTTATCTTGGCGGGGATTTGGTTTTTCCTGGTTTTAATTCAATATAAGGATCTTAATCTTGAAAAGCTTGTGACTTTGGCAGTAAATCATGAATCAAATCTACAAAAGACAAATATCTTCTTTTCTATTATCATGATTTTGGTCATTATTTCCAGTGTGGTCGATACTCTTAAAGGGATCATAAATTATTATTCCTGTGCAAATTGGATTCGGCGGAGCAGGGTCAGAATAAAGGATGACATCTCCGCAATTGTAGCAGTGAACAATGCAATAAGCGAAAAAAAGAAAAACAAAAAAATAAAGGGGCAAGAAAATTATGAAGAGGATATGACGGAAACCGAAGAGGAGACAAATGAAGGAGCGCCAACAGAAGAACTCGAAGCCGCGCTTTTTTTAGCCGTCGATCCAAACAAAGGCGCATTTTTTGCAGCTCTTAAATCGATACCTCAACTTATTATTTGCGCCCTCAAAATTTTTGTCTATATTTGTTTGAGGATCGACGCGGTTTCCTACATGAGCGGCGTTCTCCATGGCAACTTTGTGGATAATGGAAAGGGTGCTTTGGTTTTCAAATATGAGTACTCTTTTGATTGGCTAACGCTTGTGATAGGGGTAGCGATTGCGCTTGTTCTTGCTTTGGCCGCGTATTTAATTTGTGAGGTCATATTGGAGAAAAAAATGGATAAAACCCTGCAAAAGGTATACGACGCGAAGTTAAAGTAAAGCCGTATGACGAAGCGCCCGCCCCGTTCGGGGAGGGCGCTTCCTTATTGTCCCCCTCCCCCGCGCAAAACGCGGGGGAGGGGGCGGACTTCGTTGTTCGGGATTCTTCACGCGCCGCCCGCGCCCTGCCCCGCTTGTGCGGGGGGCAGGGCGCGGGCGGCGGCTCAGAATGACGCGTAGGACAAGTGTGGGGGCGGCTCGGTATGAGGAAGGGCGCGAAATTCTCCATAATTCGCAACTTGCGTCAAACGTTTGGCAAACGACGCGAAACGTGATACAATATAGGCGCGCGTATGGAAACTTTCAAATTCGGGCTGAAATATTGGAAGAAGTACATTCCCCTGTCGCTCCTTTCCAAGGCGTTCAGTCTCATTGCCATTTTGTGCGATCTCGCGTTGCCGCTCATCGACGCCGCGATCATCGACCAACTCTTCGCGTATGACCCCGCCGCGCCCACGGGCGGGGCGCTCTCCTTTTTGTATTCGGGGGCGCTCGGCGCGCCGCAGTCGTGGCAACTTTTCCTGAATCTCGCCCTCATCTTCATCGGCGTTTTCCTCACCCGCATCGTCTTTTTGTACTGCAAAAACGTCACCTTCCAGTGGTGCGGGCTCCGCATGGAGTGCATCCTGCGCGAGGAGACGTACGCCAAACTTCTCGACCTCGACGGCGAGACCATCTCCCGCTACAACATGGGCGAACTGCTCACCACGATGAACCGCGATACCATCATCTTCAAGGAGATGTACTCGCGCATCTTCATGAACCTGTTCGACTCGGTGGTGATGATCTCCCTCTCCGTCGCCACGCTCGCGGCGTTCGATTGGAGGCTCCTCTTCGTGCCCCTCGCCATTACGCCGCTCTTCGTCGTCTGCCTCATCCGCTACCTCTCGCGCTCGCGCAAACTCTTCCGCGCCATCCGTGCGGGGTATTCCGAACTCAACCTCACCGTGCAGGAGAACATCGACGCCGTGCGCATCGTGCGCTCCTTTGCCGCCGAAGAGACGGAGATACAAAAATTCGACGAGAAAAATAATCACATCTACGACCTCTCGACGGCGCAGGTGAAACTCACGTCCAAGTACAACAGCATCTTTATGGGCTTCCAGCAGGCGGGGTACGTCGGCACGGTGGCGGTCGCCGTCATCCTCGTCCTCTCGGGGAATATCGCCCTCGGCGCGCTGACCGCGGCGACGACGTACGTCACCAAAATTATTTCCCACATCACGCAGATCTCGCGCTCGTGCTTTATGATGCAGAATCAACTCGTCTCGGGCGGGAGGCTCAAACACTTCTTGACGGAGAAGAGCGCCGTGCCCGATTGCCCCTCCGCGCTCGTCGCCTCGCGGGAGCCGCACATCCGGCTCGAGAACGTCAGCCTCACCCTCGGCGAAAAGCAAATTTTGAAGAACATCTCCCTCGACGTGCCCTACGGCAAAAAGGTGGGCGTGATGGGGGGCACGGGCAGCGGAAAGTCGGCGCTTTTGAAGTCGCTCTCGCGCGTGTTCGACGTGACGGCGGGGCAAATTACCATCGACGGCGCGGACGTTCGCGCCTATCCCCTCGACGCCCTCCGCGCGGAATATGCGTACGTCTTTCAGGACGTCTTTCTCTTCTCCAACACGGTGGATGCCAACGTGGCGTTCACCAAGCCCGAATGCGACCGGGAGACTGTCGTCGATGCGACCGAGGCGGCGCAGGCGGCGCGCTTTGTGGAGAAACTCTCCGAGGGCTACGAGACCATCGTGGGCGAGCGCGGCGTGGGGCTCTCGGGCGGGCAGAAGCAGCGTCTCTCCATCGCCCGCGCCCTCGTGAAGGGCGCGCCCGTGCTCATCCTGGACGACGCCTCCTCCGCCCTCGACATGGCGACGGAAAAGCGCGTACTCGCCTCCCTCAAATCGCGCTGCCCCGACCACACGTTGTTCATCGCGGCGCACCGCGTCTCCTCGGTCATGGACTGCGATGAAATTTTGTATCTTCGGGACGGCGAGATCGTCGAGCGCGGCACGGCGGAGGAACTCATTGCCCTCGGCGGCGCGTTCGCCAAAATTTACCGCTTGCAGACGGAGGACGGGCAGATCGACGACTCCACCTACGGGAGGGCGGAGTTATGACCAAGCGCAACACCTACTTCATGGACGAGGAACTCAACTCCGATCGGGTGGACGTCAAGTACTTGAAGCGGCTGCTCTCCCGCATTGCGCCGCGCAAAAAATTGTTTTTGGTGGCTCTCATTCTCCTCGTCGCCTCGTCGGTCGCCGCCCTCGTGCCGCCCGTCATCATCCGCGTCATCGTCAACCACGTCGTCCCCATGGAAGCGGGCGGGGCGCGTACGCGCGAACTCGTCTTGTATCTCGTCGCCCTCGGCGCGATGGGGGTGCTGACCGCCGTTCTTCCCTACTTCCACAAACTCATCATGGGCACGATCGGGCACGGCATCATCGCAGATTTGAGGCGCGAAGTATTTTTGCACTTGCAGGAACTCTCCTTCGAGTACTACGACAGCCGCCCCGCGGGCAAAATCTCCATCCGCGTCACCGAGTACATCAACGAACTCGCCGACTTTTTCACGGAATATCTGCTCAACTTCATCGTGGATATTCTCAAACTCATCGTCGCCACGGTGTTTTTGCTGTGCATCAGCCCCATTCTGACGGCCGTCGTCTACGCCGCCGTCGTGCCGCTCGCCGTCACCGTGCTGCTCATCAAGAAAGCGGTGCGCAAACTCTTCCGCAAGCACAGGGCGAAGAACAGCAACCGCAACGCCTTCATCGTCGAGTCCATCATGGGCGAGAAGGTGATAAAGAGCGGCAACCGCTCGGCGTACAACCGCGTCATCTACCGCGACCTTCAGGAGGACAGCGCCTCCACGTGGATGAAGATCGTCCGCCGCAACGAACTCATCGCGCCCACCTCGGAATTTTTCTGGAACGCGGGCATCCTCGCCATGTACGCCGTCGCGCTCGCCCTGTTCTTCGGGGGAGACGCCGCCATTGCGGGCACCGTCATCGCGTTTCTCCTCTACACCTCCATCTGCTCGGAGCCGCTTTTGCAACTCGCCGCTGTCATGCAGCAGTTTGCGCAGGTCTCCGCCAACTTGGAGCGCATCTACGAGACGGCGGATGCGCCCGTCGCCCTCCTCGATAAGCCAAATGCCGAGGAACTCAAAGACGTGCGCGGCGAGGTGGAGTTCGACGACGTGACCTTCGGCTATGAGGAGGGCATTTCCGTCCTCGAGCACTTCACCCTGCACGTCGCGGCGGGGGAGAAGATCGCCCTCGTCGGCCCCACGGGCGCGGGCAAGACCACGGTCATCAACCTCTTGACGCGCTTTTACGACGTGGGCGCGGGGAGCGTCAAGGTGGACGGGCACGACGTGCGGGACGTCACCAAGAAGTCTTTGCGCCGCGAGATAGGGGTGCTGATGCAGGAGCCCTTCATCTTCAAGGGCAGCATTCTCGAGAACATCCGCTACGGCACACCGGGGGCAACCGACGAAGAGTGCATCGCGGCGGCGGAAAAAATTTACTGCGACCGCGTCGCCGCGCGCTTCCCCGAGGGCTACTACGCTCAACTCGGCGAGCGGGGCGAGGGCTTGTCGGCGGGCGAACGGCAACTCGTCTCGTTTGCCCGTATCGTGCTGAAAAACCCCAAGGTCGTCATCCTGGACGAGGCGACGAGCGCCATCGACTCGGAGACCGAACTGCTCATCCAGAGCGCCCTCGACCGCATTTTGGAGGGCAAAACGGCGTTTATCGTGGCGCACAGGCTTTCCACCATCCGCAAGGCCGACCGCATTTTGTATATTGCCGAGAAGGGCATCGCCGAGCAGGGCTCCCACGAGGAACTGATGGCGAAAAAGGGGAAATATTACGAATTAAATCAAAGAAAATAGGTTTACAAAAAATCTTTCAATGATAAGATAATAGAGGATAGTAAGGTAAGAAATAGAAAGGATAGTATGGTAAGATAATAGAAAGGATGGAATGATAAGATAATAGAAAGCATTATGGTAAGATAATAGAAGGGATAGTAAGGTTGGAGAGAAAATCGGAAAGAATAAAAAAAGGATATATAACAATAGAAAAAACCGATATACAACAATAAAGAAATAAATAAAAAGTATAAAAATACTATAAAGAGATAAAAGTTCTTTTCTTTTTATGATGCGTCCCGATTTATATCTACCCACAGTAGAATGGATATATCACCATTATCAAAGGAGATTTTAATATGTCATCTTGTACGCATGATTGTTCGAGTTGCGGGTCGAACTGCGCCTCGCGCGACAAAACTTCCCTCATCAAACCGCCCCACGCGGGCACCCGTGTAGGGCGCGTCGTCGCCGTCGCAAGCGGAAAGGGCGGCGTGGGCAAGTCCCTCGTCACCTCCCTTCTCGCCGTCCGCGCGGCGGCCATGGGGCTCAAAGTCGGCGTTCTCGATGCCGACGTCACGGGCCCCTCCATTCCCCGCGCCTTCGGCGTAAAGGAACACGCCCGCGGCGATGAGGAGGGCATCTACCCCGTCACCGCGCGGAGCGGCATCAAACTGATGTCGATGAACTGCCTTCTCGAACACGCGGAGGACCCCGTCGTGTGGCGCGGTGCGCTCATCGCGGGCGCCTGCCTGCAATTCTGGACGGACGTCGTCTGGGACGAACTCGACATCCTCTTCATCGATATGCCCCCGGGCACGGGCGACGTGCCCCTCACGGTGTTCCAGAGCATCCCGCTCTCGGGCGCGGTGGTCGTCACCACGCCGCAGGATCTCGTCGGCATGATCGTGGGCAAGGCCGTGAATATGGCGAAGATGTTGAACGTCCCCATCTTGGGCGTCGCCGAGAACATGAGTTACTATAAGTGCCCGAATTGCGGCGCGGAGCACGAAATTTTCGGCGCGAGCAGGGCGGAGGAACTCGCAAAGGCCTGCGGTGCGCCCGCCTACGCCCGCATCCCGCTCGACCCCGCAGTCGCGCGCCTCGCCGACGGGGGACGCATCGAGGAGGCGGATACCGACTGCCTCTCCGCCATCTTTGCAGAAATTCTCAAATCGCGCGAGATCGGTAATTACAAGGCGTAAAGGGGCAACAAAAAAAGAGCGGCTCGAAGGCCGCTCTTTTCGCGTGTCTTGTTATTCTTTGATGATCTCCACGACGTCGGTCGCGCCCCAACGCTTGGTGGATTCCATCGCGTTCTCGCAACTCGAACGGGTGCGGTAGGAGGAACTGTTGGCGAGGGGATTGCCGCGGGCATCGGAGAGGCGGAAGATAAAGTCGCCGCTCTTCACTTCGACGACGGCAAGGTTGCCCGCCTCGATGTTGCTGCGGTAGGTCTGAATGCCGCCCTTCGCGCTCTGCGCGGTGCCGTATGCGCGGCCGCTGACGATCATCTTTTCGCCGTTGCTCGCCACGAGTTCGAACGTCCACTTGTCGCCCTCGGGACGGACGACCCACTTGCCGTTGGCGGCGGAGACTTTGGGCGCATCCGCCTTCTTCGCCGCAGCCGCGGTGGCGGCGGCCGTTGCTACTTTTGCCGCGGGCTTTGCCGCAGTCTTGGGAGCGGGCTTCTTCGCTGCCGCGGGCTTCGCCGCCGCCTTGGGGGCAGGCTTCTTCGCCGCGACGGGTTTTTCTGTCTTTTTCACGGGTTCTTCCTCCTTTTCTTCGACGGGAGCGGGCTCCTCTGCGGGCGCTTCCTGTACGGCCTCTGCCTCTGCGGGCGCGGGCTCTTCCTGCTTTGCGGGTTCTTCTGCGGGCTCTTCCGCGACGGGCTCCGCGACGGGCGCGGGCTCCTCCTGCTTTGCGGGCTCCTCGACGGGCTCTTCCGCGACGGGTTTCTCGACGGGCTCTTCCGCGACGGGCTCCTCTGCGGGTTCCTCTTGCGCGACGGGTTCGGCGGTCTCCGCGACGACGGGCGCGGGCTCTTCCTGCTCTGCGACCTCTGCGGGCTCCTCTGCGGGCGCTTCCTGCGCTTCGGCGGCCTCTTCGGGTGCGGTAGGCTCGGCTTCGGGCTCGGCTTCGGGCTTGGCGGCGAGTTCTGCCGCGGCGGCCTTCTTGTTCTTCACGCTCATCACGATCATCGTAATGACGAGCGCGATGATGAGCACAAGGATGATCGCAAGCACGATGACGAGCGGCAAATTTTCATTGATGAATTTTTTGATACTATCCATGTTTCCACTCCTTTGTCCAAATCAAAATTGTAACTATATTCTACCATGAAATATCGCGGCTGTCAATCCATTGACAAAATTTTTCCTTTCCTGTATGATAAGAATATGAAAAAAATCGCAGTGATCGGCGGCGGCGCCGCGGGAATGGCGTGTGCGGTGCTGCTCGCCCGTGCGGGGCACGACGTCACGATTTTGGAGCGCGGCGCGCGCCTCGGCCGCAAACTTTCGGCGAGCGGCAACGGACAGGGCAACGTCACCAACATCGACATGGGGAAGACCCACTACTTCACCGACGATGCGGAAAAACTCGCCCGCATCCTCGAAAAATTCGGCGCGGCGGATGCCGTCGCGTTTCTGGAGGGCATGGGGGGAATTTTCCTGCCCGATGCCCGTGGCAGGGTGTACCCCGCCTCCCGTCAGGCGTCCTCGGTGACCGACCTCTTCCGCCGCGAACTTTCCCGTCTCGGCGTTCGCATATGCCTCGGGGCGCAGGTGAAAAAACTCGCATATGACAAAAAAACCGCGCAGTTTTCCGTCGGATGGGCGGAGGGGCATATGCAGGCGGAGGCAGTCGTCCTCGCGGCGGGGGGGAAGGCGGCGAAGAACTTCGGCACCGACGGCACGGCGTATGCGCTCGCGCAGGCGTTCGGGCACACCGTGACGCCGCTTTCTCCCTCCCTCGTGCAACTGCGCACGTCGCCCGCCGCGGTGCGCGGGCTCAAGGGGGTGCGCACCGACGCCCTTCTCACCGTGGAGAAAAAGGGCGCGCCCGCCGTCTGCTTTCGCGGCGACGTCCTCTTCACCGAGAGCGGCGTCTCGGGCGACGCGGTGTTCCGCGCCTCGTCGTATGCGGAAGCGGGCGACATTCTCCGCCTCGACCTTTTGCCCGACGTGCCCGCCTCCCGCCTTGTTAATTTACGCGAAGAGGGCGATCTTTTGTGCGTCCTGCATTCGGCGCTCGCGCGGCACATCGCCCGCCTTTCCCGCGAAAACGGCAAAACGCTGTCGGTTTTCGTGAAAAATTTCCCCCTCGAAGTCACGGGAACGCTGGGCTTCGACTACGCGCAGGTGACCCGCGGCGGCATCCCGCTCGCCGAGGCAGACGGTTTTCTTATGAGCAAATTACAACCAAACTTCTATTTCGCGGGGGAGATCCTCAACGTGGACGGGGAGTGCGGCGGCTACAATCTGCACTGGGCGTTCGCCTCGGCACACGCCGTCGCGGAGGCGCTTTCATGAAACTCACCCTGCGCGACATTGCGCTTCCCGCCCGCAAAAAAGAGGGCGCCCTTCTCGACCTGTGTGCCAAAAAATTGGGCGCGCCCGTCAAATATTTCAAAATTCTGAAGAAATCCCTCGACGCGCGCGACAAGGGCGACATCAAGTGGGTATACACGGTGGAGTGCGCCGACGAGCAAATTTCCGACCCCATTCCCGCATTTCCGCAGGTGAAGCGGGGGGCGCGCGTCTACATTGCGGGCGCGGGGCCTGCGGGGCTGTTCTCGGCGCTGCGCCTTCTCGACTGCGGCATGAAGCCAATTTTGTTGGAGCGGGGGAAGGCGGTGGAGGAACGCGTCGCCGCCGTCGAGGCGTTCAAACGCACGGGCGTACTCGATCCCTCCACCAACGTGCAGTTCGGCGAAGGGGGCGCGGGCACGTTCTCGGACGGCAAACTCACCACGCAGACGAATAGCCCCTACCGCCGCGAAATTCTGCATACGTTCGTCAAGTTCGGCGCCCCCGCCGAGGTGGAATATCTCGGCAAGCCGCACATCGGGAGCGATAACCTCCGCAACGTCGTCGCCAATATGCGGCGGGACATCCTCGCGCGCGGCGGGCAGGTGCGCTTTTCCTCCCAACTTACGGACATCGAGATCAAGAACGGAAAACTTTCCGCAATTTATGTGAACGGCGTCCGGGAGGAGGCGGATGTGCTCGTGCTCGCCGTCGGGCACAGCGCGCGCGATACCTTTGAGATGCTGCTCGCCCGCGGCTTTCAAATGGAGCAGAAGGCGTTCGCCGTCGGCGTAAGAGTGGAGCACTTGCAGCGCGCCGTCAGCGCGGCGCAGTACGGAAGGGGGTACGCGGGGCTCCCCGCCGCGGACTACAAACTCGTCTCCCACGCCTCCGAGCGCGCCGTGTTCACCTTTTGTATGTGCCCCGGGGGCGTCGTCGTGCCGTCGGCGAGCGAAGAGGGCGGCGTCGTCACCAACGGCATGAGCGACTACGCGCGGGACGGCGCCAACGCCAATTCCGCCCTCGTGGCGCAGGTGGGGCGGGAGGACTTCGGCGGAGAACATCCCCTCGCGGGCGTGGAGTTTCAGAGGAAGTTGGAGCGCGCCGCGTACAAGGCGGGCGGCGGGGGATACCGTGCGCCCGTCCAGCTCGTCGGCGACTTTCTCATCGGGCGGGAGAGTTATTATTTCGGCGAAGTCAAGCCCACGTACGCCCTCTCCACGACGTTCGCCCCGCTCGAAAGTTATCTGCCCGCGGGGGTCACCTCCGCCCTCCGCGCCGCCATTCCCGATATGGAGCGGCGGCTCAAGGGGTTTGCCGCTTACGAGGCCGTCCTCACGGGCGTGGAATCCCGCACGAGTTCGCCCGTGCGCGTCGTGCGCGGGGAAAACTTGCAAGCGGAGGGCAAAGAGGGCGTCTACCCCTGCGGCGAAGGCTGCGGCTATGCGGGCGGCATCGCCTCGGCAGCGGCGGACGGCCTCCGCGTCGCCGAAGCCATCGTGCGCAAGTATATGGAATAGGCGCGCTCTCTCGCCCGCCACCGTTTTCACCCTCATACCGAACGCCCCGCCGCGCGAAACGCGGCGGGGCGTGAGCGTATCTTCCCGTTTTTCGCAAAATTTTTTGGACAAAAAAATGTCATCTTCCCCTTGCCAACCCGCCGTTTGTGTGATACAATGAAAGTAATCTATTTAAGGGGGAAAGAACAACATGAAAAAAGCGTTACAATTTGCCGCGGTCGCAACGAGTTGCCTTCTGGCGCTCTCCGTGTTCGCGGCTTGCGGCGGCGAGGAGGAAGATTATCGGGAGAGCGCCGATTTTGCCCGTATCTGCTACGACAATCTTCCCGATGACGGCATAGATCTCCCCGCTTCCGAAACGTCGGTGGTCGTCACCAAGGCCACGGATATCAAGGCGTATACGTCCGACGGCTCTAAGGCCAAACTCGAAGAGGTCGCCACATATGAGGACGGCGTGTTCACCGCAAAGGGCGCGGGCATTATCACCTTTACCCGGGATGGGAAAGAGGGCAGAGTGGAAGTTGTCCCCGCCTACGTCACCAACCCCGGCAACCAGTACACGGGCACGACGAGCAATGCAAAAGAGAGTGACGGTGCAAAATATCTCGGCCACACGCACGACCCTTCGTTCATCGAGGTGACGGAGAACGGCAGACCCGTCTACTACCTCTTCTCCACAGGGTGGAATGAGAACCCCGCGGTCAACAACTATAAGACGTACGGCAACGCCATCCACCGTTCGGAGGATCTTCTCACGTGGGAGTTCGTGGGCAGGACGTTCGATTGGAATGCGCGCAACACCGAATTCATCGGCAGCGACGCACACACATGGCTATACGACGGTACGACCAACGGCTACTCCGATGCGGATGCAAGTTGGTGGGCGCCTGACATCGTCCCGTGCCCCTCGGGCGGCTATTGGCTGTATACCTGCGTCGTAGACGGCTCTGCCGATAGTGCCGATATTAGTAAGGCAGAGGGTATGTTGATCGGCAACAAAAAGTATGCGCGCGCCTGCATCCTTCTGTACCATTCCGATTCGCTCGCGGCGGGCTCCTTCAAGGCGGTCATGGGACCCGACGGCAAGCAGGCCGTTCTCATGCAGTCCTCCATTCAGCGTGGCGAAAGCGTGAAGGACGTCAACGGCATTGACCCGCAGATCATCTACACGCCCGACGGCAAGATGTACATGGCGTACGGCTCTTTCGGTTCGGGCGACTACATCATCGAACTCGACCCGCAGACGGGTCTCCGCAAGGACGGCAAGACGTGGCAGACCCACGAGACCATTCGCGGATATATCGACAGCAATTCGGATAACGATAAACAGTCTGAAATCATCGACCCCGAAAACATTCAGGAACTCTACAACAAGACGGAGGGCGGCGTCGGTTGGGAACACCCCTATTACGGCAAGAACATTTCGAGGATGGATATGGAGGCTCCTGTTATCGCCCGTCACGACAACGTGAAGATCTTCGACGAGACGACGGAACTCGACGAAAACAACGAGCCCAAGGACGTCGAGGGCAAGACGTACTACTACTCCATGCACTCCTACGACGGCCTCGAATACAACTATCAGATGTACGGCGGCAGGAGTGAGAGCCCGCTCGGCATCTTCAAATCCGCGGGCGGCGAGGGTATCGTCCGTAACGACGGCGCAGGCAATTCCAACAATCAGGGCAATAAGTACATGGGCGCCTTCACGTGGCACAACAAGAGCGCAACGAGCAAGGAGATCGATATCATCCTGCCCGGGCACAACGACCTCTTCACCACGAGCACGGGCGTCAACCTCGCGGCGTACATCACGCGCACCATTTCCCTCGGCGCCGGCGTCGATTTTGTTTCGCAGATCCACCAGTACTACCTCAACTCCAAGGGCGACATCTGCATCAACCCCAACCGCTACAGCGGCGAGATGATGCGCACCGTCACCAAGGATGAGCTCTTGAAGTACACGGAGGACGGCAAGTTCAAGATGGTGTTCACGAGCAACCAGTACGATACCAATACCAACCACACCGCGAAGAACGTCTCCGTAGACGTCGTATTCGGCGAAGACGGCTCCATCAAGGACGCCGCAGGTACGGCGCTTGGCACGTATACGATGTACGGCAAGTGCTACATCAAGATCGAGTTCACCAAGGCGCAGGCCAACGGCGAAACGACGTACTACGGCGTCGTCAGCCCCGCATGGCTGGGCGACCAGAACAAGTCGGGCTTCACCATCACGGCGCTCGGCTACACCAACCCGAAGCGGAGTATGTCCATCTTCTTCAACAACTACTCCACGCTCTCCGGCACCAACCTCGTCGGCAATGTGCAATAAATAGAATGCAAACGCACAGCAATCACGGGCGTAGAGAAAAGAGATGCGTTCAATAAATTGAGTGCAGGAAGCAGGAGCGAGCACTCAAAAACGCGAGCGTAGAGAAAAGAGAAACTCTCAACAAATTGAGTGCAAAAAACGCGAGCGCGAGAAAAGGCGAACTCAAAAAGTTGAGCACGACAATTGTGCAATGAAGAGAATGCAAATGCGTGGTAAATTCATTGCAAAAGCAGAGCAAATGCAAATCAAAGAGGGAGTCGCCCGAGCGGGCGGCTCCCAAAATTTTGTTCCCGCGCGCCGCGCCGCCGCCTCCCCCTACGGGGGAGGCGGCGGCGCGGCGCGCGGGAACAAAAAAATAAAAAAATAATGTCACATATCCCAAAAAGAAAAAGGAAAGTATGGTAAAATGAAAACGATCGGAAGCGCGTAAAAAACTCAAAGCCGAAAAAGCCGACCCCGAAAAAACCGAAAGCATAAAAACGCGAAAAGCAAAAATCGAAGAGTAAAATTCTAAAAACAAAAACCGAAAAATAAAAATTCAAGAATAAAAATTCAAGAACAAAAACCGAAGGACAAAAATCGAAAAAATCGAAAAGAAAAACTAAAAAACAAAAAGCGCAAATCAGACAAAGAGTGTGGCGGCGTCGCTCTCAACGCGGGAGGTGAGGGCGGCGTAGAGTCGCGCGGCTTTGAGGTCGGTATCCAAACAGGCGCGCGCCGTCTTATCGAGGCGGGCGATGTCGCTTTTCTTTACGAGCACGGGGAGTTTGCCCGCGGCGAGGGCGGAAAAAATTTCCTCGGCGCCCTCCTTCTTCACGGCGAGCACGTTGCAGTAGAGGGGGGAGGCGAGAAAGTCGCGCACGGCCTTCAGGGTGACGCCCAAAAAATTCTGCGCGAGGATGCGCTTGATGCGCGCCCGTGTGTAGCGCTTGGAGACCACCTTTTCGAGGAGGGCATCGTAATCGGGCGTGGTTTGGGAGAGTGTTTTGAGGCGGTTCTCGAGCCCCTCCGCGCAGTCGGGCGAAAGAGAAATTTGCTCCGCGGAAGTTACGGCGAGGGCGCACATCGCGGCGGTCTTGAAACCCGCGGGGGCGCGCATGGGGCAGTCGTCGAAGACGGGGGCGGGTACGTTCTTTCTGATGAGGCGGCGGTACTTTTTGAAGTCGCCCATCGCAAGGCGCAAGGAGGCCGCGGAGGAGAAGTCGGCGCGCAGAATTTCTTCGCCGTAGCCGCCGCCCATGCGCGGGATGGGCAGGGGCTCCATCTTGCTCTTCTCTGTAAGCAGCGCGTGGCAGTACTCGCCGCCCAAGATGTTGTTGGGAGAGACGAGGAGGGCTTCGTCGATCTCGGGGTGCAGCGCGGAGAGGGCGGCGTTGCGCGCACGGATGTACGAGCCGCCGTCCGCCATGTTCTCTTTGAGCGCCGCCTTGAAGGCCTTGTCCTCGGAGGCGAGCGCCCTGCCGAGGGCGAGGAAATCCTCCTTCGTGCCGCTCTCGCACCCGAAGGCGAGCGTACTGACGGCGGGGATCGCCGAGAGGATATGCACGGCGCCCTGCGCGAAGAGTTCGGCGGGGGAGACGGCAAAGGAAACGGGCAGTTCTATTACGACGTCCGCGCCGCCCAAGATCGCATGGCGGGCGCGCGTGTACTTGCCCGCGACGGCGGCTTCGCCCCGCTGGGTGAAATCTCCGCTCATGATGCAGAGAATTTTATCGCACCCGCTCGCCTCGCGGATGCGCCCGAGTTGATACGCGTGTCCGTTGTGGAAGGGATTATATTCCGAGATGACCGCACAAAATTTCATTTTTTCACCGCGCGCGCCTTTACAATTTCCCCAAAAGGGTGTATAATATAGGAAAATATTTCCCGTGCATTATTATACACGATGTGCGGCGAAAAATAAAGTGGAACGGAGAAAAAAATCATGGCGTTTATGGACAAGGTAAAGTCGTTCGGCAGAAAAGTGATGGAGAGCGGCACCATCATCGAAACGATCAAGGAAAAGGCCGCGGCCGTCGATAAGAAGATCGTCCTCTGCGAGGGCGAGGACAGGCGCGTCGTCGAAGCGGCGTACATCTGCACCCGCGATAAGATCGCGCGCATCGTGCTGCTCGGCAATGCCGACCAGATCAAAGTGAACAATCCCGAGATCAACCTCGAGGGCGTGGAGATCATCGACCCTGCGACGTCGCCCAAACTCGAGGAATACGCGGCGCTCCTCTACGAACTGCGCAAGGCGAAGGGCATGACGGAGGAGGAGGCCAAGGAGCAGGCGAAGGACGCGACGTTCTTCGGCGCTTTGATGCTCAAGAGCGGCGATGCGGACGGGCTCGTCTCGGGCGCCTGCCATTCGACGGCGAACACGCTCCGCCCCGGGCTTCAAATCATTAAAACGGCGCCCGGCGTTGCCGCGGTCTCGAGTTTTATGATCATGTCGGGCTCCAACAGATATGTGGAGGACAACGTGTTGGTGTTTGCAGACTGCGGCCTCAACCCCACCTACACGGCGGAGGGGCTCGCCGACTGCGCCATCGCCACGGCGAAGAGCGCCAAGGAGATCGCGGGCATCGAGCCCCGCGTCGCCATGCTCTCCTTCTCCACGAAGGGAAGCGCCAAGCACGATAACGTCACCCTCGTGCAGGAGGCGACCCGCATCGCAAAGGAGAAGGCGCCGGAACTTACCCTCGACGGCGAACTGCAATTCGACGCCGCCCTCGTGCCCGAAGTCGCAGCCCTGAAAGCACCCGATTCCAAGGTGGCGGGTCACGCCAACGTGCTCATCTTCCCCGACCTGCAATCGGGCAACATCGGCTACAAGATCGCAGAGCGCCTCGGCGGCTTCCAAGCCATCGGCCCCATCTGCCAAGGGTTTGCAAAGCCCCTCAACGACCTCTCGCGCGGTTGCAAATCTTCGGACATCGTGTGCGCGGTCGCCATCACCGCCATCCAAGCGGTGCAATAATTTGTCGCCGCACAAAAAATAACGCGCAAAAAGGAGAGCGTTCCATGAAAATTCTGGTCATCAACGCGGGCAGTTCCTCGCTCAAATATCAACTCATCGACATGGAGACGGAGGAAGTTCTCGCCAAGGGAGGGTGCGAGCGCATCGGCATCGACGGCGGCAAACTCACCCACAAGGCGCACGGACAGACCTTCGTCATCGAGCAAAACCTTCCCGATCACACCGTCGCCATCTCCCTCGTCCTCAAAGAACTCGTGGACGGGAAGGCGGGCGTCATCTCCTCGATGGACGAGATCGACGCCGTGGGGCACCGCGTGGTCGCCTCGGGCGAGGCATTTACCAAGACGACGCTCGTCACCGACGAAGTGATGGAGACGATGGAGGAGATCAAGGAACTTGCGCCCCTCCACAATCCCGCCGCCATTTTGGGCGTCAACGCCTGCCGCGCCGTGATGCCGGGCAAGAAGATGGCGCTCGTGTTTGACACCTCCTTCCATGCGACGATGCCCGACTATGCGCACCTCTACGCCATCGACTACGACGACTACAAGACGTACAAGGTGAGAAAGTACGGCGCGCACGGCACTTCGCACAAATACGTTTCGCAGGCGGCGGCGGAGTATCTCGGCAAGAAGCCCGAGGAGCTGAAGATCGTCACTTGCCATTTGGGCAACGGCTCCTCCATCTCGGCGGTGGACGGCGGCAAGTGCATCGATACCTCGATGGGCTTCACGCCCCTCGCGGGCGTTCCCATGGGGACGCGCAGCGGCGACATCGATTACGCCGCCGTGGAATTTCTATGCCGCAAGAAGGGCATGACGATGGCGGAGGGGCTCAACTATCTCAACAAGAAGTGCGGGATGCTCGGCGTTTCGGGCGTCTCTTCCGACTTCCGCGATCTCACCGCAGCGGCGGACGCGGGCAACTACCGCGCCAAACTCGCGCTCGAGATGTTCGCCTATTCGTGCAAGAAGTACGTGGGCGCCTACATGGCGGCTCTCGGCGGGCTGGACGTCATCGTGTTTACGGCGGGCGTCGGCGAGAACACGCCCTCGGTGCGCGCGGACATCTGCCACGGGCTCGAGGCATTCGGCGTGAAGATGGACGACAAGAAGAATGAGTACGAGAACGACGGCGCCATCCACGACCTCTCGGCGAGGGGTTCCAAGGTGAAGATCCTCGTCATTCCCACCAACGAAGAGCTCGTCATCGCGCGCGAGACGGCCGCCCTCCTCTGATTTTTCGCAAAATCCGTAAAACCGACGCGAAAAACGATTGACAGGAAGGCGTAAATCAAATATAATTAACAAGTCCATGATTCCCCAAATAGACGTGCGGAACTGTGTCGCGCGGAAAAGTTATGCGGGCGAACTCGAATTTTCCTTCGCCGCGGAGGACGAACTATTGGATATTCCGTTCGTCTCCTTTGCTTCTCCCGTCACGGCGCACCTCCGCTACGAGATCTTCGAGGACGATGCGGTGGAAGTGAAGGGCACGGTCTCGTTCACCCTGCGGGGCGAATGTTCGAGGTGCCTTACGGAGACGGAGGAGACCTTCTCCCACGAGGCGGAAGCCCTGTTTCTTCCCGCCGAGCCCCTCGGAGAGGAGTACGGCTATTCGGGCGGTGTGGTGGACTTAAAGGAGTTCTTGCGGGATACGGTGGCGTTCGCGCTCCCCGCGCGGCTCCTGTGCGAAACCTGCAAAGAGGAATAATGACACAAAGTGAGGTAAAGAAAGATGGCGGTTCCCAAGAGTAAACAATCGAAGAGCAGAACAAACAAGCGCTTCGCCAACTACAAGGCGACGGCGGCGACCCTTGTGGAGTGCCCGCACTGCCACGAGTTGAAGGTCGCGCATCAGGTCTGCAAGAACTGCGGCTACTACGACGGCAAGGAAGTCGTCGCACAAAAAGAAGAGAAGAAATAAGTACAAAAGCGGACAATGCGTCCGCTTTTTGTTCACGGGGAGTAGAGTATGAACAAGACGGCGTTTTTCAATCTTTCGTACGGGGTGTACCTCTGCACGACGTGGGACGAAGGCAAGCCCGTGGGTTGCGTCGCCAACAGCGCGATGCAGGTGACTTCGGAGCCCGCCACCATTGCGGTGAGCCTCAACCGCGTCAACCACACGCACAAGTGCGTGGAGGAGACGGGGTACTTCACCGTGTGCGTCCTCGGCGAGAAGTGCGACCCGCAGCTTATCGGAACGTTTGGGTTCCGCTCCTCGCGCGACGTCGATAAATTCGAAAAGACGCCCTACGCCGTACGCGGCAAGATGCCCGTGCCCGACGGGTGCCTCTGCTACTTCGCCTGCAAGGTGGTGAGCAAGATGGAGACCTCCACGCACACCGTGTTCCTCGGCGAAGTGTACGACGCCGAAGTTCTGCACGGCGGCAAGCCCATGACGTACGCCTACTATCATCAGGTGTTGAAGGGCAAGACGAGCGTCAACGCGCCCACCTATGTCGAGCAGGAGAAAAAAGAGGGCGGGAAGCGGTACGTCTGCAAAGTGTGCGGCTATGAGTACGACGGGGATATTCCCTTTGAGGATCTGCCCGAGGACTGGACGTGCCCCCTGTGCGGCGTCGGCAAGGAGATGTTCGAGGCGGTGGAATAGGGAGGGGATTAATGTTGCCCCTCATTCGGAAAAGGCTCCTCATATCATACGGTCGCCTTTTCCGAAAACCACAAGGAAGGTCCCCTGTGTCCCCCTCCCCGCGGCGAAACCGCGGGGAGGGGGATATTTTTGGCATTTTCGCGCGTGTTGCAGGGCACAAACGGGGAGGGGGATATTTTTAAGGTGCACGTGAGTGTGAGGGAGAAAAAACGGCGGGAGCCGTATTTTTTTGCGGGAAATTGTTGACAATTACCCTGCGGGGGTATATAATAAAAAAGAAGATACCCATTAGGGGTATTTGGAGAAACGGTACGGAAAGAGAAGAAAGAGAAGAAAGGAAGGGAAGGAAAGGAAACTGCTTTTATGAAGAGGAAAGACGTACGGTGCGCTGTTCGTAAGGCGAGAGAAAGAAACTGCTTTTATGAAGAGGAAAGACGTACGGTGCGCTGTTCGTAAGGCGAGAGAAAGAAACTGCTTTTATGAAGAGGAAAGACGTACGGTGCGCTGTTCGTAAGGCGAGAGAAAGAAACAGTTGTTATGAAGAGGAAAGACGTACGGTGCGCTGTTCGTAAGGCGAGAAAAAATAAATTGTAGTTCAAAAGGAGAGAAAGAGATGGATCATAGTTCGGTAGAAGAAAAAAGCGCGGTTTGCTGCTGTGAAGGGGACAAGGCAGAAGTGGAAAGCGGGAATTGCTGCTGCGGGGAGCGCAAGACGGTGCGCTCTTCCGAGGAAAAGAAGGAATTGACGATCCGCATCAACCGCATCGCGGGGCAACTCGGCGGCGTGAAGCGCATGGTGGAGGAGGACAAGTACTGCGAGGATGTTCTGGTGCAACTTGCCGCCGTCGATAAGGCGGTGAGGAGCCTCACGGCGCTCATCTTGACGCGGCATATGCACCGCTGCATCGTGCGCGACGTGCAGAGCGGCGACGTGGATGCGCTCGACGGCGTCGCCGAACTCTTTAAGCGGTTTATCTGAGATGAAAAAGAAATTTTCCGTGACGGGAATGACGTGCGCGGCGTGTGCTTCGGGCATTGAGCGCACCGTGAAAAAACTCGCGGGGGTCTCCTCGTGCGCCGTGTCGCTCATGGGCGAGTGCATGGAGGCGGAGTTCGATGAGAACCTATGCCCCGAGGCGCGCATCCGCGAGGCGGTCGTCTCCCTCGGCTACGGCATCGGCGACTACGGCGCGGCTTCTCCCCAAAAGAGGGAGAGGCTGACGCTCTTTGTGCGGTTTTGGGTGTCGCTCGCCCTCCTCGTGCCCGAGATGTACCTTGCGATGGGGCACATGATCTCGGATCGCATCGTGCCGCACGGGTGGCTCAATTACGGCTTTCAAATCGCGCTGACGCTCGTAATTCTCGCCGTCAACTACAAATTTTTCGTGAGCGGGGTGCGCGCCGCCCTCAAACTCGTGCCCAATATGGATACGCTCGTGACGCTCGGCGCCGCCGTCTCCTTTGTGTACAGCGTCGTCGCGGTGAGCCTCGATGCCTCGACGCATTCGGTGTTCTTCGAGTCGGCGGCGATGATCGTGACGCTCGTGACGCTCGGGAAGTTCCTCGAGGACAAGAGCAAGAAGCGGACGGGGCGGGAGATCGAGGCGCTCCGCTCCCTCGCGCCCGACACCGTGACGGTGGAACGGGACGGAGAGCGCCAAACGCTGTCACTTTCCGAGGTGAAGGAGGGGGACACCGTCGTCGTGCGGCAGGGCGAGAGCATCGCCGTGGACGGGACGGTGATCGAGGGACACGCGTTCGTCGATCAGGCGGCGGTGACGGGCGAGAGCCTGCCCGTGGAACTCGGCGCGGGCGGGAACGCCGTGAGCGCGAGCATCGTGACGGGCGGATATTTGAAGATCCGCGCCGAAAAGGTGGGCGAGGATACCATGCTCTCGGGCATCATCCGCATGGTGCAGAGCGCGGGCGCTTCCAAGGCGCCCATCCAAAAACTTGCGGACAAAGTGGCGGCGGTGTTCGTGCCCATGGTGCTTTCGCTTGCGCTCATCACCTTCATCATCTGGATCTCGGTGACGGGCGACGTGTACAGGGCGTTCAACTTCGGCGTGAGCGTCATCGTCATCTCCTGCCCCTGCGCGCTCGGTCTTGCGACGCCCGTTGCGATGATGGCGGCGACGGGCAGGGGTGCGGCGATGGGGGTGCTCTTCAAGAATGCCGAGGCGTTGCAGCGGTGCGCTTCCCTCTCCGACGTTCTGCTCGACAAGACGGCGACGCTCACCGAGGGCAAGCCGCGGGTGGTGGAGTTTGAGAGTTTCATTCCCGAAAATGAGGCAATGGGGGTGGCTTTTGCGCTCGAGAGCAAGTTAAATCACCCGCTGGCGCAGTGCGTGTGTGCGTTCTGCGGCGGGGGCGGTGAGGCGGAGGACGTCGTCTACGAGGAGGGGCGCGGTGCGCGCGGCTCCGTGGACGGGCAGGAGTACGTTCTCGGCAACGACAGGATGATGCGGGAGCGGGGCATCCCCTTCGACGAAGCGGCGTTTGCGCGGCGCTCTGCGGAGGGCGAGACGGTGCTGTTTCTCGCAAAAACTCACAGCGTTTTGGCAATTTTCGCCCTTGCGGACACCATGAAGGAGGGCAGCCGCGCCGCCGTGGACGACCTGCGGGCGCTCGGCGCGACCCCCTATATGCTGACGGGCGACAACGAGGCGTGTGCGAGGCACATCGCATCGGAGGCGGGCATCGCGGCGGAGAACGTGTACGCGGGGGTGCTTCCCTCGGATAAATTGGAGATCGTGCGGGCGCGCATGGCGGCGGAAGCGGGCGCGGGCGCGCGGTGCGTCGCCATGGTGGGGGACGGCATCAACGACGCCCCCGCCCTGAAGGAGGCCGACGTGGGCATTGCGATGGGAAACGGCACCGACATCGCCATCGAGAGCGCCGACGTGGTGCTCGTGCGGGGCGATCTCAGGGCGGCCGCGCATACGGTGCGCCTCGCCAAAAGGACGATGCGCATCATCAAACAGAACCTGTTTTGGGCGTTCTTCTACAACTGCATCGGCATTCCGCTCGCGGCGGGGGCGCTTTCGACGCTCGGCGTCGTGCTCAATCCCATGATCGCGGCGGCGGCGATGAGCCTTTCGTCCCTCTTCGTGGTGGGGAATGCCCTGCGGCTGACGCGCTTCATGAAAACAAGACAAAAAAATATTATTTCGGAGGATAATACAATGCAAAAAACTTTGACTGTGGAAGGAATGATGTGCGAGCACTGCGTAAAGCACGTGACGGATGCGCTTGCCGCCGTGCCCGGCGTCGTGAAGGCTGAGGTGAAACTCGGCAAGAAGGGCAAGCCCGGCACTGCCGTTGTGACGCTTGCGGAAGAGGTTGCGGGCGAGGCGCTCACCCATGCCGTGGAGGAGGCGGGGTATACCGCCAAGGAGATCGCGTAAAGGGGCGACTTCCATAGGCGCGGAGTGGCGAGAAGAAGGCGAGGCGGAAAACTCGCAGCGTTTTCGCGTTTTTGCGGCAAAATTCGGCAAAGGAAGCGCGTATGCGCATGAAAGCATATGCTATTCTGTCATAAAAAAGAGGTGCTTTTATGGCGGAAACTTTGCTACTCGACAGGCGGACGCAGGGGCTCATTGAGGACTACGTGCCCGAAGGGGAACTGCTGGGCTCCCTCGTGCGATTTTTTTCCATCTTCTCCGACGAGACGCGGCTGAAAATTTTGTCCGCGCTCGCCATCTCGGAGATGTGCGTGACGGATATTTCGCGTGTCCTCATGCTGAACCAGACGACGGTCTCCCACCAACTGCGGTTTTTGAAGGACGCGGGGCTCGTGCGGTGCGAACGGCACGGGAAGATCATCTTTTACTTCTTGCAGAACGACGTGGTGAACGACGTGCTGTTGAAGGGCGTGGAATTTTTGGGATATTGACTAGGGAAAAACAGGATAGGACGCGCCGCGGCTCTTGAAAGCCGCGGCGCGCTGTTGCATGGGAGATAAGGGAAGATACACTCGGCGAGCCGCCCGTCCGCTTCCGCGGACGGGCGGCTCGCCTCGGTATGAGGATGGGGGAGGCGGTATGAGGACGGGCGGGGCGGTATGAGAGCGGCGCGGAAAGTCGGCGGGGAATTTGCGCGAAAGTGTTGAAAAACCGCGCAAAGTCGTGTATAATGGTATTATGGAAAAAGTACACCCGCGCGGAGAATGGATCTCGGCGAACGGCGGGGAATTACCATATCCATGAGGGTGCGGCGCGAAAATCTTTCGGCGGCACGGAGTTGGCATGAGTGAAGATGTACTGCGCGAAAAGTTAAAACTTCTTCCCGATTCGCCCGGCGTGTATATCATGCTGGATAGGGACGGCGTCGTCATCTACGTCGGCAAGGCGCGCGTCCTCAAAAACCGTGTGCGGCAGTACTTCCACGCCTCCGAAAAGCCCGTAAAAGTGCAGGCCATGGTGGAGCAGATCGCCGACTTTGCCTACGTCGTCACCCCGTCCGAGGTGGATGCGCTCTCCCTCGAGAATACCTACATCAAGAAGTACAAGCCCAAGTACAACATCCTCCTCAAGGACGACAAGACCTATCCCTATATCAAGTTGCACACCAAGGAGGAGTTTCCGCGCATCTCCATTACCCGCCGCATTAAAAAAGACGGCAAGTATTTCGGGCCGTTTATGCAGGGCATCAACTGTAAGGACATCGTGGACGTGTGCGCGAAGGTGTACAACATCCGCACGTGCAATGTTGCCATCACCGAGAAGGAGAAAAAGCCCTGCCTCAACTATCACCTGCACCGCTGCCTTGCGCCGTGCGCGCACCTCGTGACGAAGGAGGAATACGCCGCGCGCGTGGAGAAGGCCGTTGGGTTTCTCTCGGGGGACTACGAGGAGGCGGAGCGCATCCTGCGCGAGAAGATGCAGAAATTCGCCGAGGAGGAGCAGTTCGAACTCGCCCTCGACTACCGCAACAAGATCAATATGCTCTCGGGGCTCAAACTTCGCCGCATTACGGCGATGCCCAAGGACGTGGACGCCGACATCTGGGCGTTTGCCTCCAACGGGCTGTATGCGTGTATCAGTCTTTTGGTGACGCGCAAGGGCATCATGCAGGGCAGCCGCAACTTTCCCCTCGAGGAGGGGGCGGGCGAGGCGGCCGAGAGTTTTACGAGTTTCCTCACCCAATACTATGCCGCCCACGAACTGCCGCATGAACTCGTGTTGGAGGGCGAGGCGGACGATGCGCTCTTCCGCGGCTACGCAAAAAGCGAGCGGGGCAAGAATGTGGAGATCGTGCGCCCCAAGGCGGGCGTGAAGCGCGAACTCGCCGACATGGCCGCGAAGAACGCGAAGGAGTACCTCGAAAAGGCGGTCTCCGCCATTGCGCACAAAAACGACATGACCCGCCTCGCGTGTGAACGGCTGCAAGCGCTTCTCGGCTTGAAGCGCTACCCCCGCCGCATGGAGTGCTACGATATTTCGGATATTTCGGGCGTGGACAAGGTGGGCAGCATGGTGGTGTTCACCGACGGCGAGGCGGATAAGTACGAGTACCGGCGGTTCCGCATCAAGACGGTGGAGGGGGCGAACGACTTTGCCTCCCTGCAAGAAGTTTTGCGGCGGCGGCTTGCAAAACTCGGCACCGACGAGGAGGAGCGCTTCGCCCGCCCAGACCTCGTCGTCATCGACGGCGGCAAGGGGCAACTCTCCGCGGTGAAACAGGTCTTTGACGACATGGGGGTGGAAAATATCGACCTCATCTCCCTCGCCAAGCAGGAGGAAGAGGTGTTCACCCTGCATTCGGACGAGCCCGTGCGCATCGATCGGCGCGACTACGCCCTGAAGACGTTGCAACGCATCCGCGACGAGGCACACCGCTTCGCCATCACATATTTCCGCAACCTGCACTCCAAGCGGTCGCTTTCCTCCGTGCTCGAGGAGATCGACGGCGTGGGCAAGCGCAAGCGGGCGGCGCTGATGCAAAAGTTCGGCACTCTCTCCTCCATCATCGGCGCGAGCGAGAGGGAACTCGCCTCCGTGGAGGGCATCGGCCCCGAACTTGCGGGGCGCATCAAGCGCTATTTCGATACATTATGAGATATTCCATGTTTTTATCCGATTTCGACGGGACGCTCGTGCGCGCCGACGGGACGGTTTCAAAGAGGAACAAGGACGCCATTGCGCGCTACCGCGCGGCGGGGGGCGTGTTTGCCGTGTGCACGGGGCGGATGCTCACCTCCATTGTGCCGCGGCTCAAAGAACTGGGGCTCGCAGACGGGCTCGCCGTCGCCTTCCAGGGGGCGACCATCGCGGACGTTGCGACGGGCAAACTTTTGAAGGACGAGGGGTTTTCCGAGGAGGACGCGCTGAAAGTTGTGCGGCTTCTCGAGGCCGAAGATGTGCACATTCACATCTATACCGTGGACGCGCTGTACGCGAACCGAGACGACGAACTTCTGCGCATCTATGAGGAAATTTGCCGTGTGCGGAGAACTGCCGTTATCGAGAAACTTTCGGCGTTCATCGAGGAGAAGCACCCGCGCGTCGTGAAGGCGCTCGCCATGGTGGAGCCCGAGAAGAAGGCGGCGCTTGCGGCGCGGCTCTCTGCGGCGCTCGGGGACAGGTTCTTTGTGACGTGCTCCTCCGACTGGCTCGTGGAGGTGATGCCCGCCGGGCAGGACAAGGCGTCCGCGGTGGAGTTTCTCTCAAACTATTACCGTGTGCCGCGGGAAAAAATTGCCGCCATCGGCGACCAACTCAACGACTTGCCCCTCTTGCGGGCGGCGGGCGGGCGGTTCGCCGTGGAGAACGCCGAGGAAGAACTGAAAAGTCAGGCGACCGTCGTGCCCTCCTGCGAGGAGGACGGCGTCGCGTATGCCATAGAAAACTTTGCGATGGGAGATTAGGATGAACGATACGTTTTTGCCGCAAGAGACCGTCATGCTCGACCAATTTGCCTTTGACCTCAACCTCGAATTGCTGTACGCGGGGCGGGGGATCATCACGCTCACCAATTCGAGCGTGGATCGGCCGGGATTGCGGCTTGCGGGGTTCTTCAATTTTTATGAATCGCAACGCATCATGCTCATCGGGCTCACCGAGCACGAGTATATGCGCTCGCTCTCCGAGGGGGAACGCGTGGAAAAATTGGGGCGGCTCTTCGACTGCGGGGAGATCCCCTGCGTCATCTTTGCGCGCGATCTGCCTGTGCTTCCCGAGTTTATGGATCAGGCGCGGCGGACGGGAACGCCCGTCTTCCGCACGGGCAAGATGACGACGAGCATCATGGCCGATCTCTGCCTCTATTTGGGGCGGCTGCTTGCGCCCGTCACCACCATTCACGGCGGGCTCCTCGACGTGTTCGGCGCGGGCATTTTGCTCGTGGGCGAGAGCGGCGTCGGCAAGAGCGAGACGGCGATGGAACTCATCAAGCGCGGACACCGCCTCGTCGCCGACGACTCCGTCGTCATCAAGCGCATCGAGAAGGGGCTTATCGGCTCCGCGCCCGAGCGCATCCGCTACTTCATGGAACTGAGAGGCATCGGTATCATCAACGTCAAGAATATGTACGGCTCGGGCTCGGTGCTCGGCGAGAAAGAGGTGGAACTCGAAATTTTCCTCGAACACTGGAAGCAGGGCAAGGAGTACGACCGCATCGGCGGCAACGGGGACTTTGACGATATCCTCGGTGTACAGGTGCCACGCATCACCGTGCCCGTCTCCCCCGGGCGGAACCTCGCCATCCTCATCGAGGTGGCGGCGCGCAACTACCGCTTGAAGAGCATGGGCTACGACGCGGCGCAGGAACTCATTCAGCGCACCATCGGAAGATGAAATGTGAACTTTTAGCCCCCGCGGGGGACGAACACACGGCGTACTTGGCGCTCGATGCGGGCGCGGACGCCGTCTATTTGGGACTCACGAGGTTTTCCGCTCGCTCTGCGGCGGAAAATTTTGACGTTTCCGCCCTCTCGCGCGTGACGGCGTACGCCCACCTCTTGGGCGCGAAGGTGTACGTCGCCCTCAATACTTTGGTGAAGGACGGCGAGATGGACGATTTTTTCGCCTCCGCCGTTGCGGCGTGGAATGCGGGCGCGGACGCTCTTTTGGTGCAGGATATTTTTCTGGGGCACGAACTCAAAAAACTGTACCCCGAAATCGTGTTGCACCTCTCCACGCAGGGCGGCTGCTGCAACGTGTACGGCGCGGAGATCGCAAAACGCTACGGGTTTTCGCGCGCGGTGCTCGCCCGCGAGACGCCCATCGAGGAGATAAGAGCCATCTCGGAGATCATTGAGACGGAGGTCTTCGTGCAGGGGGCGCTCTGCACTTGTTTTTCGGGGCAGTGCTACTTTTCCTCCTTCGCGGGAAACAACAGCGGCAACCGCGGCAGGTGTAAGCAGCCCTGCCGCATGAAGTATAAAATTGACGGGATGGGGTGCGAAAAACCCGCCTACGCCCTCTCCCTCTCCGACCTCTCCGTGGGGGAGAAAATAGAGGAACTTGCGGCGGCGGGCGCCGTCTCCTTCAAGATCGAGGGGCGGATGCGCCGACCCGAATATGTGGCGGCGGCGGTGAAATACTACCGCGCCCTGCTCGCGGGAAGGGACGCGCGGACGGAATTTTCAAACTTGATGCGCGCCTACAACCGCGGCGACTATACCCGCGGGCTCGCCTTCGGGCAGGACGAGCGGCTTTTATCGCGCAACGTGCAGGGACACATCGGCGAGAAGGTGGGCGAAGTTTCCCTCGTCGGCGGGCGGTATTTTTGCCGCTCGGACTACGCGGGGCGGCGCGGCGACGCCTTCAAAATTTTGCGCGGCGGTTTGGAAGTGGGCGGCGCGAGTTTTTTGTTGCCCGCGCGCGGGGGCTTTTTGCTCTCCTCCGAAAAGAAACTGTATGCGGGCGACGAGGTGCGCCTGACGACGGACAGCGGGGCGGGCGAACGGCTGTTCTCCGACAAGAAAAAGCGCGGCGTCTGCGTGGCTCTGCGCATTGTGGCGGGGGAGAAGCCCCGCGCGACGTGCGAGGGGTTGACGTTTGAGGGGGAGATACCCGTGCCCGAGGCGCGGCGCGCACCGCTCACCGCGGAAAACATTGTAACTTGCTTTTCCAAGACGGACGGCCTCCCGTTCGAGCCGCAAGTTTCCGTGGAGACGGAGGGCGCGTTTCTCACGTTCGGCGCGCTCAACGCCTTCCGCCGTGCCTTCTATTCGGCGCTCGCCGCCCATCTCGTTCCCGCCCGCGAGCCGCTGACGTTGCGGCTTCCGCAGTGCAGCGTGGAGAAGAGGAGCGGGCGCAAAATAGCCGCCATTGCGGAGGGGGAGACGGACGCCGACATCTGCATTGTAAAGCCGCGCGACTACACGCACGTGGAGCGGCCGAAGCGCGCCGCCTACCTCTACCTGCCGCCCCTCTTTACGGCGAGGGACGAGGCGGAAATCGCCAATATATTGCCACTTTTTGAGGGAATTTACTGCGAGGGGACGTACGGCATCGCCCTCGCCGAGAAGTACGATTTGAAACTATTCGCGGGGGTGGGGTTCAACCTCACCAACCGCTTTGCAGTCGCGGGCGTGAAGGATGCGGGGGCGGAATATTTCGTCCTCTCCAAGGAAATTTCGGGCGCCGAACAGCGGGCGCTCATGGCGGACGGGGCGTTCTGCCTCGCCTACGGCAATATTAAGACGATGGATCTTTGCTACTGCCCGTTCGGGAAGAAATGCGACTCCTGTGAGGGGCGGTGGCGGTACACGCTTATTGACGAGGCGGGCAGGAAGTTCCCCCTGCGCCGCTACCGCATGGGGGGCACGTGCCGCTTTGAAGTGTACAACTGCGCGCCGCTCGCCGCCGACGGGGGCGGAAACGTGCTTGCGGATTGCTCGCTCGGCGACGCGCGGGCGTGGATTTTACGGGCAAGGAAGGGCGATACCGACGTCCCCGGGGCGACCCGCGGACATTTCGACAGGAGTTTTTTATGACGGAGAGCGCAAAACGGCTGGAACTCGACAAGATCCTCGCGCAGGCGGGGCAGTTTTGTGTGCTCGAAGCGAGCAGGCGGCTGCTCCTTTCCGCGGAGCCCACGGCAAATTTGCAGGAGGCGGGGCGGCTGCTTGCGCTCACCGCGGAGGCGGGGCGGCTCCTCTTTGAACTGGGCGCGGGCGGCGTGGAGGCCTTTCCCCCAATCGAGGACAGGTTGGAACGCGCCGCGAAGGGGGCAACGCTCTCGTGTAAGGAACTCGTAGACCTTTCGGCGCTCTTGCGCTCGGCGCGCATCGCCCACCGCGCGGTGTGCTCGCTCCCCGAGGGGGAGGCTGCGGGCATGAAGGAACTCGCCGAGCGGCTCATCTTCGACGAACATCTCGAGAAGGACGTGGAGGAGAAGATCCGCGGCGAGAACGAACTTGCGGACACGGCGAGCGATAAACTCTTTATGATCCGCCGCGAGATGCGGCTTTTGGGCGAGCGCATCCGCGCCAAACTCGTGCAGTATCTCACGGGCGACGAGCGGAAATTTTTGCAGGACGACATCGTGACCATGCGCGGAGACAGGTACGTGCTCCCCGTCAAGACGGAATACAAGCGCAACGTGCGCGGTTTCGTGCATGACCGCTCGCAGACGGGGGCGACCGTGTTCATCGAGCCCGAAGAGGTGCTCGAGATGAACAACGAACTTCGTACTCTCGCCCTCGACGAGAAGGAAGAGGAGGAGCGCATTCTCTCCGAACTCTCCCGCGCGTTCGGCGCGATGAGGGAGAGTTTGGAGCGCGACGCCGCCGTGCTCGCCGAGATGGACGCCTTTTACGCCCGCGCGCAGTACGGCTACCGCTTGAAGTGCGTAAAGCCCGAACTGAATAACAGGGGCATTCTGGACATTGTGAAGGGGCGGCACCCCCTTCTCGACCAGAAGACCGCCGTGCCCGTGAGCGTACGGCTGGGCGGGGAGTACTCCTTCCTCGTCATCAGCGGCGCGAATACGGGCGGCAAGACGGTCACTTTGAAGATGTGCGGACTCTTCTGCCTCATGGCGGCGTGTGGGTTCTTTGTGCCCGCCGCCGAGGGGACGAAGATCCCCGTCTTTTCCGCCGTCTTTTGCGACGTGGGGGACAGCCAATCCATCGAGGAAAATCTCTCCACATTCTCCTCGCATATTCTGAGCCTCAAAGCCATTTTGGAGGGGGCGGGCGAGAATTGCCTCGCGCTCATCGACGAGCCGGGCGGCGGCACCGACCCCGAGGAGGGACAGGCGCTTGCCCGCGCCGTGCTCTCCGCCCTCGCAAGGAAGGGCTGCCGCGGCATCGTGACCACCCACTTCGGTGCCTTGAAGGAATTCGCATATGCGCAAGCGGGGATGCAAAACGGGTGCATGGAGTTCGACGCGGAGGATCACCGCCCGCTGTACAGGTTGAAGATCGGCGCGCCGGGCTCTTCCAATGCGCTCGCCATCTGTAAGCGGCTGGGGCTTCCGGAGGAAGTCGTGAGCGAGGCGCGGGGGTACCTCTCGGACGGCGCGAGGAGTTACGAGGCGACGCTCTCCGCGGCGGAACAGGAGCGCATCGGGGCGGAGCGCGCCCGCGAGGATGCCGAGGCGGCGGCGCGCGAATGGCGGGAACGGCTCGCCGCTTTGGAGCGCGACGAGAAGAAACTTTCCGAGGAAAAACAAAAATTTTTGTACGGCGCAAAGGCGGAGGCGCGGCGCATTGTCGCTTCGCGGACGGCACGGGCGGAGGAACTGCTCGAAGAGATGGAGGCGCTCTTCAAAAAGGAGACGCTGACGGAGGCCGACCTCTTCCGCGCGCGCACGTTGAAAAACGCCGTCGGGCGGGAGGAGACGGAGGAGGAGACCCCCACGCGCGCCGTGCCCGTGGACGCCGCAAAATTAAAGGAGGGGGACGAGGTGTACGTCGCCTCCCTCGGGGCGGCGGGGAAGGTGCTCTCCGTCAAGCGCGAGAAGGGCGTTGCCGAAGTGCAGGCGGGCTCTCTTCGCGTCCGCAGTAAAATTTCCGACCTCTACCTTCCGCCGCCCGCCCGCGAGGAGAAGAGGGGGGTGCAGGTCGTAAGAAACCTCGCCCCGCGCGAACTGCCCCGCGAGTGCAACCTCATCGGCATGACCGTGGCGGACGCCATGCCCGAGTTGGAGGCGTTTTTGGACGCCGCCCTGCTCGCGGGAAGCAAAGAGGTGCGCATCGTCCACGGCATGGGCACGGGGAAACTGCGTGCCGCCGTGCATAATTTCCTCAAAACACATCCGCGGGTGGAGGAGTTCCGCCTCGGCAAATACGGCGAGGGGGAGAGCGGCGTGACCGTCGTCACCCTCCGCTGAACGCATAAATACCGCTTTGCCTCAATAGAATGAGATAAATTCCCTTCTTTGAGGTAAACTGTTGAAAAAGCTCTCTTCCCGCGCGGTCGCCGCGCTCACCAACGGCATCCTCGCCGTCGTGCTCGTCGTCGTAGCGACGTTCTGCTTTCTGCCCGTCTCGTCGCCCGCCTCGGGCGTCGATGACCGCGTGTTCCGAAGGGGCGCTGCGCAGGACGGCGTCTCCCTCATGTTCAACGTGTATTGGGGCACGGAGACGGTATACAAGATTTTGGACGTGCTCGACGAGTACGGCGCAAAGGCGACCTTCTTTTTGGGCGGCTGCTGGGCGGACGACAACGCAGAGTGCGTGAAAGAAATCGTTTCGCGGGGGCAGGAGATCGGCTCGCACGGGTATTTTCACCGCGAGCACGATAAACTCTCCTACGAGGGCAATGAGGGGGAGATCCGCACGAGCGTGGAGTATCTTGCCCGCATCTCGGGCGCGGAGATCAAACTGTTTGCGCCGCCCTCGGGGGCGTACAACGACGACACGGTGAAGGCCGCGGAGGACTTGGGGCTCAAAACGGTTCTATGGAGCAGGGACACCGTGGATTGGCGGGACAAGGACGAGGAGGTGTGCTTCTCCCGTGCGACGAAGGAGATAGAGGGCGGGGAACTCGTGTTGATGCACCCCATGGAGCACACGCTGAAAGCGCTGCCGCGCATTCTTACATACTACAGGGAACAAGGCCTCCGCGCCATTGCGGTGGGTGAAAATTTGGGTTGAACAAAGGAGATTTTATGATCGTAAACAGGACATTGGACTCGGGGGTGCGCGTCGTCGTGAAGCGCATGGAGGGGCTGCTCTCCGTGACGATGGGGGTGCTCGTCGGCACGGGCGCCGCCTACGAGACGGACAGGGAGGACGGCATTTCGCACTTTATCGAACATATGCAGTTCAAGGGGACGGACAAGTATTCCGCCTTTCAGATCTCGGACGCCTTCGACGCGCTCGGCGCACAGGTGAATGCCTTCACGGCGAAAGACCTCACGTGCTACTATTGCAAGTCCACGACCGACCATGCGGAGGAGGCGTTTGCGATGCTCTCCGAACTCTTCCTTCACGCCAACTTCCCCGAGGAGGAGATGAAGCGCGAGAAGGGCGTTGTGCTCGAGGAGATCAACATGGACGAGGATTCGCCCGAGGATCTGTGCCTCGATATGCTCGCCCGCGCCTCCTTCGGGGGGGATAACTACGGGCGCAACATCTTGGGTCCCGCCAAAAACGTCAGGCGGTTCACGCGCGACGATCTCTTCGCCTACAAGGAGGAGCGGTACTGCCCCGAGAATATCGTCGTCTCGTTTGCGGGGAACATCGATCCCGAAGATGCGCTTCGTCTCGCCGAAAAACACTTCGGCGGCATGAAAAAGACGCGCTTTGTTCAGCGCGAGAAGCACGTGGTGTTCCGCACGGACAACCTCTTCAAGAAGAAGCCCATCGAACAGGCGCACTTCGCGCTGGGGTTTTCCACCGTCGCACGGGACAGTGAAAAAATGCCCGCCGTGCAGGTGATGAACGCCGCCCTCGGCGGCGGGCTTTCCTCCCGCCTCTTCAAGCGGGTGCGCGAGGAGTTGGGGCTCGCCTATTCCGTCTATTCTTACACGACACACTACGCGGAGACGGGCATCCTCGTCGTGTATGCGGGCGTCAATCCCCAAAAGGCGGAGGAGGCGGCGGGAGCCGTGGTGGAGGTCATCGAAACGCTGCGCCGCGGTGGGCTCACCGACGAGGAATTTCTGCGCGGGCGGGAGCAACTCAAATCGAGCAACATCTTCTCGCAGGAGAACACCTCCTCGCAGATGCTCCTCTACGGGCGGGAACTCATCTACACAGGCGAAATTTACGATTTCGAGCGGCGCATGGCGGAGATCGCCGCCCTCACGCGGGAGGACGCCGAGGCGACGATAAAAGGCAGCCTCGATCTTACGCACGTCGCGGTGGCGAGCGTCGGAAATCTCAAAAAGGCCATAACGCTGTGAGAATTGAGGGGTTCGGGCCCGTGTTCGACGGGAACAGCAGGGTGCTCATTGTGGGCAGTTTTCCCTCGGTGAAGAGCCGCGCCGAGGGGTTTTACTACGGCAATCCGCAGAACGGGTTCTGGCGCACCGTGAGCGCATTTTTCGGCGAGGCGACGCCTTTGACGGTGGAGAAAAAGCGGGAATTTTTGCTGCGGCGGGGCATTGCGCTCTGGGACGTCGTTGCAAGTTGCGAGATCGTGGGCTCGGCGGACGCCTCCATCTCTGCGCCCGCGGTTGCCGACATCCCGCGCGTTGCGAAAGGGATGCCCATTCTCTGCAACGGGGCGACGGCGTACCGCCTCCTCATAGAAAATTTTCCCGAACTTGCGCCGCGTACGCAGAGGCTTCCCTCCACCTCGCCCGCCAACCCGCGGTTTTCCTATGAGGCGTGGCACAATGCGCTCGCAGGCGCCTTCGGGGGCGCGGCGGGGGAATTTTCGCAAAAGAGTTGACAAGCCGCCGTTTTTCGGCTAAAATATGAAAAAACACTGTGCGCGGAGTGCGCAAGGAGTAGTTATGTTTGAAAAAGTAAGTAAGATGCTCGCCGAACAACTCGGGATCGACGCTTCGACCATCAAGCCCGAACAGGAAGTCGTGAAGGATCTCGGCGCCGATTCCCTCGACGTGGTGGAACTCATGATGGCGCTCGAGGATGAATACGGCATCACCCTGCCCGAGAGCGACGTGGAGAACGTCAAGACGGTGCAGGACATCGTCGATATGATGGAGAAACTCGGAAAATAACCCCCCGCGGCAGAAAATTTCCGCGCGTGTATAATATTCGTCGCGCGTAGATTTTTCTGCGAAATTCTCTGAAAAAAATCAGATTTTTGCATAAAAATTCCTTGACAGAAATTTTTTGCAATGGTATAATCGGCTCAAATCGTGTGCGGGGATTCCCGCCCAAGAGGACAGTATGAACGCTACAAGACTTTACGGTTATATGTGTATGTCGGTCACCCGGGCAGAAGTGCGCGGGTTATCGACGGTGCGTTGAAACTGCGGTAACCTGACATCCGAGCCCGGAGCAAACACATTGCCCCGGGCTTTTATTTTGCAAGAAAACAGGAACGGAGAACGGCATGATCGAACTTATTCATCTCGACAAGACCTATCCCGCCGCCGACGGCGACGTTGTGGCGCTCGAGGACATCAACCTCACCATAGAGGACGGCGCCATCTACGGCATCATCGGGCTCTCGGGCGCGGGAAAGAGCACCTTGGTACGATGTATCAACTTGCTCGAAAAGCCCACGGCGGGGCAGGTGCTCGTGGACGGGGAGGATCTCACCAAGGTCAAAACCAAGAGGCTCTATGAAATTCGCCGCAACATCGGCATGATCTTCCAGAGTTTCAACCTCCTCGAACAGCGCACCGTGGAGGCGAACGTGCGCTTCCCCCTCGAACTTGCCAAGTTCAAAAAGGACGCCGCAAAGGCGCGCGTTGCCGAGCTTCTGGAACTCGTGGGGCTCTCGGAGAAGGCGAAGGCGTACCCCTCGCAACTCTCGGGAGGGCAGAAACAGCGCGTCGCCATCGCCCGCGCCCTCGCCCTCTCTCCCAAGTACCTCCTGTGCGACGAGGCGACGAGCGCGCTCGACCCCAATACGACGACCTCCATCTTGGAACTTTTGAGGGAGATCAACCGCAAGTTGGGTGTCACCATCGTCGTCATCACCCACGAAATGCGCGTCGTAGACAGCATCTGCACCGATGTCGCCGTCATCGACCAAAGTCACATCGTGGAGAGCGGAAAAGTTGCCGATGTGTTCGCCTTCCCGCAATCGGAGATCGCCAAGCAACTCATCATCCCCGAACTCATCCGCACGGTGAAGAGCACGGGGGGAAGCAAACTCCGCCTCGTGTTCAACGGCGAAGAGGCGGATACGCCCGTCGTCTCGGGGCTCGCCATCGAGTGCGGCATCGCCGTCAACATTCTCTACGCCGACACCAAGAACATCGACGGAAAGACGTACGGGCACATGGTGATCACCCTCCCTGAGGACGAGGGGCAGGCGGCAAAGGTGAAGCAGTACCTCGAAAAGAACAATGTGACATACAGGGACGAGGGCACGGCGGCGCAAATGGCGCAGACCCAAGAGGGCCCCGATAAAGACAACACGACAGACAAGGAGGAGATTTGAGATGCAACTACTTGCGAGTTCGCTCTTAATTCAACTATTTGACCAAAACGTCGTTTTTCTCGGAATTTGGGAAACGATCTACATGACGGTCCTCTCGACGGTGGTTGCTTATCTTTTGGGCCTTCCGCTCGGAATCGTGTTGGTGATTACGGAAAAGGACGGGTTACATCCTATTCCGTGGCTCAGTAAGACGCTCGGCTTTATTGTAAATGCGTTCCGAAGTTTCCCGTTTATCATTTTGATGGTCGCCTTTCTTCCCGTCTCCAAGGCGCTCATCGGGACGCGGAGCGGGAACGGAGCCATGATCATCATGCTCATCATCGCCGCTACGCCGTATGTGGCGCGCATGGTGGAGAGTTCGTTGAAGGAGGTGGATAAGGGCGTCGTGGAAGCGGCGCGCTCGATGGGGGCGAGCAACTTCCAAATCATCTGTAAGGTGTATCTGCCCGAAGCAAAACCTTCGCTCATCGTAGGAGCAGTCATTTCGACCATTACCGTGCTGGGATATTCCGCCATGGCGGGCGAGATCGGCGGCGGAGGCTTGGGCAAGATCGCCATTACCTATGGATATCAACGTTTCCATGACGATGTTATTTGGGTCTGCGTTGCATTCACGGCGGTGATCGTGGAACTGATACAGGAAGGCGGTATGCTTCTTGCCCGCAAACTTGACCACAGGGTACGGCAAAATTCAAAAAAATCAAAAAATAAAAAATCTATTTGTAAGGAGAAAATATCATGAAAAAATTTTTGGCACTCGTTCTCAGCGCAACGCTCGCTTTGGGACTCGCATTCTCGTTTTCCGCTTGCGGAAGCGGTGAAAACACCATTACGGTCGGCGCGACCTCCGCGCCCCACGCGGAGATCCTCGAAGTCGTCAAGGACGACTTAAAAGAACAGGGCTATAACCTTGACATCAAGGTCTATGCCGACTATGCGCAACTCAATCCCGCCCTCGTAGACGGCGACCTCGACGCAAACTACTTTCAGCACATCACCTATCTGAACGACTACAACAAAGCGAACAACACGGAACTTGTTTCCGCGGCGGACATTCACTACGAACCGTTCGGGCTTTGGGGGAAAAATATCTCCGCGGCGGACTATTCGGCGAGCGGCTTCTCCAAGACGGGAAGAAAGATTTTTGTCCCCAACGATACCACAAATCAGACGCGCGCGCTTCTTCTCTTGCAACAGGAGGGCTTCATCACGCTTCCCGAGGGCGCGTCGCCAACCGACGAGCTTTCCCTTCTCAGTATTGTGGATAAAAAAGGCAACGATATCGTCGAAGTGGCGGCGGCGTTGGTGCCCTCTCAACTTCTCGGCGGGAACGATGGGACGCTCGCAGTCGTCAACGGCAATTATGCGCTTGAAGGCGGGCTCCCCGAAGATAATACCACGACCGCGCTTGCCTATGAATCGTCGACGGGCGTTATTGCGCAACTCTACGTCAATGTGATCGCGGTGAGAAAAGGGGATAAGGATAGCCCGAAGATCCAGGCGCTCGTCGCGGCGGTCAAATCGCAAAAGGTGCTTGACTTCATTGAGACCAAATATAAGGGAAGCGTTCAGGCACTCTTCACCGTCTGACGGGACACAACTTTCCGACTTTACAGTTCCCTCGGGGAAATTTTTCCGAGGGAATTTTGTTTTTCCGCATTCAAACAGTTGACAAAGCGGAGGAGAGGGCATATAATACTATCAACCTACCAAACAAGTAGGTAAAAGGAGAACGTTATGGCACACATCTATTCCTCTGCCGATGCGCTCATCGGCAAAACACCCCTTCTCGAACTCACCCACATCGAAAAGGAACTCGGCTTAAAGGCAAAACTCATCGCAAAACTCGAATATTTCAACCCCGCGGGTTCGGTCAAAGATCGCATCGCCAAGGCGATGATCGAGGACGCCGAGGCGAGCGGAAAATTGAAGCCCGGCGCGACCATCATCGAGCCCACGAGCGGCAACACGGGCATCGGGCTCGCCGCCGTCGCCGCCATGAAGGGCTACAAGATCATCATCACCATGCCCGAGACGATGTCCGTCGAACGGCGCCAACTCATCAAGGCGTACGGCGCGGAGATCGTGCTCACCGATGGCGCAAAGGGCATGAAGGGCGCAATCGCCAAGGCGGAAGAACTCGCCGCGGCAACGCCCAATAGTTTCATCCCCGGGCAATTCGTCAACCCCGCCAACCCCAAGGCGCACCGCGAGACGACGGGCCCCGAGATCTACGAGGATACCGACGGCAAGGTGGACATCTTCGTGGCGGGCGTCGGCACGGGCGGCACCGTGACGGGCGTGGGCGAATATCTCAAATCCAAGAACCCCGCCGTAAAAGTCGTCGCGGTCGAGCCGCTTTCCTCCGCCGTGCTCTCCACGGGCGTTGCGGGCTCGCACAAAATTCAGGGCATCGGCGCGGGCTTCGTGCCCGACATCCTCAACACGAAAATTTATGACGAGATCATCCCCGTCTCCAATGAGGACGCCTTTGCGACGGGCAAACTCATCGGCAGAAAGGAGGGCGTTTTGGTCGGCATCTCCTCGGGCGCAGCAACGTGGGCGGCAATTCAACTTGCAAAGCGCCCCGAGAACGCGGGCAAGAACATCGTCGTGCTCCTCCCCGACACGGGAGATAGGTACCTCTCCACGCCGCTGTTTGCAGACTGAACGGGAGGGGGAGATGAAAATTTCCACGCGCGGAAGGTATGCGCTCAGGGCATTCGTCGATATGGCGGAGCACGGCGGCGGCTTCATTCCGCTCAAAGAGATCGCGGCGCGGCAGGAGATCTCGCTTAAATACCTCGAGCCCATCATGCGGGCGGCGACAAGGAGCGGGCTCGCGGAGGCACAGCATGGCAAGGGCGGCGGCTATAAACTCGCCCGTCCGCCGCAGAGCATCACCGTGAAGGACGTCCTCCTCGTCACCGAGGGGGATCTCGCGCCCGTCGAATGCCTCGGCAAGGGGGCAAAGCCTTGTCCCCGCGCCGCCGATTGCCGCACACTCGGGATGTGGAAGGAATTCGCCCGCACGGCCGACGCATATTTCGGCGGCATCTCTATTGCCGACCTCATGGGCGGGGCAGGCGCCTACGACTACCAAATATAATTGATAAAATCACAAGAACAGAAACACATAAGAGCGCGCCTTTTGGGCGCGTTTTTCTATGCGCGATCCATGGGCGGCGGCCTTTCTCTGATTATAATTCACAAAAATAGAAAAATTTTATCAAAACCCCTTGCAAAATCAAGAATTTTGGTGTATAATAGGTCACCAACCGAAAATAAAAGAGGGAAAAAACAAGAAACAAAAGGGGAAAAATTATGATAAAAGTTTCGTTCAACAACAAGCAGGTGTCCGTAGAGGAGGGCACACGGGTTCTGGAACTCGTAGAGCCCAAGGACAGGAAAAACCTCGTCGTGTGTCAAGTGGGCGCGCAGGTGAAGGAACTCCGCTATCGGCTCTCCGAAAAGAACAATGGCATGACCATAAAACTCCTCAATTTGAGCAATGCCGAGGCGGGCAGAGCGTACAGGGCGAGTTTGCAGTACATCGTCGCCATGGCGTTTTACAGGATCTATCCCGACGTGCGGATCCGCTTTTCCTACAACATTTCGCGCTCCATCTGCTGTCAGGCGCTCACCGAGAGTTTCAATATGGCGCGCGCCGTCGAGGCCATCACCCGCGAGGTGGGGCGCATCATCGAGGCGGATCTGCCCATCGAGCGCGTCACCGTGACGGTGGAGGAGGCGACGGAGATCTACAAGAAGTTCCACCTCGACGACAAGATAGAGATCCTCAAATACCGCCCCGAGAACACGGTGCACCTCTACAAGTGCGGCGAATATTACAACTACCTGCACAGTTACATGGTGCCCTCCACGGGGTGCATCCACAACTACGCCATCACGCCGTACAGCCCCGGCTTCATCATCCAATACCCCCGCCACGATCTCGATGCGCACATTCCCGAGTTCGAGGAGGAGGCGACCTACTGTAAGACGCTCCAACGGGCGTATAATTGGGCGGATAAGACCAAGACGCAGAACGTGAACGACATCAACCGAATGATCGAAGCGGGCGAGACGCTGGAATTCGTGCAGATGTGCGAGGCGTACCACAACCGCCAGCTCGCCGAACTCGGCGCGACGATCGAAAAGCACATCAAGGAAGTCCGCCTCATCGCCATCGCGGGGCCGAGTTCGAGCGGCAAGACGACGTTCTGTAACCGCCTCCGCATCGAACTTTTGTCCCGCGGCATCGCCCCCGTCACCATCTCCTTGGACGATTACTATTTCGAGAAGGCGCGCATCTGCGAAATTCAGGGCAAGCCGCGCGAGAAACTCGATTTGGAGCACATCGACTGCCTCGACATCGAACTCTTCAACAAGGATCTCTACGATCTCATCAACGGCGAACAGGTCACCCTGCCGCGCTTCAATTTCAGTGCGGATCGCCGCGAGGAGGGCAAGACCATCCGCGTCGAACACAACGTGCCCATCATCATCGAGGGCATCCACGCGCTCAACGAAAAACTCACGAAGTCCATCCCCAAGCACCAAAAATTCAAGGTCTACATCGCCCCCCATGCGCAGATGAACATCGATAACCACTCGCCGCTCTCCGTCACCAACGTGCGGCTCATACGGCGCATCGTCCGCGATATGAAGTTCCGCAACTGCTCTGCCGCCAACACCATCGATATGTGGCAATCGGTGCGCAACGGCGAATTCCGCTGGATCTATCCCAACCAGGAAAACGCCGACTTCGTGTTCAATTCCAGCCTCGGCTACGAACTCTGCGCCCTCAAAGCGCAGGCGATGGAGGCGCTCACGAAGATCTCGACGGCCGACCCGCAGTACCTCGTGGCGAACCGGCTCATCAAGACGTTGAAGTATTTCCGTGAGATCGACGACGAATCGCTCATCCCGTGCAATTCCCTTCTTCGGGAGTTCATCGGCGGCAGCTGCTTCAAGGTGTGATCTTCCGCTCCCGCGGGGTTCGAACCGTCCCATTATGGTGACCCGTAAGCGACCCCGCCCGAACATCGAGATCCGGAAAAAGAACGTCCTTCGGGGCGCTCTTTTTTTGTTCAGGGAGGGGAATTTTCCCAAAACCGTCACCTTATATTTCCTCGCCGAGATATGATGAAATAGGGGCGGTTTGTTTGCCGCCCGAAGAGCGCGCCGCAAGGCGCGTTTTCAAGGAGGAAATGAAATGATCTACAGACGTTGTAATCCCTGCGGGAACCCCTGCGGCAATCCCTGCGGAAACTATATGTGCGGGTGCGGCTATGTCGTGCGCGGCGCGACGGGCGCCACAGGCGCAACGGGCCCCCAAGGCCCGCAGGGTCCCGCCACCATCACGGTGGGGCAGACTGTGACGGGCGAGCCCGGTACGGCGGCCTCCGTCGTCTCGACGGGTGGCGCGAACGCCGTGCTCACCTTTACCATTCCGCGCGGCGCAACGGGCGCAACGGGAGCCACAGGTGCAACGGGCGAAACGGGCCCCGCTGGTGCAACGGGCCCCGCTGGTGCAACGGGTGCAACAGGCGAAACGGGTCCCCAAGGCCCCGCAGGTCCCCAAGGCGCGACGGGCGAAACGGGCCCGCAGGGTGCAGTGGGCGCGACGCCCGTCATCACGGCGGCAGCGGAGACGGGCGAGCCCGAGAGCGAGGTGACCGTGGTGCAGACGGGCACCCCCGAGGCGCCCATCCTCACCTTCACCATTCCGCGGGGCGCCACGGGCGCGTCGCCCGCCGAGGCGACCGCCGTTCCCGACGTCGCAACGCCCGCCACCGCCACCACGGAGGAAGTCGCCAACACGCTCAACGCGCTGCTTGCGAGCCTCCGCGCGGCGGGGATCCTCGCCGATACCTGACGAGCCCACAAGAGAAATACCAAAGAAAAATTTTGCGCTCGCGGGAAAAATGCCCGCGGGCGTTTGATTATTTTTCCCGTTGCGTATATAATAGACATAACAAACAACAAGCGCCGCGCAAGCGGCAACATGGAAGGCGACAATGGAAGAGCAACAGACGACAACGGAAACAACTGCACAAACGGAAACGGCGCCGCAAGCGCAAACGAGGGCGTGGCACACGCTCTCCGTGGAAGAAGCGCTCACGGCGGCACATTCCACTGCGGCGGGGCTCACCTCGGAGGAGGCGCAACGGCGGCTCGCGGAGAACGGCGCCAACGAACTGAAAGCGCAAAAGAAGAAGAGCATCTGGCGCATGATCTTCGAGCAGATCTGGGACGTCATGATCCTCATCCTCTTGGGCGCGGCGGTCATCTCGCTCGTCTTCGAGGAGTGGGCGGAGGCCGTCGTCATCTTCGTCATCATCGTCGTGAACGCCGTCATCGGCGTCGTGGAGGAGAAGAAGGCGGCAGATGCGCTCGCCGCCCTCAAAGACCTCAACGCACCCACCGCGCGCGTCCTTCGCGACGGCAAGGAGCAGGTCATTCCCGCCGCCGACCTCGTCGTGGGCGACATCGTGTTTTTGGAGGACGGGTGCGTCATTCCCGCGGATATCCGCCTCCTGAAGGAATCCAACCTGAAGGTGCAGGAGGCGGCGCTCACGGGCGAAAGTGTGCCCGTAGATAAGGATGCGCCCACCGTCTGCGCGGCGGATGCGCCCCTCGGCGACCGCGTCAACATGGCGTATTCCTCGTCCATTGCGACCTACGGCACGGGCATGGGCGTCGTCGCCGAGACGGGGATGCGCACCGAGGTGGGGCGCATCGCGGGGATGCTCTCCGAGACGGATGAGACCGCCACTCCCTTAAAGCGCAAACTCAACAAGGTGGGCAAGGTGCTCTCCCTTGTCGGCGTCGTCATCGCCGTCGTGATGCTCTGCATCGGGCTCATTTACGATGTGGAAAATTGGAAGACGGCGCTTCTAACCGCCATTTCGCTCGCCATTTCGGTGATCCCCGAGGGCTTGCCCGCGACGGCGACCGTCGTCATGGCGCTCGGCGTCCAGCGCATGGCAAAGCGGCAGGCGCTCGTGAGGAAACTTCCCGCCGTCGAAACCTTGGGCAGTGCGACCGTCGTCTGCTGCGACAAGACGGGTACGCTCACTATGAACAAGATGACCGTCGTCAGCTTCTTCCCCGCGAAGGAGGCCATCGAGGGGACGCCCGTAAAACTTTCCGAGGGGGAGAAGGGGGAGGAGACCCGCTCGCGCTTTGAACTCATCCGCGCGGCGGTGCTCTGCAACAACGCCGCCAAGGACGGCAAGGGCGGGACGCTCGGCGATCCCACCGAGGGCGCGCTCCTCTATTTTGCCGACGAAATGGGCGAGAGCAGCGAGGCGCTCACGGAAAACTACCCGCGCGTCTACGAACAGCCCTTCGATTCGGACAGAAAGCGGATGTCCTCCGTCAACCGCATCAACGGCGAACTCGTCGCCTACACCAAGGGCGCGACGGATGAACTCCTGCCGCAATGCAGCAGCATTCTCATCGGGAATGAAGTCCGCCCCATGACGGAGGAGGATAGGAACGCCATCCTGAAGACGGCGTTTGCGATGTCCGAACAGGCTCTGCGCGTCTTGGGCTACGCCACGCGCACCGTCGATCACACGCCCGCCGAGGGCGAAAACGTGGAGACGGGGCTCACTTTCATCGGGCTCACCTGCATGATCGACCCGCCGCGCACCGAGGTCATCGGCGCGGTGAAAAGTTGCCACGAAGCGGGCATCCGCGTCGTCATGATCACGGGCGACCACAAGGTGACCGCCGTCGCCATCGGCAAGGCGCTCGGCATCTACGAGGAGGGCAACACCGCCGTGACGGGCGCCGAACTTGCCGCCATGTCCGATACCGAACTCGACGAGGCGGTCAAAACGACCACCGTGTTCGCGCGCGTATCGCCTTCGGATAAATTGCGCATCATGCAATCGTTACAGCGCTGCGGCGAAGTGGCTGCCATGACGGGGGACGGCGTAAACGATTCCCCTGCGTTGAAGGCCGCCGACATCGGCATTGCGATGGGCTCGGGGACCGACGTCGCCAAGGACGCCGCGGACATGGTGCTCATGGACGACAACTTCACGACCATCGAGAGCGCCGTCCGCGAGGGCAGAAGGGTATATCGCAACATCCAAAAGGTCATACAATATTTGCTCTCGGGGAACATCGCGGAGATCCTAGTGCTCTTCATCGCCACGCTCTTCAACCTGCCCGCGCCCCTTCTTGCGATGCACGTTCTCATCATCAATCTCGTCACGGATACGCTCCCCGCGCTCGCGCTCGGCGTAGATCCCGCCGACAAGAACGTGATGAAGGTGCCGCCCGTCAAGAGCGGAACGCTGTTCGAAAAGGGGCTCGTGTGGAGGGTCGTGCTTCACGGCGCATTCATCAGCGCGGCGACGCTCGGCGCCTACTTCATCGGGCTCTCCTATGACCATTCCGAAAAGCACATCGTCGCCATGACGATGGCGTTCGCCGTCATTGCACTCTCGCAACTTTTGCACTCGTTCAATCAGCGGTCGAACACGGAGTCCATCTTCTCGCGCGGGAACGGGCACAACCCCATGCTGTTTGCGATGATCGGCGCGTCGTTTCTCATCTCGGCGGCAGTGCTCTTCATCCCGCCGCTGCAATCGTTTTTCAATTTCACCTTCCTCTCGTGGGAGCAGTACCTCATCGTGTTGGCGCTCTCCGTCGCGCCGCTTGTGTGCGTGGAGATCTCCAAACTCGTCATCCGCATTCTGCGCAAGCACGGGAAACAGGTGGGATAAAGGAGTTTTATGAAGATAGCGTTTTTCGACGCAAAAGATTACGACATCCCGTCCTTTACGCGGTGCGGCAAGGGCGCGGGGGTAGAGTTCAAATTTTACGAGACCAAACTCGACGAGGACACCGTAAAACTCGCCAAGGGGTTCGACGGCGTGTGCGTGTTCGTCAACGATACGGTGAACGCCGCCGTCGTGGACAAGTTGTACGATTACGGCGTGCGCATCATCGCGCTCCGCTGTGCGGGGTATAACAACGTCGATCTCGAGCGGTGCTTCGGCAAAATTCACGTGGTGCACGTGCCCGCCTACTCGCCGTACGCCGTCGCCGAGCACACCATGGCGATGCTCCTCACCTCGGTGCGCCGCATCCACAAGGCGTACAACCGCACCAAGGATTTCAACTTCTCTTTGAGCGGCCTCATGGGCTTCGATCTGCACGGAAAGACGGTGGGCGTCGTCGGCACGGGCAAAATCGGCCGCGTCTTCATCGACATCTGCCGCGGCTTCGGGATGCACGTCATCGCCTACGATAAATTCCCGGGCAAGGAGGGGGACATCCAATACGTCTCCCTCGACGAACTGTTCGAGACGAGCGACATCATCTCCCTGCACTGCCCGCTCACCGAGGACACGCACCATTTGATCGGCAAGAACGCCCTCGGGAAGATGAAGAAGGGGGTCATCCTTCTGAACACCTCGCGCGGGGCGCTCATCGACGCCGAGGCGCTCATCGAGGCGATCAAACAGCGCATCGTGGGCGCGGCGTGTCTCGACGTGTACGAGGAGGAGTCGGATATCTTCTTCCGCGACTTCTCGGGGCACATCGTGGAGGACGACGTCTTGGCGCGCCTCATCTCCATGCCCAACGTCATCGTCACGAGCCATCAGGCGTTTCTCACCGAGGAGGCGCTCACCAACATCGCCGAGACGACGGTGAAGAACCTCGTCTCCTTCCGCGACGGGGAAGTCCCCGAAAACGAACTGTGCTACAACTGCGGCCGCGTGGAAGATTGCCGCAAACAGCGCAAGGGGAAGTGTTTTTGAGCAAACTTCGGCGGGCGTTTTCTTGCACAGCGCAGGAAAACGCTTGCTTTTTTTTGCGCAATATAGTAAGATAGTGGCGTTCCCATCCCGAAAAAGATTTGCGTAGCAAAGATTTTTTGGGAAGAGGAGGTGCCGCTCGCCAAAGGAGCTTTTCGCAAGAAAAGCGTGAAAAGCGGGCGCGCAAAAGAAAAAAATCACAAAAAAGATTGCGTAGCAAGATTTTTTGTGAAGAGGAGCGGCAACGGAGCGCACTTGCCCTTTGCGGGACGCAAAGGGCTCAAAGCGGAGTTTGCCGCGACGCGCTTCCGTAGTTAAATGGATATAACAAGTCCCTCCTAAGGATTAGTTAGCAGTTCGATTCTGCTCGGGAGTACCAAAAGAGAGATAGGCATTTGCCTGTCTCTCTTTTGCTTTTTTGCAGTGATTTTTTCGAATTTTTTGCAAAAAACCATGGACGGAAGGGGGTGGAAAGATGGCGCCAACGAGGGGGCAAAAAGCGTCTGATTTCGCCTCGATCCAGCGCAAAAAGCGACAAAATTTTCTCAAAATTGTGCATACGTCATCAAAATACGACGTCCTCGTCCATTTTTTGTCATATATATTCATGACACCATTTGCTTGACAATGGGGGGGGGTGGATGTATCATTAATTGAACGAATTCAGCGGGATAAACAATTTTCCGAAATATATCATATATTTCGGGGTTGAGGATTACGGATGACGATTTGGTATCTTTACACACTATCGCTCGCCCTCTGCGCCGCGCTCGGACTCTTCCTTGCGCGGATGCTCGGGAAAAAGCAGTGCTGCATTGCGGAACGCATACTTGCGCTCCTGTTTGCCGTATTGCTCTTTGCGGGCTATCTCTACGATACCGACGCCATCTCCACGGTCTACGCGCCCGACGCGGTTCCAGGCGTACAGACGGTGGGCAGGATCGGTGCGCTCATCCTCTCGTGGCTCTCGGTCGCGGGCGGGCTGCTGCTTGCGGTATATCCCTTCTTCCGCGAGAAGTGCCCGTGGGCAAAAGTTCTCACCGTGCTCCCGCTCGCGGCGTTCTTCTTGGACGTCATCTTCCTGAACGACTACGTCGCCCTGTACACGGGGCGCGCCCTTTCGGAGGGCATTACGGCGCGCTCCGCCATCCTCGCGGCGAGCGTCGGCGTGGGGTTCGGCGTCGCCGTCTGCCAATTTGTGTGGGCGGTGAAGGACTTCGGCGCGTACACGAAGAAACTCGGTTGGATCGCGCTCGCGCTCCTCGGGATCCTCCTCTGCACCGCCCCCAACTACACGCTTCAACTCCTGCTCCGCCCGGGCGACTACGCCATGAAGGTCATCGACCTCAACCTTTGGCACCGCATCTACATCTATCCCGTCGCCGTCATTCCCGTCGTGCTCGCGCTGCTCGTCGGGAGCAAGGATGCGGAGACGAGGCGCCTCGTCCTCCTGTACTATTCGCTTGCGGGCTTGTGGCAATTCATGTTTATCCAAAAATTCCCCATGCTGTGGGGGATCTCCCACCTCGGAAGCCTGCCCTTCCACCTCTGCAACACCGCAATGTACATTTTGCCGCTCTGCCTCGCCTTCAAAATGAAGCGGCTCTTCTATTTCACCTATTTCATCAACGTGTTTGGGGCGCTCATCGCCATGATGATGCCCAATTACGCGCTGGAAGGCTTGGGCGGTTCGATGATCGTCGCGGGGACGATACGCTTCTTCCGCTCCCACTATCAGGCGTTCTTCATGCCGCTCCTCTGCGTAGGGTTCGGGGTGTTTGAACGCCCCCGGCTCAAACAGTTCCTCTATTCGCTCGTGGGGTTCGGTTGCTACTTCCTGCTCGTGCTCGTCATGAACAGCTGGTTCTCCAACTACGTGCGGGGCGTGGATTACTTCTTCATCAACTCCGACTTCGTGGCGAACAAACTCGGCACGTGGGCGGAGCGCTTGCGGGACATCGTGTGGAGTTTCAAGATAGGCGGGCTCACGTTTACCTTCTACCCGCTCTATCAGGCAATTTATTTCCTCGTATACTGTCTGCTCGCGTTTGCGATGTGGTTTTTGTACGAACTCGCCTATCGGAGCGTGGACGGCTGGAAGGATCTCGCCGTGCGCAGGCGAAAGATAAAAATGGACGCGCTTGCGCGCGAATACACAAAGGAGGGAGGCATCCCCATGTACGAAGACAAGGCGCTTCTATGCGTAGAAAATTTTTCCAAGCGGTACGGCAAGAGCGATGTATATGCCGCCTATAAAGTAGACCTCGAAGTAAACGGCGGCGAGATCTTCGGGTTCCTCGGGCCCAACGGCGCGGGGAAGTCCACCATCATCAAGAGCATCGTGGGGATCCAGCCCGTCGATGAGGGCACCGTCTCCGTGTGCGGGTACGATGTCAAGCGGCAGAGCGTACAGGCCAAGCGGCAGATAGGCTTCGTGCCCGACCACTACGCCCTGTACGAGCGCCTCACGGGGCGGGAATATGTCAACTACATCGCCGACCTCTACGAAATTCCGCAGGCGGAGCGGGATGAGCGCCTCGAGGGGTATCTCTCCATTTTCGAGATGAAAAACGCCTTCGACGACCCCATCTCCACCTATTCGCACGGCATGAAGCAAAAGGTCGCCATCATGGCGGCGCTCGTCCACAACCCCAAGGTGTGGATCCTCGATGAGCCCTTGACGGGGCTCGACCCGAACAGCATCTTTCAGGTCAAGGAGTGTATGCGCAAACACGCGGCGGCGGGGAACGTCGTATTCTTTTCCAGCCACCTCATTGAAGTCGTCGAGCGCATTTGCGACCGCATCGCCATTATCCGGAAGGGGCAGATCCAATGCGTCCGCAGCGTGGAGGAGATAGAGAAGAACTCCACGCTCGAAGAGTTCTACCTCGGCGTCATCGGGGAAGAGGAAGTCGCCCCCGTGCCCTATGAAAAGAAGAAGGCGGAAAAGGCGGAAAAGCAAAAGGCGAAGAGGGCGAGCAAGGCATGAAGACGCTGCGAAGTTTCCGGATCCTCATCGGGATCCAGATGAAGAGCCTCATCGATCGCTCCTTCTTCAAAAACAAGCGCGCCGTCATCTTGAAGGCGGGGGTCGGCATCCTGCTCTTTGCGGCGGTGACGGCGGGCTTCTACGCGGTCTTCGAGATCTCCTCCCTGCTCTCCGTGTTCTCCCTCGGAGCGGGGGTGCCCGAAACCGTCGTCGCCGTCCTCTTCACCGTCATACAAATCATGGCGACGCTCTCCTGCATGATCGGGTTGAGCCACGCCCTCTATCGCGGGGCGGATAACGTCATCCTGCTCGTTCTGCCCGTGCCGCAGAGCCTCGTGTTCCTCTCCAAACTCGCCGTGTACTACATCCGCGAGTTAAAGCGCGGGCTGCTGCTCGTCGTGCCGCTCTTCCTCTCGTACGGGATCGTCTGCGGTGCGGTCTGGTTCTACTATCCGTGGATGCTCTTCTGCTTCCTCTTTGTCACGATGCTCCCCGTGGTGGTGGGGGCGGTGCTCTCCATCCCCGCGCACTACGTCCCGCGCGTCCTCGGGCGGGTACCCGTCCTCAAATATTTACTCATCGCGGGCGCCGCGGCGGCGCTTGTGGGCGTGGCGTTCTGGGTCATCGGGCTTCTTCCCGAGAACATCAACCTGCTCGGTCAATGGGGCAGTATCACGCGTTCGGTGCGCGAATTCCTCGCCACGTTCTGCCGGATCTTCTACCCGTGGTACATGATGACGCGCATGATGGTGGGCAGCAGCCTTGCGCTCTCCCGCAATCCCGTGATGCCCGAGGCGGCAACGGTGTTTTTCAGCGTTCTGGGGGTCGTCGTCGTGCTCGTCGGGGTGTCCTTCCTCACGGCGCGCAAACTCTTCCTGCATATGACGGCGGAAGCCGGCGAAGCGTCCACCTCCCGCCGCCGCGCCAAGCGAAACCGCGTCCATTCGCGGGCTGCGAGCCCCTTCGCGGAGGACATTCTCCGCAGCGTCAGGAGCGGCAAGGCGGCGTGGCGCAGCGTGGTGGAATTCTGCGTCCCCGCGCTCGTGCTCTTTGCCCTCAACCGCGTCTATGCGGCGATGGATACCAGCCTCTCGGGGCAGTCGATGACGGCGGCATTCAACATCTTGGTGCTCCTCGTCACCGTGCTCACCTCGAACACCTTCCTCGCCCACGCGTATAGCAGAGACGGCAACGCGCGCGACCTTCTCAAAACGCGCCCCGTCGATTTCCGTCTCCTGCTCTCGGCGCGGCTTCTTCTGCGCGGCGTCCTCTCCACGCTCTCGGCGGTGGCGGCGGCCGTCGTCTACGGCGTCGTCTCGTCGGCAACGGTGGGGCAGGCGCTCGCGTTTGCGGGCATGGCGGTATGTGTCAACCTCGCGCACGTGTTCTGGTGTGCCGAGATAGACATCATGCACCCCGAATCCAAGGAAGCGAGCGGCAACGAAGCCAAGGCGACCGCCATCGCCGTCGTATTGTCGGTACTCTTCACGGCGGGGTACTACCTCATCAGCGGCTCCACGGGCGCATTTTTGAAACTGTTCCTCATCTCTGCTGCATTCCTTGCGGTGCGCGTGTTCCTGTATTTCGAGCGGGCGCGGCTCTACTTCGGGGAGGTATGAGATGAAGAAGAGTTCGGTCATCATCGTCCTCATCACCTTTGTGCTGTCCGTCGTCCTCGTGGGCATCTTCGGCATGAAGATGATCTCCTACAACACCCGCATCTACGTAAAGAGCATCACGCCCACGGAGGTCACCACTTCCGCCAACATCCCGGGGGTAGAACTCGGCGCGGGGCAGGAGGAGGGCGCCTACATCCTCGTCCTTCCCTATTTCGACGATCTCATCGTCCGCATCGACTACGAGATAGACCCCGCCGATGCGACGGAGGGCGCCGTGGAACTCACCGTCCCCGACCCCGCCGATCAGGAAGTTGTGCGGCTCGAAGGTCTCAACATTCACGCGCAGAAGGCGGGGAGCGCGCGCCTTCACTACCGCGCCAAGGACGGCGGCGGCGCCGAAATCGACATCACGCTCTACCTGCTCGACCCGCAGGAATACTACGCATTGGCATAAAAAACACCCGTCGCAACCGCGGCGTTTCAGATAGAAGTATAAAAATTTGGAGGTAACAAAATGCAAAAATTCAAAGCGAGATGGCTCGCGCTGGTAACTGCGCTCGTGCTCCTTTGCACCTTCGCGCTTGCGGCCTGCAACATAACGAAGCCGCAGAGCGACGACCTTGGCGAACTGCGCGGCGTATTCATCGTGACGAGCGACCTCAAAACGACGTACGAAGTCGGCGATACGTTCGATTATTCCGCCGTCAAACTCCGTGCGGTCTACGAGGGCGGCGAAGAACAGCTCACGGCGGCGGATGCGGATAAGGGCGTCACCCATACCGACATCGATATGACGACTGCGGGTACCCAAACGCTCACCGTTACCTATAAGGAGCAGAAGGCTTCCATCGGCATCACCATTCACGAGGCAGAAGTGGCAGTCCTCAAAGGCTTGCAGTTCTCGGGCGGCAAGACCGCCTATCAGGTGGGCGATGAGATCGATTATAGCGACTTTGAACTCAAGGCGATTTATTCCGTCGGGGACGATGTCACTCTCCATGGCGATTCCGAGGGCGTTACGGCGACCCCTGCTTCCGTCTCCACCGAGGAGGAAGGGGAGACCGCGGTCACGTTCAGTTATACCGATGGCGGCGTCACGAAGAGCGTCACCGTCACCATCACCGTCACCGCCGCCCCCGCGCCCGTGACCCTCATCAGCATCGAAGTGCAGTCGAATGCCGCGGATCGCACCGTCGAATTCGGTGGAACGGTGGACTACTCCAAGTTCACCATCGTGTGCCACTATTCCGATGGCACCACGAATACGGAGCCGTTGAACGGAACGTCCGCCGGCGTCAGCCACAACCCCGAGATCGATACCTCCGTTCCGGGGAATTATGATCTTACTTTCACCTACGGGGGCAAAGCGGCTACCGTTCCCTTCACCGTCCTCGCAAAGACCAATGTCATTACGCTTCATCGTTTTGCGCTTCCGCAGTCCTATTCCAACGTTGCGGCGACCACAGACGATGCGCAAGGCACCGCGAGCACCGACCGCGATACCTTCATGAAGGGCTTTGAGACCTATAAGGTCGGCGACGACAACGCCTTCGAGTTCCAGCCCGATGCCTCCGCGCTTGTCTCTACGACAGAGGCTATCTCCATCACCGTGCGCACCACGTTCACCCTCGAAAAGAAGGGGAGTGACGGCAACTTTGCGCCCGTGGCGGAGAGCGAAGTGCAAAACTATGTCAAGACCGATTCCACCCATCTCAATTACTATTGGTTCCAAGAAGACGCAATAGGGGAAGTGTTCAAACTCACGATCAAGCCCGACGAGGCACTCTATACGTTCGGCTCTACGATTATAGATGAGAATCAGAAGAAGATTGTGGCGATCATCGAAGTCGTTGATGGCTACAACGTCTACAACCAGATCGGCCTCTCCGTGTTCGATAACCTCAACGTCAAGCATTGGCGCGATGTGAAAGCAGAGGCGGGCACCCTCCGTTGGGACAGCAAGCCCCTCACCGATTACAACATCATCAAGACGGGCGATGCAAAGTTCGCTCCCGTCAAGAATGTTGTCCTCCACGGCGACATCACCATCGATCCCGATCAGCTCCCCGATAGTTACTTCTGGCAGACGACGGATGAGGGGTACAATACGGTCAACAACATTTTGACGGCGAACGGCGAACTTCCCGATTCGGTGAAGAATCACCTTGCGGGCTCCCTCAAGGATGGCCTCAACAAGGATCAATATTACAAATTCGACGATGCCACCTCGAGCGAGGAATTGAACGAAGATGCAAAGACGAGCGTCAATATGCAGAAGGGCGTCTACGTCTCCACGGGCACGGGCATCGAGGGCAACTTCCACGAAATTACCTATCACACCTCGGGCACAAAGCACAGCCTCTACACCGTGTACGATGGCAAGACCTCTACGGGTTCCGCTTTCCCGCTCTCCCACTGGTCGCTCTTCAAATACGGCAAGGCTACTACCGCGGGCGTTGAAATTGTGAATGAGGGCAAGCCTCATATCTCCGACCTGCGCATCTTGGGGCAGTCTCCCCGTGAGGCAGCGACGGACGGTCTTCCCGCCCACCTCATGGCAATCAACACCTGCACCAACGAGGTCAACCTCGAGAACGCCATTGTCTCCCGCCTCTTCGTCGTCGTGCTCGGTGACCAAGTTCCTTCCGTCTCCGCCGGCGTCAACGTCTCGGATAGCAAGTTCTTTGATATCTATTCCAATATGTTCTATCTGTGGCGCGCCAAGATCGATGTCAAGAACAGCATCATGGAGGATGCGGGCGGCCCCGTGTTCATCCTCTGCGACGGCAACAGAGTTGCTTCCGACGAATCCGCCCCCGGGCAAATCATCGTCGATAAAGCGTCCCGTCTCAAATCGGATGCGTCCGGTAGCGAATCGTGGTATGTGCTTAACAACGCAACTGCGATCTTTACAAGCCTGAAAACTACGGTGCGGGGATATATCAACACAAGTACGCTGCGCGACCCGATGCACAAAGGGGAAGGAGACGTAGAACTCTACAATGTCATTGCGATCGTCGTCCCCGAACCTTCAAGCCTTTCAACAGTGGGTAGCGATACGTCGAATACGTACTATCCGAAGGGCACGATCAAGCGCGGTACGGAGGGCGCGTATACCGATGACTACGCGGTCGATTGGAAATTCGCAGCGGGTGGTATACTACAATGGGCAGGTAAGAAACCCGACGATATTTATACTTCGCAGGCTCCAATCTTCATTTCCGGTACGGAAAAGGCGGCGTATGTCGGTTTGTCCTTAGCACAATATCTTTATGCTAACGAAGAAAATGTTGCAGCGAGCACTGCGACCAGTATCGACTTTGCGGGAAAAGGAACCGATTGGATGTTCGTTACCCTGCGCGCTGTCGCAGGTGCGCCTCGCTTCGGCATTCTGTTCGGCGACGTAACGGAGTACGTTGCCTCGTAACAACATCGGTAGCGTAAAAAAGCAGTTGTATAAGGCAGATCTCCCGTTTTGCAACAACATCGATAGCGTAACAAAAGCAGTTGTATAAGGCAGATCTCCCGTTTTGCAACAACATCGATAGCGTAACAAAAGCAGTTGTATAAGGCAGATCTCCCGTTTTGCAACAACATCGATAGCGTAACAAAAGCAGTTGCACAAGGCTGATTGCCCGAATTACAACGAAGAGGCGTCTCCCGCCTCGTAACACCCCCTCGCCACCCCAAATTTTATCCCCCTCCCCGCAAACGGGGAGGGGGACGCAGGGGGAGGGGCACCACTTACCACTTCTCGCCCGCGCCCAAATGGCGCGGGCACCTTTTTATTCCCCGCCCATATCCTCCGCGTCATTCTGAACCCCCCTTGTGGGGGTGAAGAATCCCGAACAACGAAGTCCGACTGATCCCCCTCCCTTTTTGGGAGGGGTGGAGCGGCGCACCATGCTCAACAGTCCTGCGGACTGTGCCCCGCGCGCACCATTGCCTACTAAGCGCGGCACGAAGTAGCGCGCCGCGACAGGAGCGCTGGCAGGCGCGCCCCGCCCGCACTATTTTCGACCAAGGGCGGCACACCCCACGCGCACCATTGCCGACTAAGCGTGGCACGAGGCGCAACGCGCCGAAGTAGCCGTAGGCGAAGTACGGGGCTGCGGCGGTTCCTGCCGATGCAGCCGCATGGGGAGGGGCACCACTTACCACTTCTCGCCCGCGCCCAAATGGCGCGGGCACCTTTTTTATTCCCCCGCTCGCTCCGCCCCTCATACCGAGCCGTACGCCCGTCCGCTTCTGCGGACGGGCGTACGGCGAGTGTATCTTCCCCCCAACGCAGTCCGTCCCGCCCGTCCCCGCGCTTGTCCTACCGCGTCATTCTGAGCGTAGCGAAGAATCCCGAGTAACGAAGTCCGCCTCGCCCGTCCCCCGCGCGTGAAACGCGCGGGGGACGGGCGAAAAAAAATTTGAAAAAAGTCCAAAAAAATGTCATATACAAAACATTGAGCGAAAATTTTGTGGTATCATATCTATGTAGAGAAGAGAGTGAAAGCGAAGTGGAGGCGGCGCGAGCAAAAAAAGACCTCCGCGGCGGCAAGCGCGGCAGCCGCACGAGCGGCGGCAGCGCGCGCCGCCGCGGAGGTCTTTATAGTGAAAATTTAATAAAATTGCCCCTCATTTTATCGAGCACAAATCACCCAAAATCCTCAAATCTCATCTTCAACCTCAAATCAAATCTTCTTTCCCAATTCAAATCCCCAAATGCTCAAATCACAAAAAAATCCCCCAATAGAACCGTTCCGTTCTATTGGGGCTCCCTTGGTGAACAAAAAAATCCCCCAATAGAACCGTTTCCTTCTATTGGGGCTCCCTTGGTGAACAAAAAAAGATCCCAATAGAACATGGGTTCTACTGGGTCTCATTTGGTGAACGGACAGGTTAGAAAGTCTAACCTTATTAGTCAAAATATTTCTTATATTTAAGGAATGGTTCAGTGTCTAAAATATCCAATTCACCATCGGTTTTTAGTTTTATCAAATTCCTACAAAGCTCAATTCTATGCATCATTGGTGAAACGATAGTATTGGTTTGATTTAGATAAGTATATATATCATCTGTACTGACGGGTATTTTATACCCTTGACTGCTACTCGCTATAATAATTTTATCATCGCGCAAGGGAGCTACAATTTTCCGATACAAATGGTCACGACTTACTCTAAAATTCACATACTCATTTAAAGTCGCAAGAATAGAGTATGAGGTTACATATCGAAATGGGTCACCATTTTGAACCTCAAAAAGGAGCAATTTTAAAAATCCCACTCTAAGTCTTGTATCCGTATCATCAGAATCAATATATTTCTCAATATATTCATTGGCTAAACTACAAGCAAGTGCATATATTTTTTCATCAAATTTTTTTGCCCCTTCTCGATTTTGGATATTTGGCGTATGCCTATTGGGGAAATATTCGATATGCTGGATTTTCCCTTTGAGAATTTCCAAATAATTAGGAGCGTCACTATAATTTAAGCATCTTGCTATGCTTCCAACAAATATATCTGCTAATTGAACAAGATTGCTGTTTTTGCTATCAACAAAATCAAAATCATATTCATTAAAGATATTATAGGTGGGTCTATGATTTTGGACATATAATTTAAAACCATTCCTAAACTCTTCGTCGCCTAATTCATCGGCAAATATTTTTAGTTTTGGATATACGGAATATAAATTACTATAAAGAAGCTTATGCAAGTATTTATAGAATACTTGCTTATAGTTTGTCAATGCAGATTTGTAAAAATCCTCTTTATCGGCAATTAACAAGACTGCTTTGAAATCAAGTCTTAATATTTCAGTAATAATAGATAATCTGCGCTTGTCGTTTGATCCTATATTGCTTGATTTCAACTCGGAATTGGAAAAATAAAGCTTCCGTATTCTTTCTATTTCCCCTTCAAGGATTGCAATTTGCGAATGCTTTACAATGATAGCGCAAAGTATAAAATATTTGCTGGTATTTTCTTTAAGAAAATCAAAGCCGTAGCTACCAAATTCATCTATAAACGCATATCTTATAGGCTCATCTTTTACTATTTTTGCTTTTTCTAAATCATCAAAAGACAGTTGGAAACCGCTCATGCCTACTCCTTTACTTCTTAAACACAAACAGGTATTCATGCGCGAGTAACAGGAAATTGAACTTGATACTATTCGTTTTCCAATAGCCCGTCGCCTTGCAGTTGTGTTGTTCCTTGATGATGATCTCTTTCGTCTTAAAGCCCGCAAGCTCAAAAAGACGCATGACTTCAAAGGCGAGGGGCTGAACCATACCTTTCTGCCTTGTATCACCCATAAGTACGGCGCAGAACTTGTCCTTTTTCAGAACACGATAGCTTTCATCGGCAACTTTCCCCATTTCAGACAGAAATGGCTTTATCGGAAGTAATGAAAGATCGCCGTCAATGTCCTCGCTGTAATGGATAATATCGGCATACGGAGGGTGCGTGCAAATCAAATCCACCGATTTATCGGGCAAGTCAAGTTTCCGTGCGTCGCCTTGCTTTATTTGTATCGTGGAAGTGCTGTCACAGTCAAATTCACACTTCTTTTTTGTCAGCTCAACAGCAGCGGGGTTGACATCAAAAGCTATTCCGTTCCTATTCGTCAACTTTGCTTCAACCATTGTTGTGCCGCCGCCGACAAACTGATCCAAAACGGTATCGCCCTCTTTGGAATAGCGCAAAATCACATTGCGGGGGATATACGGCGACCAATTTCCACGATATTTTGCGTCGTGTGTTGCCCATTTCCCACGGTCGGGGAACGCCCAAACGGTATTCGTTTCAAGCTCGAAGTTTTCGGGCTGTAAAGGTATCTTTTTCGCCATGTCAATCTGTCACTAATTCGGGCGGAACAGGTAAACCAAGCCGCGTAAGGGGAATATATTCAAAATAATAATCGCAATCAACTGAATGGATATAATCCAACACGTCCTTGTATTTCTCGTTGCGAAACCATTCGTCCAAAAGATAGATATATTTTACATCAATATTTGCGGGTGCCATTAGCTTTTTATACTCTTTTTTCTTGAAATCACAGGTCTGCAATTTTTCATCAACGGATCCTGCAACTTGTTGATGCTTGCATTCGATAATATGTAAAATGTTGTTTGCAAGGACATAGATACTGTCATCGGGCAGTAGTTTTTTTGAAATATACTGTTTCCAATCGATTCCAAGTTCCCTTAAAAAGACCGTATAGAAGGCTTCTTTCTTGAAAACTCTTGCGACCAACTCACCGTCATAAGTCACCTTATCTCTCATAACTGCATAATGCGGTTGCTGTCCCAAGAAGGTTGCCAGATCTACTTTGCCTTCAAACACAAGTCCTGTGCGGGTATTCCCGCCGCCTTTTCCGTTTTTTATCATGTCTATACCTCTCAATTATGAATTATCAATTCGTTAATTTTGCCGCGACATTCCGATCTGCTGTTTATCATGCGCGTCGCTTCGACTTTATCAATGCTATATGCCCGATAAAGTTCTTCAAAAAATCTATCATCGGGATTGACATTCTGCGGATCGGAGTTGCTCAAAACAATCTTTGCCCCCGTTGCATTGATTTCGTCGATAAACTTTGCAAGACGGATCTGCTCCGCATCGTCAAAGGCGTCGGCATTGTAAGATGTGAAAGCCGATGTCTCGGAGATAGGACGATAGGGCGGGTCTAAATACACAAAGGTATCACGGTCTATAAAATCTTTGGAGAGCGTATAATCACCGCACACAATCGTGACATTTTGCAGAGCGTCGGAAATATTGCGCAGATTACTTTCGTCGCAAATCGTCGGATTTTTATATGCGCCCATAGGGACGTTGAACTGTCCTTTACGGTTGACGCGGTATAGACCGTTAAAGCAAGTTTTATTGAGAAAGATAAAAAGTGCCGCTTTTTCAACTGATGTTTCCGCGTTCAAAGGCGTGTGATTAAACCTATCCCGCACGGTATAGTAATAATATTTTCGCCCGTCGTCATTCATGGGGAGAAAAGTCGTCTGCATTTCCATGAGCGTAGCAATCAAGGGATCGACGTTGCTTTTTATCACATTATAAGCGTTGACCAATTCTGCGTTGATGTCGCTGATATAAACTTGTTCAAAATCGTATTTGGAAAGCACGCTGAAAAGCAAAGCACCCCCGCCCACAAACGGCTCGGCATATTTGCTTAATACCTTTTCGCCCTCTTTCGGCAGAAATTTTTCAAGCTCGTCAATGAGCTGCCCTTTCCCGCCAACCCATTTCACGAACGGTTTTAATTCGACGACGTGTTGCTTTTCATAGCGCACGGTACGGAGATCGACGGGCTTTTCTGCGTCGCAGGGAATGATCCATTGCTTCCCTACAAACATTGCTCCCGCTACTCTATTCTCGGAACATAAAATCGCCACGCGCCGTTGAGAAATATTCCACCGCTCCGCGGCTTCCTTTGCGCCCATAAAACTCAACATAAACCACCTCGTTTTTGTTTGATTATATTATATTCCAAATCTCGAATAAAAGCAAGGAAAATCTTTATATTTTTCGCCAAACAGAAAATCTTTTTTGAACTTGGCACTTTGGCGGGTGCTTGACTAAAACGAGCGCGCCGCTTCGCGGCGCGGTCAAGCACCCGCCAAACCTACAAAACCGAAAAAAGAAATCAATCAAAGCCGCGCGAAGCGGCGGCCGCCGCTGAACCGCTTGGCGCTCCGCCGCTTGGTCGCGGCGGTCTTTTTTGATTGTACCTTTCTTTGCATTGTTTTTGTGCCGGTCGCGGCAGCGGGCAGTCCGCTTGCTTCCGCGGCTTTTTCTTTTTGCCTCAAAATTTTTTCGGGAAAATACCCTGTCAAATTGCCTTTCCCGTGGCTATCTTATGGAGGGTTGTTTTGCAGTCAGACAAAAAACTTTTGCAAAATACCCTAACGAAAAGCGGTTTTCGCCGCTTATAAGTGAGGGGCATTGTGAAAAGCGGAAATAATATTTTATGAAATACCCCGCCAAAAGGCAATTCTCGTGGCTAACTTATGGAGGGCATTTCAAAAAATCTCGTGAAAATTTCTCCAAACCCGTTGTCTTTCGTCGCTTTTCAAGCCTATATAGTGGAGAGTGTTTTCTGCGGGGGTGAAAAAACGGTGAAATATTTCCGAAACCCCTTAATAAAATGCCCTTCAAAACGCTTATAAGTGGGAGGTGTTTTTGATGAAACAGAAAATCGAGGTCATCACGGTAGGCGAGCCGAACCCGCAAACGCTCTCGGAGAGCGAACAATGCGCGTTCTTTGAAACCTTGCTGAAACGTATCACCGAGTTGAAAGCACAGGAGAAGTAAACCAAACAAATCACAACTTCATAACACCCAACAGAGAGAAAAGAAAAGATTAGATAGTACCGCGTAAGCAAAAGTCCGAGATTTCCGCATAGGAACAGCTGGTGCGCTTAAAGGGCAGAG
>CANRAR010000002.1 GCA_947628675.1 uncultured Clostridia bacterium
CAAGCGCGCTCTTCTATGGTAAGATGGTGGTAGTTCATTCGGATCTCCTGTGTTGTGGTTTGGTTTTGCACACTCTAATTATAACACAGTCTTCCGTTTGAACTACTTTTTTTCTCACCCCCACCCGTTGCACTTGATAGTATAATTCACCCCCGCCCGCGCGCAGTTCCCCCCTATGGGGGGAACTGCGCGCGGGCGGGGAAAGGAAAAATGAAAAAATACAATACATTGAACAAAGAAAAGCAATTGCAGAAGTCTTCAAAAAGCGCAAAGAAAAACCGCCCTGTGTGCGGGCGGGATCAGCGGAGCGGGATGCTCGCGGCGGCGTTCAGGGTGAGGGGCGCAAAGTTGCCGGCGCGGTACTGCATCAGCCCCTCCGCGGCAATCATCGCGCCGTTATCCGTGCAGTGCTTCTTGGCGGGAAGAACGAGCCGCAAGCCCGCCGCGTTGCAGGCCGCCTGCAAGCGTTCGCGCAGGTACCCGTTCGCCACGACGCCGCCGCCCGCGGTCACGGTGGAAACGCCCCGCTCCCTTGCCCCCTCCACAACTTTCTGCACGAGGATATCGAGCGCCGCGCTCTGGAAGGAAGCCGCGACGTCGGCGCGCGACCACGCCTCCCCTCTCTGCTCGCTGTTGTGGACGTAATTGATGACGTGCGTTTTGAGGCCGCTGTACGAAAAATCGTAGCCGCCCAAACCTTTGAGCATCTTGGGCATGGGGACGACGGGTCTCCCCTCCCGTGCGAGCGCCTCGACGTGCGGGCCGCCGGGGTACGGGAGTGATAGAACGCGGGCGATCTTATCGAACGCCTCACCCGCCGCGTCGTCCAAAGTGCCGCCCAGCACTTCAAAATCCGTGTATGATTTGGTGTGGATGATGGCGGTGTGGCCGCCGCTTGCGAGCAGCGTCATAAAGGGCGGCTCGAGCGTTTCGTCCTCCAAATACGCCGCCGCGAGATGTCCGCGGATGTGGTTGACGCCGATGAGCGGGATATTCAGCCCGTAGGCAAAGCCCTTGGCGAAGGAGAGCCCGACGAGGAGCGCGCCCAAAAGCCCCGCGCCGTAGGTGACGGCGACGGCGTCCAGCTCCTCCTTGCGGATGCCCGCCGAATGAAGGGCGCGGGTGACGACCTCGTCCACGGCGTCGGTGTGGGCGCGGGAGGCGATCTCGGGCACGACGCCGCCGTACTTCGCCTGCACGGGGGCGGAGGAGATGATCTCGTCGGAAAGCAAAACGCGGCCGCGGATGACCGCCGCCGCCGTTTCGTCGCACGAACTCTCGATGCCTAAAATGATGGGATTTTCCTTGACGTTTCTCACGATTTTTTCAAATAGTCGATGATGAAGCCCTGAATTTCGCCGTCCATGACCGCCTGCACGTCGCCCATCTCGTAGCCCGTTCGGTGGTCCTTGACGAGGGTGTACGGGCAGAACACGTAGGAGCGGATCTGCGAGCCCCATTCTATCTTTTTGGTCTCCCCTTTGAGAGCCGCCTCCGCCGCCATGCGCTCCTCGATCTGCTTTTCGAGAAGGCGGGCGCGCAGGTACTTGAACGCCATTTCCTTATTTTGCAGTTGGCTCCGCTCGTTCTGGCAGGTGACGACGATGCCCGTGGGGAAGTGCGTGATGCGGATGGCGGTCTCCGTCTTGTTGACCTTCTGCCCGCCCGCACCCGAGGAGCGGTACACGTCGATGCGGATATCTTCGTCCTTGATTTCTATCTCGTTGTCGTCGTCCACTTCGGGCATGACTTCGAGGGAGGCGAAGGAAGTCTGCCGCCGCTTGTTGGCATCGAAGGGCGAGATGCGGACGAGCCGATGCACCCCGATCTCCGCCTTCAAGTAGCCGTAGGCGTTCTCCCCTTCCACCTTGAAGTCCACCGATTTGAGCCCCGCGGCGTCGCCGGGGAGACGATCTATTTCGGTGACTTTGTAGCCGCTCCGCTCGGCATAGCGGCAGTACATCCGGTAGAGCATGGAGACCCAATCGCAGGCCTCGGTGCCCCCCGCGCCCGCGTGGATGGAGAGGAGCGCGTTGGAACTATCGTACTTGCCGCGGAGAAGAGCGCGGACGCGCATATCCTCGATATCGTCCGCCGCCGCCTGCATCATCTTATCGAGTTCGGGGACGAGTTCCTCCTCGCCCGTCTCCTCGATGAGGTCGATAATTTCATTCGCGTCGTCGAGCGCCTTTCTCCCCTTTTGGTAAGCGGCGATCTTGCCCTCGATGGAGGAGATCTCCCGCCCGATCTTCGCCGAGCGCTCCAAGTCCTGCCAGACGGCGGGATCCTCCTGCTCGGCGCGCAAGGTTTTCAGCTGTTCGGCGCGGTGGTCGATGTCCAGCGCGTACTTCGCCTCGCCGAGCGTCTCCTCGAGCGATTTTATCTTCAATCTGTAATCGTCTGCCTTGAACATACGCGCCCTTGATTATTTATGATACTTCCAATAGCAACAATCTTTATACTTCTTTCCGCTTCCGCAGGGGCAAGGCTCGTTGCGCCCGGGCTCCCTCGTCTTTTTGATGGTGGCGGGGTTGAACTTCGCATCGCCGCTCGTTTTGAGCGCATCCACATTGACGGCGGAGGGAAGCGCCTGCGGCGTTTGCACCTCGCTATCCTTCAAATTATCCTGCGCGGGCGCGGCGGGTGCTGCGGGTGCGGCAGGCTGCGCGGCGGGCGCTGTGGATGCGGCGGGTTGGGGCGCGGGCTGCGGGGCGGTGGGATAGACGCGCTGCACGGGCTGCTGCCGCACTTCAAGTTGCGCCTTTAAGAGCATGGCGATGGTGCGCTCCTGAATGCGCTCCACCATCTCGTCGAACATCGCAAAGCCCTCTTGCTTGTAGGCGATGACGGGGTCGGTCTGCCCGTAGCCGCGCAGGCGGATGCCCTTGCGGAGTTGATCCATGGCGTCGATGTGGTCGATCCAGTTGCTATCGACGATGCGGAGCAAAATTCTGCGCTCGGCGACGCCGAAATCGAACCCGAGTTCCTCGCGGATCTTGGCGACCTTCTCCTCGTAGCACTTCGCCGTCTTATCCGAAATGCGCTTGATGGCCATCTCGTAGTCCCACTTCTCGAGTTTTTCGCGGGTGACGTAGTTGGAGCCGACGGGGATGAGTTTGCGCTCGATCGCCTCGTTGAGGTCGTTTTCGTTCCATTTTTCGGGCATCTGGTCGGCATTGACCGCCGAACGCACGACGCTCTCCACGTAGTCGGGAATGTATTTGAGCACCTGCTCGTGCACGTCTTCGCCCTGAATGACCTTCATGCGCTCCGCGTACATGATCATGCGCTGTTTGTTCATGACGTCGTCGTATTGGAGGACGCTCTTGCGGATGCCGAAGTTCCTGCCCTCGATCTGCTTCTGCGCGTACTCGATGAGGCGGGTAAGCAGTTTGCTTTCGAGGCACTCCTCTTCCTCCATTTTGGACATCGCGTAAATTTTCTTCATGCGCTCGCCGCCGAAGCGAACCATGAGGTCGTCTTCAAGCGAGAGGAAGAAGATGGAGACGCCGGGGTCGCCCTGACGACCCGAACGGCCGCGGAGCTGGTTATCGATGCGGCGGCTTTCGTGCCGCTCGGTGCCGATGATGCAGAGGCCTCCCGCCGCGATGACCTTCTCCTTCTCGGCGTCGGTCTGCTCCTTATACGTGCGGAAGAGTTCTTGGTACCGCTCGCGCACCTTCTGCGTCTCTTCGTCCACCTCGGCGTAACTCGTTGCCGCCTCGATGACCTCGTGCTCGACGCCCTCCTCGCGGAGACGCTTCTTGGCGAGGTACTCGGGGTTGCCGCCGAGCAGAATATCCGTGCCGCGGCCTGCCATGTTGGTGGAGATGGTGACGGCGCCGTATCTGCCCGCCTGTGCGACGATCTCCGCCTCGCGGGCGTGGTTCTTGGCGTTCAAAATGTTGTGCTGGATGCCGTTTCTGCGCAGAAGGCGGGAAATTTCCTCCGACTTTTCGACGGAGACGGTACCGACGAGGATGGGCTGCCCCTTTTCGTGCCGCTCGGCGATCTCGCGCACAATGGCCTTCTTCTTGCCCTCGACGGTCGCAAAGATCCGATCGTGCATATCGTTGCGGCAGACGGGGCGGTTGGTGGGGATCTCCACGACGTCCAGAGAGTAGATGGTGCGGAATTCGCCCTCCTCCGTCTTGGCGGTACCCGTCATGCCCGAGAGTTTGCGGTACAGGCGGAAGTAGTTCTGGAAGGTGATGGTGGCGTACGTCTTATTCTCCTCGCGTACCTTGACGCCCTCCTTCGCCTCGATCGCCTGATGCAGCCCGTCGGAATATCTTCTGCCGATCATGAGACGGCCCGTGAACTCATCGACGATGACGATCTCATCGTTGCCGTCCTTATCCTTGTTGATGATGTACTCCTCGTTGAGATGGAAGAGTTCGTGCGCTTTGAGCGCCTGTTGGATGTGGTGGTTGAGGGAGGCGTTTGCCATATCGGCGATGTTCTCCACGCCGAAGAAGCGTTCCGCCTTCTCCGCGCCGTACTCGGTGAGCTGGACTTGTTTATCCTTGCGCTCGACGACGTAGTCCCATTGCAGTTCCTCGGCGGCGGCAAGTTTGCGCGCCCCCGCGCCCTTCTCCTGCTTCTTCTTGCGGGCTTCCTCCGCCTCGAGATCTTTGAGTTCGTCGTCGAAGCCGCCCTTCAACGTGCGGACGAATTTATCCACCCGCTCGTAGAGGTCGGACGACTGCTCGCCCCTGCCCGAGATGATGAGGGGCGTTCTCGCCTCGTCGATGAGGATGGAGTCCACCTCGTCCACGATGGCGAAGTTGAGCCCGCGCTGTACCATGGCGGGAAGTTCGGATTTGAGGTTATCGCGCAGATAGTCGAAACCGAATTCGTTGTTGGTGCCGTAGGTGATGTCGCACTGGTAGGCGGCGCGCTTCTCGTCGTCGGGCATACCGGGCACGACGACGCCCACGGTGAGCCCCATGAAGCGGTGCACTTTTCCCATCCACTCGGCGTCGCGGCGGGCGAGGTAATCGTTGACGGTAACGATGTGGACGCCCTTGCCCCCCAACGCTTCGAGGTAGGCGGGAAGGGTTGCGACGAGCGTTTTGCCTTCGCCCGTCTTCATCTCGGCGATGCGCCCCTGAAAGAGGCAGATGCCGCCGATGATCTGCACGGGGAAGTGCTTCATGCCGAGGACGCGCCAACTCGCTTCGCGCAGAGCCGCAAAGGCGTCGGGCAAAATTTGCTCGTACGTTTCGCCGCTTGCAAGGCGCTGTTTGAAGATGGCGGTCTGGCTCTGCAGTTCCGCGTCGCTCATCGCCTGATACTTGGGTTCCAGCGCCTCGACGAGCCGCGCCGTCTTGCGCAATTTTTTCAAACTTCTGCGGCTGTCGCCGCTTGCGATGTATTTGATAAGTCCCATAAAGCGCTCCGTTTGCGCCCAAAAAATACGGGCGCATGATTTCACCCGTCTATTGTACAATATTTTCGGGAAAATTCAAAGCGTTTTTCGGGCGTTTTCGAGAATTTCTCTCTTTGTAATGTGCGCGAGCGCAGAGGGCGGCGCGACTTTCCCCCTTTTTCGACCGACTTTTCAGAAGATCTCCCCGTCCTCCGACCCGTGCGCCGCGGCATTTGCCTGCGGGACATACTCCCCGAGGGCGGCGTAGAGTTCCTCCGCGATCTTCTCGCACGAGCGGGAACAGGCGGCCGTCGCCCCCGCCCGCACGGCGGTGCGAAACTGCGCGGCGTTCTCCACCCCGCCGCAACAGACGTTGAGTTTGCCCGCGCCCACGGTGAGCGCGCGGAGGATGAGCTGCGCCTCGCCGCGGACACAGACGCCGTCCGCCCGCGCCTCCTTCGCCGCCCGCACCCCGAGCGCGACGTCGTCTTCGCCGAGTTCCCTATCTTCGAGGGAGACGTAGAGGGCGCAGTTTTTCAGCCCGCGGTGCACCTTTTTGATCTCGCGCTTGAGGTACGCCGCATTGCCGCCCGTGAGAGCCGCGTAGCACGGCATAAGGTGCAACTCCCTTGCACCCTGCTTGATGGCGCGCTTGGCCTCCGAATGCTTGACGGCGGGGAGGCTCTCCCCCGCCCCGCCGACGAGACAGACGACGACGGGGGTGCTTCCCTCCAAAAATTTGCGCGCGGCGGCGACGTTCACGGGCGAGACGAGCACCCCGTGCACCCCGAGTTTTTTGGCGGTATCGCAGGCGCTTTTGAGAAGATAGCGGTCGGTCTCCCGGCGGGATGCGTCCACGATCGCCTTTTTGAGGAGGAGGGAGATCTCCGCCTCCCGGCGGCTCCGCTTGAATTCCCCGAACTCCGCGGCCTCTTCCGCGGAAATGACAGTTGTATCCATGCGGCGTATTTTTCCCGAAAACTTCGGAAAATAACCGCTCGCCGCCCATTTTATGACAGAGTTCATGCGCTAAAATGGCGGTATGAACCTCCTATCCGTGCAGGGACAGGGATTTTTGTACGTCATCATCCTGCTGCTCGCCTGCGTCATCGTCGTACATATCGTAAAACTCGCCCTTCTCGGCTACCGCACCCTCGGCAAAAAATTGCCCGCCGAAAAGCCCAAAAAGCCCGCGAAAAAACGCGAGCAGGAACCGGTGTATTTTATTGTGGAGCGCAAGAAAAAGCGCTCGAAGCCCGAATATACCGAGCCCAAGCGCATTCAGTTTAAGTAAATCGTACTTTGCTTTGAGGTGCACGGCGGTTTTGGGACGCGACGCACCGTTTTGAGAGGCGGCGGTTGGTGCGCACTCCGCTATTTTTGATGCCGCAGCGGTCGGGGGCGCTTCGCTTTCGGGACGCCCTTTTCCGCCTTTTACGACCTGCGGAGGGTCAAGTTGCCGTCGGAGGTTTCCACATCGATCTCCACGCCGCCCACGCCGAAGAGGTAGGTGTCGCGCTCCCGCAGCTGCGCGCCGTAAGCATCGGTGAGCCGCCCGCTGCGCGTTTCGTACTCCAAAATAAATCCCGAAATGTCGCCGAGGACGAGATCGACGCTCCCCGCGCGCGTTTCGATGTGCATCTCCCGCCCGACGGCGCCGTTCACCGTGACGCTCGCCGACGTGGTCCGGATATCCAACTCCGAGAGCGTCGCGGGGACTGTGACCGTGAGTTTCTTGGAAAATCCGTCCGGGATGCTCGCACCCGCGGCGGCGTATTCGATGTCGAGTTCACCCGCACGGTCGAGATAGTGCAATTTCAGCGCGTCGTCCGCGGCGTCCGTCTCCTCGGAGAAGGTGACCGTCTCCGCCGTGGGAGACACCTCGACGACGACTTCCCCCGCGAGCCACTCGATATCCACCGACGAAATGCCCGTGACCGACGAGCCGCCCACCGAGTAGAGCGCGGCGTCGTCGTAACGGTCGTACCCACCGCAACCCGCCATGAGCCCGAGGGCGAGCGCGGCGACCGCCGCACAGCCCGCGTAAAATGCTTTTTTCATCGTTTCCCCCCTTCCTGCCTTATTCTTCGTAGTGCTCCACGTTCTTACCGCTGTCCCAGAGGCGTTCGAGGTAGTAGAAGAGGCGGCTCTCCTCGTTGAACACGTGCACGACGACGTCGCCGTAGTCGAGGACGCCCCACCTGCCCTCGCGCAGACCCTCCGTGCGGACGGGCGAAAGTTCGTAGTTCTTCTTCATCTGCTCCTCGACGTTGTCGCAGAGCGCTTTTACTTGCGTGGTGGATTTGCCGCTTCCGATGACGAAATAACTGCACACCACCGTCTGCTCGCTCACGTTGAGGATGACGATGTCCTGCGCCTTTTTATCCGACAGAACTTTTGCAACAGCTTTGGCGATTTGGTAACTTTCCATACATTTTCCTCCCAAAATTCATTATTATGTCACGCATAGTACTTCACATATTGCGTTTTAACCAAAGATATGCCCGCTCTGTGAGGGGATAGACGGGCTCCTGCCGCGATTTGAGGTAGGAAAGCTGATGTTCGAGCGCGGCAAGCAGACATTCATCGAGGTCGCGCCAAAAGAGCGAACGGAGCCCCTCTACCCCCGCAAACGTGCGGCCTTCCTCCAAGAGATCGGCAAGATAGATGAGTTTTCCGAGCGGCGTCATATCCTCTTTTCCGCTCGCGTGGTAACGGATGGCATCGAGGATCTCCCCATCGTTTACGCGGAATTCGTGCTCCGCAAGGTACGCCCCGATGTACTGATGAAGGACGGGCGCGGGGACATCTTCGGGCGGCATAAAGCCTTCGAGCAGGGGCGACGAGAGCGGGACGTATTTGCCGCAGTCGTGGAGCGCCGCCGCGAGGAGCGCCTTCTCTTCGGGAATATTCGCACTGCGCGCGCGGGCGACCGCCATCTTCGCAACGCGGTAACTGTGGGCGCGGCGTTCCTCCTTCTCGAGGGCGAGCGCGGCGGGAATGGCGGGATAGCGGTAGAGCCCCTTCTCCTCAATATATTGCGCGACGGCGGGCGGGAGCGCGGGGGTCGGCATTCCGAAGGCGAGCGCGAGGCGCACGGACTGCGAGGAGACATCTTTCCCCATGAAGGGAAGTTCCAAGAAGTCCGTTCGGAAGCGGGCACGGAATTTTTCGTGCAGCGGCGCGGCCTCCACGCCCCCTCTTCCGCAGGCGACGAGGGTGGCGTTTTTCAGGATCTCCTCGGGGTTCTTCCAATGGAAAAAATTTTCCAGCATATCCGCCCCGACGAGGAAATAGAGGGTCGCCCCGGGGAAACGTGCGCGGAAGGCGCGGCAGGTGAGATAGGTGTAACTCGTGCCGCCCGCCGAAAGTTCGAAGTCGCTCGCCGTAGCAAAATCCCACCCCATTAGGGCAATTTTGCACATTTCGAGGCGCTCCTCCCCCGTGGCGACCGCCCCAAACTGCTTGTGGGGCGCGCGGAAGGACGGTATGACGAACACCTTATCGAGCCCGAGCGCTTCCTGCGCGGCGCGGATGAGGCGGAGATGTTCGGAATGGATGGGGTCGAACGAGCCCCCGAAGAGCGCAATTTTCATACCCGTATTATACAATCTTTTTTCCCGCTTCGCAAGTTTAATTTGCGCGGTTTTCGTCAAAAATCATGCGCATGAAAAAGTTATCCTTTCCCATGATCGCGGACGCCCTCTTTTACGCCGTGTGCGCGGGGCTGCTCTCGCTCGGCTTTCTGCGGTATTTCCGTGTGCCGCTCGGGGCGAGCATCGCCCTTGCGGTGGGGTTCGCCCTTGCGACGGGCTGTATTCTCCTCACCGTCTTCTATTCCAAGCGCAAGAAAAAACTGTTTACCAAGAAGGAACAGGAGGAGCGCGAGGCGCTGATGCTGCACTTCGCCCTCGAAAAGGAGGAACGGGTGCGCGCCGCCCTGCTCGAAGCGCTGCTTGCGGACGGGAAGGAGGCGCACTGCCGCGAGGAGGGCGTGGAGGCGGACGGGAAACTCATCGTGCCCCTCTTCACCATGCAACCGCTCTCCGCCGACGACGTGGCGCGGCTTTTGAAGCGGCACGGGAATGCGCCGTTCACCGTCGCCTGCAATGCGCTGACGCCCGAGGCCGAGAAACTGCTCCTATCCTTCGGGCGGGAGGCGATGCGCGCCGACGAGATTTACGCCCTCTTCGCGCGGACGGACACCATGCCCTCGCCCCTCATCTGCGGCGAGATCCCGCGCAAGACGGCAAAGCAAAAACTGCGCCGCGCCTTCTCCAAGGAGAATGCCCGCCCGTTCTTTGTGAGCGGGGCGCTGCTGCTCCTCATGAGCCTCTTTACGCTCTTCCCCGCCTATTACCTCATTACGGGCAGCATTTTACTGTTTTCCTCGGTGCTCATCCGCGCGTTTGGGTACGCTTAAAGGGCAATTATGTCACGCATAGTACATCGCAAATTTGCAAAAAACGCCTTTTCAGGACGTTTTTTGCTGTACGGAGCGGATCGCGGCGGGGAGACGGTCGATGACGTCGGTCGCATTGACAGCGTATTCGCCGAGGTCGGATGCGGCGAGTTCCCCCGCCCTTCCGAGCAGATACGAGGCGACACACGCCGCCTCGAACGGAGGGACGCCGCGGGCGCAGGTGCCGGCGAGAAACCCCGAAAGCACGTCGCCGCTGCCCCCCTTGGCGAGCGCGGGCGAACCCGTGGGATTTATCGCTGTGCGGGCGCCGTCGGCGATGACGCTCCGATTGTTCTTGAAGAGGACGGTGACGCCGTATTCCCGCGCGAACGCCTCGGCATAGTGAACGGGGTCTGAAAGCAGTTCTTGAACGCCCCTTCCCGTGAGGCGGGCGAACTCCTTGGGGTGCGGCGTTACAATGACGCGGCAGGACTTCTCCTTCAGGATCTCCACGCCGTACTGCGCGACGGTGTTGAGGGCGTCGGCATCGAGCACCAAAACGCCCGTGTAGACGGAGAGAAGTTCGGCGATGTAGGCGTAGAGGCGCTCGCTCACGCCCGATCCCATGCCCGCCGCGACGCAATCGGAGGCGAGAAGTTCCCCGTCGATGGCGTGAAATTCGCGCAAAACGACGGAGGGAAGCCGCCCGATGGCGTGGGGATAGACGGCGGAGGTGAGCGCGAGTTGCGTATAGCCGCAACCCGATTTGAGGCAGGCGCCCGCCGAGAGGAACGCCGCCCCCGTGGCGACCGCGCCGCCCGCAAAAAGATACGCACGGCCGAAACTCCCCTTGTGGGTATGCGACTTGCGCGCGGGGAAGAAGGCGGCAACATCCTCTTCCTCCCACACTTCCGCGCCGTGCTCTGCGGGAATGCCGATGTCGGCAACCGTAATTTTGCCCGCCGTATCGGCGCCGTCCGCGAGGAGCAACGCCTCTTTCAACTGCCCCATCGAGACGGTTTCATTTGCGCAGACGCAGGGCTCGAAGGCGATGCCGCCCGCAGAGAGGCCGCTCGGTAGGTCGCAGGCGACGACGTACGCGCCGCTTTCGTTGATAAACCGAATGAGCGCGGCGGCGTCCCCTTCGGGAGCGCGGTCGAGCCCCGTGCCGAAGAGGCAGTCGGCGATGAGCGCATAGCGGCGGCGGGGGATGCGACCCAAAATTTCGCCGCCGAACTTACTTTTTGCCGCGTTGCAGGCTTCGGAAAAGCGCTCGGCAAGGCACAAAACGGCGACATCGTAGCCGCGCTCCGCGAGGATGCGGGCGGCGACAAAGCCATCGCCCCCGTTTTTTCCCCCGCCGCAGACGAAGAGCATATCGCCTACGTTCAAATTTTGCGCGGCGCGTTCCATGGTGTCTGCGAGCGCTTCGCCCGCACGCTCCATGAGAACTTCCTCGGGCGTACCCGCGGCGATGGCGGCGCGGTCGGCTTCGCGCATCTGCGCGTTGGAATAGGCAAATTTCATAGTGACCTCACAATTTCAGGGTGATTTCGGCGGAGGAGAGGCGGCGTACGCCCTCCGCATTTTTCACGACGAGGCGGCCGTCGGGCAGAATTTCCTCCGCGACGGCGGAAAACAGGCGCCCATTTTCCTCCACCGTGACCTCGCGCCCCAAGAACTTGACGCGGGCAAGGTAGTCGGCAAAGGCGGACGGGCGGAGGAGTTCTTCGATGAGTTTTTGGCGCGCCTCGTCCGCCGTGACTCGCCGCCCCGCCGCCTCGGAAAGGCTTATGGCGATGCCGCCGAGCGCGGAGACGTCGTTTTCGGCGTTGAGACCGATGCCGATGATGCTGTGGTCGAGAAATTCCCCCTTGACGCCGTTCTCGATGAGGATGCCGCAAAGTTTTTTGTGGCCTGCGAGCACGTCGTTCGCCCACTTGATCTCGGGCTGTACGCCGAACGCCTCCGCCGTGCGGCAGACGGCAACCGCGGAATGCGCCATCACCTCAAAGGCGCGGCTCGCGGGGAGTTTCTCATAAAAAAACAGCGCCGAGAGATACACGCCGCCCTCATTTGAGAGGAAACTGCGCCCCTTGGTGCCCTTGCCGCCCGTCTGACGGCGGGCGCAGACGATGACGTTTTCCCGCCCGCCGAGATAGCGGCGGATATATTCGTTGGTGGAACCCGTTTCGCCTAAATATTCAATCTTCATCTTTGAGCCCTTCGAGGGCGGCGCGCGCCGTTTCGTAGTCGTAGCCCTTGGAAAGGAGATGGCGGTATGCCTTGGAGAGGGTCTCCCGATCCGCCGTCTTGCCGCGCAGGTACTTTTCGAGGGTGCGCTTTGCCCCCTCTTCTTCCCCCTCGAGCGAGGAAAGGGCGGCCTCGATGGCCTCATCCGAAACCCCCTTGCGCGAAAGTTCTGCGGCAATGAGGCGCTTGCCCTTCTTTTTGCCCGCACTCTCGGCATAAGTGCGCGCATATGCGGCGTCGTCCAGAAAGCCGTAGCCCTTCATCTTCTCCACGACGTGGTCGCAGACGTCCTGCAAGTAGCCCTTGCGGCGGAGATAGTCGCGCACCTCGCGCTCCGTCTTCATGGAGGCGGAGATGTGGGTGAGAGCTTTATCGAGCGCGGTCTGCTTCTCGCTCTCGAGTTGCATCTGCGAGAGTTCGCCCTCCGAGACGGAGACGCCCGCTTTGAGGCGGTTTTGCATGACCGTTTCCAGTTTCATGCCGCAGTAGAACCTGCCGTCTACCTCGATATTGCAGCGGGTCTTATCCTTTTTTTGCGGGGTGATGGCGGTGATCTCGGGCATGGGTTATGATTGCCATGCCGCCGGGCAGGTGCGGTGTTCCTTAAACCATTGAGTATCTTTGAGAATTGTATTATTATTGCTGCAATTTACGGTTAACGTAGTACCATTCCAAGTTACGACGATATTTCCGTTCATTGAAGCAACTCCCCATAATTTATTGGGAGTGAACGACACGTCTGTTGCAAGCGAAGTGATATAAACTTTATCGGTATACGGTGCTATGCGTTCAATCATCTCCTGCGTCGGAAAAGATGCGGGATCCGTATCGGCATATTCAGATGTGCCCGCGCAAGTACAAATACAGATTGTTTCCGGCGTGATCTCCTTCAAAAGAGCCTCCGTGCTTGATGTGCTGCTTCCGTGGTGTCCGCCTTTATACAGTTTGCAATGTGGAAGATCGTTTTCTTGTGCAAGACTTTGTTCGCCCGCGCTTTCAAGGTCGCCCGTAAATAGGAAATGATTATCCCCCTCCGAGAAAAGAACACAGACGGAATAATTATTTTCGCTTGACGCGCTCTTCTCATAATATTGCTGATAAAGAATTTTCATTGTAACGCCCGAGCCGAGGTCGTAAGACTGTTTTGCGCCGCCCTCGTTTTTCCAGCATTGGAGTGCATTATAATGTACGGCACCATCCTCACTCACTTCTTTATCGCGTGCCGCTTCATACGACTGCGAAATTTTTGAGGTCGAATTTTTTCTTGCATAGTCGATAATCGTTCCGCACGTAAAACTCGAAAAGACACCTTTTGACGAGGAAGTATCGACAAAACCTGCAATATGATCTTGATGTGCGTGTGTTACGATCACATAATCGAGTTCTCCTTCTACATAATCATCAATGTAGGAAGAGATCACGGGGCCGGAGTCCTCGCGCGAGCCCGCATCGATGAGCACTTCTACGTCCCCGACCTTTACAAGTGTGCAGTCCCCTGTATACTTATTCCCAAGTTCAAGGAAATGGAACTGTAAATTGTTGGTCATCGTGCCCTCGTCGCCTTCAGAGCCGCCGCCTTCGGAGCCGCCGCCCGTGCCGCTTGTGCCGGGGTCGCCTTTGTCGCCCTTTTCGCCCTTGATGTTGCCGCGCAGCGTCCAGCCGGTCGTCTCCTTAGTATAGACGTCCCACGTGGAATAGTTGAGGTAGAGGTCGCCGACTTTGCCCAAATCGGCCGCGGGCGCGGTATCGCCGTACAGCCAGCTGTTGCCGTCCTTGCCGTCCTTGCCGTCGTCGCCCGTATCGCCCTTGGGCCCTTGCGGACCTTGGGGACCCGTCGGCCCCTGCGCACCTGCAGCGCCCGTTTCACCCTTGGGCCCCTGCGGACCCGTAGCGCCCGTTTCACCCTTGGGCCCCTGCGCGCCCGTAGCGCCCGTTTCGCCCTTATCGCCTTTGGCGCCCTTGATGGTGGCGAGCCATTCTTCGTAGGTGAGCGGCGTCGAGCCGTCCTCCGCGCAACTCTCCAAATACAAATCGTAAATTTCGCGGATCTGTGCGTCGCCGTTCTCCGTGGGATCGGTGGCGGTATTCGGCCCGGTGAAAGAACAAGCGCAGGCGCCGAACGCGAGAAGCGCGCACAAAACGCCCGAAAGCATAATTTTCAAAAATTTCTTCCCTTTCATCTCGTTACCCCTTATTCTATTTTACGCCGTTTGCAGGCCACGTTCTGTTGGCCTTGAACCAATCGGTCTCCTTCAAAATGGTATCGTTGTTGCTCCCGTGAATGGAGAAGTCGGCGCCTTCGCACCGCACCGTGATTTCGCCGTTCATGGAGGCGTAATTTTTGGCAGTCCCATCGACGGAGCGCGTCGTCACATAGATATTTTTCGTGTACATTGCGAGGCGGTTGATGGTCTCCTGCGCAGGGAACGTCGCATCGCCGTCGGTATATTCCGAAGACCCCGCGCAGCAGCAGATGCACACGTTTTCGGGCGTGATCTTTTGGAGCAAGACGTCGTTGGAGGAAGTGGAACTTCCGTGGTGACCGCCCTTGAAGAGTTTGCAGTGAGGAAGGTCGTTGCTTGCAACAAGGCTCTCCTCGCCGCCCTTTTCCAAGTCGCCCGTGAAAAGATAGTGGTTTTCGCCCTGTGTGAAGAGGGTGCAGACGGAGTAGTTATTCTCGTTCAAAGTGCTCTGCTCGTAAAATTTCTGATACAAAATTTCAAAGGAGATGCCCTCGGCGAGTTCGTAGGAGCGCTTGGCGCCGCCCGTCTCTCGCCAGCATTGCAGGGCGGTATAGTGCACTGCGCCGTCGTCGCTCACTTCCTTATCGCGCCAAGTGATGTAGTCTGTGGAGATCTTCGAGGTGGTCGCTTTCCCTGTAAAATCGATGATGGTTCCGCACTTGAAGTTCGCAAAGATGCCGTCCGTCCCGTCGCTGCCGACGAACGCCGCGATGTGATCCTCGTGGGCGTGGGTGGCGATGACGTATTCGAGTGTGTTATCCGTGCAATATTCCTTGATCTTGGGGACGAGCGTCTTTGCGGATCCCCGCTTGGAGCCCGCGTCGATGAGCACTTCGGTATCCCCCGTCTTGACAAGGGTACAGTCGCCCGCGTTGCCGTTGCCGAGTTCGAGAAAGTGGATCTCGAGCCCGCCCGCCGTGACGCCGTCGGGATCGCTCTGCGCCTTATCCTTCTTGTAGATGAGGAAATACCAGCAGACCGCGCCCACGATGGCGGCAATGAGCACGATGACGACGAGCGCGATGAGCAGCCGTTTTGTCTTTTTCATTCCATTCTCCTATGGCTCTTTTGCGGTGCGTCAATATGTGAATTTCACAAAACTCCAACTCATGGCGGGAAGGCGGAGGATGACGCGGGAACCGTCCTTCACGCGCGGCAGGTCGCGGCGGCGCGGCACGATGCGGTCGGGCGTCGTAAAGGTGTTGGCTGCATCGAGGTCGGTATCCTTCATCTCGACGTACTCCGTCGCTTTGAGCGTTCCGAAGGAGCGGAGTTCGAGTTCCACCTCGCTCTCGCTCTGCCCGTAGTTGCAAAGGGATACGCACACCGTGCGCTTCTCGCGGTCGTGGTTGACCGCCTCGTTGATGAAGCGGGCGTAGCCGTACATATTGGAGAAGCGGGCGCTATCCGAAAACGTGCGCACCGTCTCCCCCCGCGCCGCGTTGGAGAGCAGTTTGAAGGGGTAGAAGATGGTCTGGCGGATGGCTTCGCCCCCCTTTTTCGTCATGATGGGCGCGATGACGTTGACGAGTTGGGCGAGGCACCCGATGGTCACCGTATCGCAGTTGTTGAGCAGGGTGTTCATGAGCCCCGCAAACACCAACATATCGCGGAAGGTGTACACGTCCTCCAAAAGGTGGGGCGCCCTCTTCCACAGCGGCTCCCTGCGGGGCGCCGTGACCGACCAGATGTTCCACTCGTCGAAGGAGATCTTGACCCGCTTCTGCGAGCGCACCTTGGCGCGGACGTATTCGATGGTCGCCTTCAATGTGCCGATGTACTCGTTCATGTCGTCGGCGGAGCCGAGGAAGTCCTCCAAGGGGTCTTCCCTGTCCTCGTCGTACATATAGTAGCGGTGCATGGAGAGATAGTCCACCTGCTTGTAGGTCTGCTCCAATACTACCCGGTCCCACTCGGGGAAGGTCTTCATTTCGTGCGTCGAGGAACCCGAGACGATGAGTTTCAGGGGCGATTTTGCCCAATTTCTGCCGCTCTCCTCTTTGAGTTCGCCGTTCGCCCAGCGCATGACTTTGGCGGCTTCGAGCGCCTTTCTGCCGTACTCCTCGGCGGTGAGATGCCCGATCTGCCACGCCCCGTCCATCTCGTTGCCGATGCACCAATAGCGCACGTTGTAGGGCTCCTCCGCCCCGTTGGCGCGGCGCAGATTGGAGATGGTCGTCCCGCCCGCGTGGTTGCAATATTCCACGAGTTCGGCGGCATCCTTGATGGAGCCCGTGCCCATGTTGACGCCCATCATGGGCTCGATGCCCGTAAGGTGGCACCACTTCATGAACTCGTCCGTGCCGAACTCGTTGGTCTCCGTAGAAAACCACGCGAGGTCGAGGCGGGTCGGGCGGTTTTCGCGGGGGCCGATGCCGTCGCGCCAGTTGTAGCCCGAGAGGAAATTGCCGCCCGGGTAGCGCACGATGGGCACGTTGAGTTCCTTGACGAGGGATGCAACGTCGCCGCGGAAGCCGTTCTCATCCGCCGTGGGGTGCCCCGGTTCGTAGATGCCCTCATAGACCGCCCTGCCGAGGTGTTCGACAAAGGAGCCGTAGAGGTTGGGGTCTACCTTGCCGATGACGAGGTTGGCGTCTGCAAAAATTTTTGTTCTCTTCATGTCCTTTTTCCCCTTACCCGGATACGAGTCCGAGTGCCGTTGCGATGTTGACGACGGCGCCGTTGATGTTGTGGAGAAGGCGGTTGAGCGCCGTCTGCGCGCCCGCGTCTATGACGCCGTTCTCCGTCGTGCGGAGCACCTCTACGATCATATCGAAGTTGCCGTAGATGACGGCACACTCGGGCTCCAACGCCTGTAAAACTTTATCGCCGCTGCCGTGTTGCAGGCGGTACATCTCCTTGATGGCGGCGTTCAACTCGGAGATGAGCGCAATGTTGCCGCTCTTAAAGAGTTCCGCCATCGTGCCGCCCAGCCGCGTGAGTTGTTCGACAAATTCCGTAAGCGGTTTGCTTGCTTCTTCCATTATAAACGTACTCCGTTCTTTTGCAAAAGGGCGCGCGCGGTCTCCACGCTGTCCGTCCCCGTTCTGTTCTTGACGGGCGCAAACTCGCGCTCGCGCTCCACTTCAAAGGGCAGGCAACTGCCCATGAGGCGCACCATGTCGAGGATGAGCGTCTCGAATTTATACCCGTTCTCCGTCTGCGGGGCGATAAGTTCCCCCGCTTCGTCGAGGTACGGCACCTTCTTTTTGACGACGTGCACGGGGATCTTCTCCGCCGCGATCTCGCCGAGGCGCTTCGCGTTGAAGAGATAGTTGAGGATGACGCCGAAGGAATAGGCGAGGGTGCCGTCCGCATTGCGCGCGTTTGCCATCTCTTCGGTGAGTTCGTAGTATTCGACGACGGAGGGAAGCCCGTCCTCGAGACACAGAACGCCCACCCGCTCGTGGGGCTCGCACTTGCGCACGACCTTCGCCCCGCTCATGAGCCCGCTACTTATCGTCGCGCCGACGAACACGGGGTCGGCGATGCGCTGCAACACGTTATCCACCGCAAAGACGTTGATCCACTCCACGCCGCGCCGCGCCATATCGGCATCGAGCCCCGCGCGCTGCATGGAGGAATACCACCCGCCGTTGCCGTTGGGCGAGAGCGCGAGCCTGCCCTTCTCCTCAAAGAGAAGTTTGCCGTCAAAGTCCACGCTCGGCGCCATCTCCTGCACGAAAAATTTGATGTCCCCGGCGGGATAGCCGAAATAGTTGTGCCCCTCAAAGAAGGCGCGCGTCTCGGCGTCGTTCTTCTCGCTCGTCATGATGTAGAGCGGCACATACGCGCCCGCCGCCTTCACGACGTCCATGAGGTTGGCGATGAGTTGTTCGAAGATGTAGCGGGGCTTGGTGAGCCCGATGTCGAACATCCCCTTGGGCGCGGGAGAGCCGAGCCTCGTGCCCTGCCCGCCCGCGAGGAGCACCGCCGCCACCTTGCCCGCGCGGATGGCATCCGCGCCGATGCGGAAATATTCCTCCCTGCGCGCGGCAATGTCCTCCTTGGTGAGCCCGTCGATGGGCGCAATTTGCCCCCGTTTAAGGCTTTCGGGGCGCTTCCACGCCGTGAGCGCCTCCCAATCGAGGGCGGAGAGGCGGGCAAAAAGTTCCTCCCGCTCCGCCGCCGCGAGCGTTTCGCACCGCTTCAAGACGTGCTCCTGCCCGTACAAACGCAATTTTTCTTCCACCGTCATACGCTCTCCCCCTCCGCGGCGCGCGTCAGAAGAAATGCGCCCGCGTGGAAATTTTCGCCCGCAATGCGGAGCGCATCGGCGTTTTTATCCACTCTGTAATTTAGGTCGGTATATGCCTCGGCGAGTTCGTAGCCCTCGAGCGGGAGTTTGACCCTCTCCTCGCCCTCCAAAAAGTGCACGATGACGAGGCGCTTTTCGCCGTAGTCCTTGACGTAAATTTGCCGCCCCTTGGGCGCGCGGTAGTACTCCACCGTGCTGTCGATGACTTTGATGTCGCCGCGGCGGACGATATCTTTGATTTTTTCGTAGAAGTCGAGCCCCGCCTTGATGAGCGCCATCTTCTCCTCGTCGCGGCGGTTGATGTCGCCCGAGAGGCAAATTCTGCCCATCATGGCGGCGCAGAGGGAATAAATGGTGCGGCTTGCGCTCTCCCCCTTGCGGATGACCGCCCAAATCTGCGACTGCCTTGCGGGAATGACGCGCGAGACGTTCGCCGCCACAAGCGGAATTTCGTTGCACTCGTGGGCGTCCGAGAAGGAGCACATGGAGACCTTGCTCATGCGCAGCGGCTCGATGCGGCTGCCGCCCGAGGAGCAGTTCTCGATGACGAGTTCGGGAATGGCGCTCTTCAAACGGTCGTACCAATTCATGCTCTCTTCGGCTACCTGCCTGCCTCCCTCACCGGGCGCGGCGCCGTCGGGGCTGTCACACCCCAAGCCGTAGGTATCGTTGTAGTCGATCTTGATGTATTCGAACCCGTACTCTTTGAGCGGGCGGAGCATCTTGGCTTCCAAGTACTCCGTCACCTCGGGGAGCCGCAGATCGAGAAAGCGCCTGTTTTTGCTCGTGATGACGCGCCCTTCGCGGGAGAGGTGCTCCCTTTCGTAGGCGAACACTTCGCTGTCCCTGCCCGTCACCTCAAATTCGTACCAGATGCCCGCCTTCATGCCCTTTGCGTTGATCTTTTCGACGACGCGGCGCATATCGGGGAAGTACTCGGGGTTGACGTTCCAATCGCCGATGGCGTTGCACCACCCCCTATCCTGCGGCTTGTACCAGCCGCTGTCGATGATGAAATACTTCACGCCGAGCGGGGCGACCGCGGCGAGTTGTTTTTCTATCTTCTTCTCGGTGGGATTGCCCCATGTGGCGCAGTACTCGTTGTACATGACGGGCATCTCCTCCTCGCTCGCGGGAGGGCGGAGGCGGCTGTCCTGCTCGTGCACGAAGGCGTTGCAGACGTCGTTCGCCCCGCCGCGCTTGACGCAAAAGCGCGCGCTGTACGTGGTGAAAAAGCCGCCCGCGGGCACCGTCTTGCGCCAGTGCCCCGTCTCGTAGTCGGTAAAGCCGGAGGTTATGGAGCACGTCTCCTTCTCCTCGTAGACCTCCATCTGCCACGAGAACGGCGCTTCCTGCATGACGCCCCAAATAAGGCCGCTTGCCTCGTCTTCGACGGCGCCGAACGGGAAATAGCCGCGGTTGGGCATACTGCCCACCTGCCCCCATCTCTCCGACTTGACGCCGTAGCGTCCCCAACTCATATCGAGCCCGAGGTGGGCGAAGGTATCCGTTTTCAGGCGGCACTCGCGCGACCATGCGCTCGTCATGCGGTGGAGTTTGAGCCCCACCGTGTTGCCCTCCGCGTTCATGATGCCGCCGAGGGAGAGGCTCGCAAGGTACTCGAGAGTGCGCGGGGTCTTGGTGCGGTTGTCGTAGCGCACGTTGACGGTGAACACGCCCGTCTTTTTGTCGTAGAACAGGCGGTGCACGTAGTCGTTGCCCGCGCCGTCGGTGAGGTAGGTGTTGAGATTGCCGCCCGTAAATTCCGTCTGGCGCACGATTTTGAGCGCGGTGGAACGGCGGTTGCGCATACTTACGCCGTAGGTGTAGTCGATGAGCGCCTCGTCCCCCGTGAAGGCGACCTGAATGAGGCTATCGAGGTGCAGCGTCTTGGGGTCTATCTCCATGTCGGCGGGAAATGCCGCAAAGCCCACCGTGGTGAGCTTCTCGTGCCCCTCGATGGGCGTCTCGACAAAGTAGACGGCGGTATCGCCGTAGATATATTTTTTGAAGTACATATTTTTTGTGAGTGCGGGGGCGGCGCGCGCCGCCCCCGTCTGCAAACCCAATTATCTTCTCGTCTTCCAAACGGCGTCCGACCACATAAGTTTCTCTTTGAACGCGTTTATCTCGGTATTCTCGTCGATGAGGACGACTTCCACGCCCCACATATTGCCGAGATCGACCATCTCTTGCGCCGTGACGACGGAGGAGACCACCGTGTGGTGCGCGCCGCCCGCGTAGATCCACGCCGCAACGCCGTCCTTGAAGTTGGGCTGATACTGCCACATCAGGCCGCCGACGGGCAGGTTGGGCATCGGGTGAGGATATTTGACGAGTTTGATTTTCTGCACAATGAGGCGCATCCTGTCGCCCATGTCGATCATGGAGACGGCGATGGCGTGGGGCGCTTCGATGCCCTCGAACACGAGGCGGGCGGGATCGGACTTTCCGCCGATGCTCAAGGGGTGCACCTGAATTTCGGGCTTCGTCGCCGCGAACTGCGGGGAGACCTCGAGCATATGCGCGCCGAGGCAGAGGCCGTCCTTCAAATCATAGGTGTAGTCCTCCATGAGCCCCGTGCCCTTCTGGTCTGCCATGTACTGCATGGTGGCGCCGAGCGCGGCGATCTTCCAATCGCCCTCCGCGCCGAAGCCGTAGCCCTTGGACTGCAAGTCCTGAATGGCGAGCCCGGGGAGTTGGTTCATGCCGTGGAGCGCGCCGAAGTGATCGACGATGCCGATGTAGCCGCCCTTCTCTTTGCAGAATTTATCCATGGCGATCTCGTACTTCGCCTGTTCGCGGACGACGGAGATGCGGTCGGTGCCCATCGTGTACTTCTCTGCGTACTCCGCCATGAGGGCATCCACTTCCTCCTCCGTGACGGCGTTGATGTATTCCACGAGGTCGCCGACGGGATAGTAATCGACCTGCCAGCCGAGGTTGATGTGGGCGTCGATCTTATCGCCCTCGGTGACGGCGACGTCGCGCATATTATCCGAGAAGCGCGCGACCTTCACCTTCTTGGAGAAGGCATAGCCCGCGGCGACTTTGCACCACGAGGCGAGTTCTTCGAGCGCCTTCTTATCCTTGTAGTACCCGACGATGACCTTGTTATCCATGCGAAGGCGGGCGACGATGTAGCCGAATTCCCTGTCGCCGTGCGCCGCCTGGTTCTCGTTCATGAAGTCCATATCGATGGTGTCGTACGGAAGTTTTTCGTTGTACTGCGTGGCGAAGTGGCACATGGGCTTTTGCAGCATCGTGAGCCCCTTGATCCACATCTTGGCGGGCGAGAAGGTGTGGCACCACGTGATGATGCCGATGCAGTTCTCGTCGGCGTTGACCTTTTTGACGGCCTCGACGACTTCGTCCGAACTCTTGCACGTCGTGAGATATTTCACCGTGACGGGCACGTGCTTGTTGACGTAATTCGCCATTTCCTTGGAGTGCTGGGCGACGTGCGCGAGCACATCGTCGCCGTACAGCGTCTGCGAACCTGTGAGCCAATAGACAATTTTTTCTTTCATGAGATTACCCCCAAATTGATTTTAGATTTGAAATTTATTTTTACGCCAAAGCGTATTTTTTGAATTGTCCTCCCCCGCTTTGTCCTCCTCCACAGAGGGAGTTGGGAAAGTCACTGTGCGACGCCGAGCTACTGCACGGCAGCGCTCTGTGCCCTTGCTGTAAATTACTGCGCGGAGCAAAACCACGCTTTTGCGGCAGCGCACTCAATTTGCGCGACACTTCGCGCTTAATGACTTTAAGAACATCTCTATTCGCGGGCGAACCGTTGAGAGATGCACAAATTCAGTCCTCACGAAAATTCTTTGCCCGCAGTATGCCGCCTGCAAGGCTCTGTATAGAAAGAATTTTGTGAACTTACTTTTTTTGCCCGTAATATGCATTTTTCCCGTGCTTGCGCTGGTAGTGCTTCTCCATCATGAACTGGTCGGCGCGGGCGGCGTGAGGATTGATCTGCTCGGTGAGGAACGCCATCTTGGCGACCTCCTCGATGACCGTCGCGTTGTACACGGAGTTATCCGCGTCCTTGCCGAAGGCGAACACGCCGTGGCTCTTGATGAGCACCCCCGGCACTTCGAGGGGCTTCAAAGAGCAACTGCGGAACTTTTCGATGATGGCAAGCCCCGTGTTCTTCTCGTACTCGCCTTCAATTTCCTCCTTGGTGAGCGAGCGGGCGCAGGGAATGTCGCCGTAGAAATAGTCGGCGTGTGTCGTGCCGTAGAAGGGAATGGCGCGCCCCGCCTGTGCCCAAGCCGTTGCAAATGTGGAGTGCGTGTGCGTCACGCCGCCCACTTCGGGAAACGCCTTGTAAAACTCGATGTGCGTGGGCGTATCCGACGACGGGCGGAGATCCCCCTCCACCACCTTGCCATTGAGATCGACGACGACCATGTCGCTCGCCTTCATGCCGTCGTACTCGACGCCCGAGGGCTTGATGACGATAAGCCCCGTCTTTCTGTCGATGGCGGAGACGTTTCCCCACGTGAAGAGCACGAGTTTGTGCTTTACGAGGTCCAGATTTGCCTGCAATACTTTTTCTTTCAATTCTTCGAGCATACCTTTTCTCCTTGCGATTATTTGAGGGAATGCACGGCTTCGCGCACGATGGGAAGCCCCGCAACGTAGCGGTCGGCAAATTCTTCGAAGCCCGCGACGTCGGCGGGATCGGGGGCGAGCGTCACGCCCTCCTGCCCCGCGAACACGCGCTCATCGAGGTACTCTTCGAGGCTCTCGCCCTTCTTCTTTGTGATGAGGTAGTTGGCGAGGATCGCCATGCCCCACGCGCCGCCCTCGCCCGCCGTCTTCATGACGGTGACGGGCGCATTGATGGCCGCCGCGAGGTAACTCTGCCCGACGCGCTCCGTCTTGAAGAGCCCGCCGTGCCCCGTGATTCTATCGAGTTTGACGCCCTCCTCTTTGAGCATGATATCGCACCCCACTTTGAGGGCGCCGAACGCCGAATAGAGGTGGGCGCGCATGAAGTTTGCGAGGTTGAAGTTGCTGTCCGCCTTCCGCACGAAGAGCGGGCGGCCGTGCTCGACGTTGGTGACGTGCTCGTTGGAGACGTAGTTGTAGGCGAGCAGCCCGCCGCAGTCCTTATCCCCCTTCTCGGAGGCGAAGTACAGCATATCGTAGAGTTTCCACTTGGGAAGATCGACGCCGAGTTCCTTGGCGAACTCGCCGAACATACTCACCCACGCGTTGAGGTCGGACGTGCAGTTGTTGCAGTGCACCATGCCGACGAGGTCGCCCACGGGCGTCGTGACGAGGTCGATCTCGGGATACGCCTTGGAAAGTTCCTTCTCGAGCACGATCATCGCAAACACCGAAGTGCCCGCCGAGACGTTGCCCGTGCGCTTTTTGATGGAATTGGTGGCGACCATGCCCGTGCCCGCGTCGCCTTCGGGCGGGCAGAGCGGAATGCCGTATTTCAAATTTCCCGTGGGGTCGAGGAACTTCGCGCCCTCGGGCGTGAGCCGCCCCGCCTCTTCGCCCGCGACCAAAATTTCGGGCAGAATGTCCTCCACCTTGAAGGGAACTTTGCCCTTGACGAGTTCGTTGAACTGCGCGAGCATCCGCGGATTGTACTGCTTGGTGACGGGGTCTACGGGGAACATCCCGCTCGCCTCGCCGATGCCGATGACTTTCCTGCCCGTCAGCTTCCAATGCACGTACCCCTCGAGCGTCGTCTGGAACACGATGTCCTTGACGTGCTCTTCGCCGTCCAGAATGGCCTGATAGAGGTGCGCCACCGACCAGCGCGCGGGAATGTGATAGCCGAAGAGTTCGGTGAGCCTGTCCCCCGCGTATGCCGCCGTGTTGTTGCGCCACGTGCGGAAGGGAACGAGGATCTCATCGTTCTTGTCGAACACCATGTAGCCGTGCATCATGGCGGAAAAACCGATGGCGCCGATGGTCGTGAGCGTGACGCCGTATTTTTCCTTGACGTCCTTCGCCATGGCGGCGTAGCTGCCCTGTAAGCCCTCGCGGATGTCATCGAGCGAGTACGACCAAATGTTGCCGAGATGCCTGTTCTCCCAGTCGTGCGCGCCCGAGGCGACGGGTCTGTTTTCCTCGTCCACCAAGACCGCCTTGATGCGCGTGGAGCCGAACTCGATGCCGAGCGCAGTTCTGCCTTGCTCGATGCGTTGTTTTGCGGTAAGTTGCATATATCCCCCCTTGATCGTTCGTACGAATACGTTTGTACCATACTTGTACGGATATATTATAGTATAAAAGCCGCGGAATTTCAATAGGATAACGGAAAATATTTTTGCGGATTTTTTGCATAGGAAAAGCGCGGGGCGAAATGCTCCGCGCTCTGCAAATTTTTTCTTATTTCTTCTCTTCGTGGACGACGACCTGCGGGAAGGGAACGCAGATGCCGTTTTCCTCGAACACCGTTTTGATGGCGCCGCGCATCTGGCGCTGGGCGGCGAAGAAGTCGCCCTCCTTGCACGTTGCGCCGAAGTGCAGATCGACGCTGGATGCGGCAAGGTTGTCCACCCCGTTGAAGTCGATATCCGAAAGGAGCACGGGGCACATCTCCTTGATTTTCGCCTTATTCGCCTCGAACACTTCCTTGACGTGCTGCAAATTCTCCTCGTAGGGAACGCCCACGATGACGGTGGGATAGCTGTTTTCCCTGCTCTGGTTGATGAACACTTTGATGGTGGAGTTGTTCGCCACGCGGATATCGCCGCTGTAATTGATGAGTTTGGTGTTGCGGATGCCGATCTCCTGCACGGTGCCGCGCCAGCCGTCGATGGTGACGATGTCCCCCACCTGAAGCGTTCCGTCGCACACGATGAAGATGCCCGCGACGACGTCGGCGATGAGGCTCTGCATTCCGAGACCGATGATAAGAGTGAGGACTCCGGCGCCTGCGATGAGGGCGGTGAGGTCGATGCCCCAGACGGCGAGGATGGCGATGACGCACACGACCCATACGACGACCTTGAAGATGCTGTTCACGAGCCTTCCGATGGTCACTCTGCGGTTGGTGCCCTTAAAGATGGACTTGATGATGGTGCACACGATGTACAGAACGAGCAAGGCGACGAACAGGATCTGCACGGTGCCGATGAGTTCGGGGATGAGATTGATGACGATATCGAGGATGCCGCCGCCGCTGTACCCTTCGCACCATGCCCAAATTTTGTCGTGAAAGACAAATCCGAGCACCGTAATGGCCGCAAAAACGACGAGGAGAACGAGGCCTACGGTCGTCGTCTTTTTCCATTTGTGTTGCTGTTTGACTTCTTCTGCCATGATAAAAACTCCTTTTCGATGAAATCGAACCCATTATAGTCCCTGAAGAAAGTATTGTCAAGAAATGAACTAATTTTTCTCAAAAAATTCTTGCGCAATAATTATTCAGAAAAATGAGGGGAATTTTTATAAAATTTTCCCTATAAAGACCTCCGCAGCGGCGCGCGCTGCCGCCGCCCGCGCGGCTGCCGCGCTTGCCGCAGCGGAGGTCTTTTTTTGCTCGCGCCGCCTCCACTTCGCACTCACGCTCTTCTCTACATAGATATGATACCACAAAATTTTCGCTCAATGTTTTGTATATGACATTTTTTTTGGACTTTTTTTCCATTTTTTTTCGCCCGCCCCCGCGCGCTTTGCGCGCGGGGGCGGGCGAAAAGCGAGGAGGAAGGACGGGGCGGACTGCGTTGGGGGGAAGATACACTCGCCGCGCGCCCGTCCACAGAAGCGGACGAGCGCGCGGCTCGGTATGAGGACGGAGGCGCGGCGCACGTTCGGTATGAGGACGGGCACAAAAAATCCCGCAAATTTCATGCGGGATCTTTGTATGTTACAGTTTTGTATTTGTATGTTATCGGTTTTATTTGTTTTTGTATGTTACAACTTTTTTTGTATGTTACAACTTTGAATGTTACAGGAATGTTACAGAAGGATGCAGATGACTCCGCCTTTGCCCTCGTTGACGATGCGCGTCATGGTCTTCCGCATCTTCTTCTGCACGTTGCCGCCCATGGAGCGGTTCTTGACGGAGAGTTCCTCGCCGAGCATCTCCTTTAAGGTCTTGCCGAACATATTGGTGTTCCACGCCGTTTCGGGCTCCGCGCCCATGCTCTCGGTGAGTTTCTGCGCGAACGCCTCGCTCTGCTCCTCGGTGCCGAGGGCGGGGCTCACTTCGCCGTGGACATCCACCCGCACGATGTGGTAACTCGGCGCATCCGCCCTTAGGTTCACCCCCACCCTGCCGCTCTTTTTGACGACCTTGGGCTCGGCGAGGTTCATCTCGTCCTCCTCGGGCGGCACGATGCCGTAGCCGTACTCCTGCGCATCGGCGAACGCCTTGCCCACGCGCTCATACACCCGCTTGGCGTCCGCGAGGCGGCAGACGTAACGCATGAGGGCGAAATCGCCGTCGATCTCCTCCCCACACGCCTCGCCGAGGACTTCGTAGAACGTGCCCTCCTTGGCCTCCACGCTTATGTGCGCCCTGCCCGTCGCCGCGTCTAAATCGAGGGAGGCGGGCGGAAGCAGCCGCGAACTCTCCGCATACAGCCCGTCTAAAAGCGCGCAGTCGCTCATCTTCCCGATTTTGGGGGCGACTTCGCGGATGCCCGCAAGTACCTCGGAGATGAGGGGCGAATCGGCGTCGAGAACGCGCATCCACTGCGGCAGATCCACATCGATGGAGAGCACGGGGAACTCGTAGAGGATGCGCTCGAGAATTTCAGAGATGCCCTGCGCGTCGAGCGCCTCGCAGTTGACGGCGAGCACGGGCGCGCAGTATTTCTCCTCGAGAGAGGCGCACAGCGCCTCCGCCCCCGCGGGCTCCTTGCAGTTGAGGAGGATGACGAAGGGCTTGCCGATCTCCTTGACTTCGGCGACGGCGCGCGCCTCGGCTTCCTCGTACGCCTCCCGCGCGAGCCCCGCAATGGAGCCGTCCGTCGTCATGAGAATGGCGATGGTGGAATGGTCGCGGATGACCCGCCGCGTCCCCTCCTCCGCCGCCGCCTCGAAGGGAACCGGCTCCTCGCTCCAAGGCGTCTTGACGAGGCGGGGCGCGCCCTCCTCCTCGAAGCCGTTGGCTCCCTCCACGGGGAAGCCCACGCAGTCGATAAGGCGGACTTTTGCGACCGCGTCCTTCACGCGGATCTGCGCCGCCTCCTCGGGCACGAACTTGGGCTCGGTGGTCATCACCGTCTTGCCCGCGGCGGACTGCGGAAGTTCATCCACATACCTCTGCCGCTTGCTGCCCTCGACGCCCGGCAGGACGAGTTCCTGCATGAATTTTTTGATGAACGTCGATTTGCCCGTTCGCACGGGCCCCGCAACGCCCACGAAGATCTCGCCCCCCGTGCGCGATGCAATGTCCTCATATACGCTGAAAGTTTCCATAAAAAACGCCTCCGCCATAGTCCTTGCGTGATTACTATATGGCGAAGGCGGCTCGGTTATGACGGACGGCTTCAATTTACTTGCGTCTTTTTGAGGGGGTCGAAATCGGGCGGCATTTGCGACTGCTCGGAGATCTCCTTGAAATACGGGTCATTGGAAAAATCGCGCGGGCGGGTGTACTCGCCGCCGAGCGCCTCGATGGCAAACTTCAATTCCTGATATTCGAGATAGTTGATGTCTTCCCTGTCTATGACTTCGAGAAGAACGGGCAGCGCACGGGTATCGCCGTAGGCGGCGAGGTAACTCGCGTGCATGGGAATTTCGCCGCTCGTGCGGAATTCGGCAAGCAGAATATCGTAGATACGCTCGTCCCGCGCCTTACAGCGGGAGAGGATCTCCAGCATGAGGTCGCGCTCCGCGCCCCTTGCGTAAAAGGCGAGGGCGCGCTCCTTGGCGGCATCCGCATTGCCCTTGAGTTGTTCCACGACGGCGTCCTTGAGTTCCGCATCCTCCGTGCGCTCCAGAATGGAGAAATACGCCCCGAACGCGGCGGGATTCTCTCCCGCGAGATTGACGGCGAGCGTCAAGAGGCGTTCATCCCCCTCCTCGAGAAGGGCAACGAGCGCGGGCGGGCAATTTCTGCCCTCCAACTCGCGGCATAAAAAGTCGCTCACGGGCACGTCCTCCTCGATGTAACGGCGGAGAAGTTCCACGAGTTCATTGTCGGAACACTCGGAGAAATACTTGGTGGGCGTCGTGCCGATGCTCGCAATCGTGATGTCCCCGAACTGACGGTAGAGTTTGGGAATGAGGTTTTCCCACTGCTTTTCGGTGTACTGCCCCGCCTTCTCGCGCATATACTGCGCCAATTTTTCATCGAACAGCCCGTCGAAATCCACGGGCTTTTTTGTGTTTGCCATAGTTTCCCCTTAAATCATGTAATCGAGAATTTTCTGCGCGAAAACGCGGTCGGCGTCGAAGAGTTTGCAGATCTCCGCAAACGAGCGCTCCACGCGCTGCATCCGCGCCTCGCGGCAGATGACGGCGGCGATCTCGGCGCGGCGGTCGAGAAGGTCGAGCGCGTCGGCCTCCTGGAGCGTCGCGTACACGTCCTCGGCGGCGGAGCAGAGTTTTTCCTCGTTCTCCTCGGCGAGCATCGCAAAGCGCGAGTATACGTCGGCAAACGCCTTCAAAAACGCCGTCTTTTTCTCCTCGCCGATGCGGATCTCGTGCGTGAAGAACTCGCGGTAGATGTTGAGGAAGACCGTTCCGAACGAGTCCTCCTCGTTCCGCACCGTGAGGCCGTGCAGAATGGAGAGTTTTACGACGTCGTCCCCCTCGCAGTCGAGAAGGACTTCGCGCAGAAAGTCGTCCGAGCGCGTACGCACCGCCACCTTTACGGCGAGCATCTGCAACTTTTCGTCCCGCCCCTCCATCTCGTCGAAGGCGATGCGGAAGAACTCATCGAGTTCGGAAAGCCCCGAAAGCCGCGCGATCTCGTGATCTTCCATCTCCGCCGCGGCGAGCAGGAAATCTGCCACGGTGCGGTATTCCTCCTCGGGCACACGGTAGTAGTAGGACATATTGAACTTCTCCCCGTCGCCGTCGCGCAGCCTTCTCATGCGTTCGAGAAAATACCGCGCCACCGCCTTGCGGGGGTACACCGTCGTGAGCCGTTCGAGGGAAGAGATGCCCTCCTCTGGCTTTCCCATATGATAGGCGGCGACGGCATGGAAGTAGAGCACGTTGTCATCGAAGGGCAGCCGCTTTTTGAGTTCCTCGAGAACGCGCAGGGCGTCCTCGTCGAGCCCCGTCTCGCACAGCGCCGTCGCAATGCGGTACAAATCGTCGGTGGAATCGGCCTCCACGTGCGCGAGCCGTTCGGCGACCTCCCGCGCGCCCTTCTTGTTGCCCCGCGCGTCGAGCACGGCGCAGTATGTGGTGAGCGCCTGCACGTTTTCGGGGTGGTCTTTGAGAAGTTCCCGACACTCCGCTTCCGCCTTCTCCTCGTCGCCGAGCATGAGCGTACACATCGCCGAGAGCCCCATGGCGGAGGGATAGTCGCTGCTCGTCTCGTCGATCTCGGCGAGCCGCTTTTTCGCCGTCTCCAAGTCCCCCTCTTTGAGGAGGATGAGCCCCTCGCGCAGGGTATCGGGGTCGGGCGCGCCCTCCCCCACGAGGCGGATGCGGGGCGTTTCCGCCTCCTCCATAAAGGCGGCGGCGAGGTCGTCGAGATCGTCGTCCTCCGCCTCCCCGTCGTCCTCCATGGCGCGGTGGTAGTAGTACGCCGATTGGAGCTGATTGCCCATGTTCATGAAGGCGACGGCGAGCCCCTCGTACCCCTCGGCGAAGTCCGCCTCGTTGCAGGTATCGAGGAAGCGGAACCACGCGTCGGCGGCGAGGGCGTACAGTTCCATGCTCTCATAGACGTCGGCATAGAGCGCCCATGCGTCGGCGCTGGGCGGATACTTCTCGCCCCGCTTGTTGAGCATGGTGAGCGCGCCCATATTGTCCCCCCGCTCGTAGCGCTTCTCCGCGCTCTCATAGAGGAACTCCTCGCTGAACATGAACTTTTCTTGCTTTGCTCTCATGCCTTCTCCGAAAACAGTTTTTCCACGTCCGCCGCGCCAAAGCGATAGTCGGTATTGCAGTAGTCGCAGTGCACGGAAATTTCCCCGCGCTCCGCGATGAGCGCCATGGCGTCCTCCCGCCCGAGGGAGATGACGGCAGCCGCCGCCCGCGCCTCAGAGCAGTGGCATTGATAGCAAAATTTCCGCTCGGAATAGGGCGCATTTTCGATGCCGAGGAGCACTTTCGCGGCACCCATGTCCGCGATCTGCGCCGAAATGTTGGAAAATTCCGCGATCTTCTTCTCCGTGCGCGAGAGCGCCTCTTCGCCCGCCCCGGGGAGGGGTTGCAGGAACACGCCGCCCGCGCCGAGGCACCTGCCGTCTGTGCCTATCTTCACGCCGAGGGCGATGGCGGTCGGCCGCTGTTCGCTCGTCAGAAAGTAGGCGGAGAAGTCCTCCGCTACCTCGCCCGAGACGAGTTCGCTCGCCCCCGAAAAGGGCATATCGCCGTCGTCCCGAATGACCGAGAGGGTGCCGCGTCTTCCAACAAATCCGCCCACGTCGAGTTTTCCGTCCGCGCGCGGAGGCAGACTTACCTGCGGGTTCTCCACGAAGCCGCGCATCCGTAGCGCCCCGTCGCCCACGGCAAAAATTTTGCCGCCCGCGCCCCCGCCGTTCAAGATCACCGAGAGCGCGCTCTTCTCGTCTTTGAGCCAACTGCAAAGGTAGGCGGTCGCGGTGAGCGTCCTGCCGAGCGCCGCCGCCGCCACGGGAGAGAGCCCGTGCCGCGAAATTGCCTCGTTGACGAGCGCCGTCGTATCGAGCACGGCGAGGGAGACCCGCTCCCCCCAGATCAGCGATTTATAGATTGCACTCATGCCTTTTTGCATATGACGTTGAGCCGATCGCTCCCCTCTCTGATCTCCCCGAGGTGTCCCTCGAGGGATAAAATTTGAAGCCCCGTCCCCGCGAGCGCGGAGATGAGAGCCGCCTCCCCGTGAATGTAGCGCGTGTGCGCCTCGTCGTAGCGGCGGAAGAGTTCCCCCTCCCGCACGAAGAGCGTCACGTCGGTCTCCACGCGGTCGGGAAGGAGTTTGTTTTGCTCCACATAGGTCACATCGTCCCGATCGTCGCAAAACATATTATTTGCAACTTTTTCCCGCAACTTGTATTCCGAACTCACGTCGAACCAAAAGACGCCGTGCGGCACAAGACAGCGCGCGATATGCGAAAACGCCGAATGCAATTTTTTGGGCGGGAGATAGTTGATGCAGTCGTTGGGGGAGAGGATGAAATCGTACCTTTCGGGCGTTTTCAGCGCGGCGGCATCGGCGAGGACGAACTGCACCCTCACGCCCTCTTCCGCCGCCCGCCGCCCGGCTTCATTGAGCATGGCGGGGGAGTTATCCGCGCCCGTCATTTCATAGCCCGCCCTTGTGAGCGCGCGGCAGAACGCCCCGCTCCCGCAGCCGAGTTCGAGCCCCCTCTTGCCCGCGCCGAGACGGGAAAGTCCTTCAATAAAATACTGCGACCACTTGGGATAGTCGCAGTCGTCGTTCAAAATTTCAAACCATCCCGAGAGATAGTCGTAAGCCTGCGCCATCGCCACGGTTACCTCTTGTTGAGGAGTTTGGGGCGCTTGGCGTTCTTTTTCTTCTTCTTTTTGCCCGGCTTGCCATCATCGTGAATGGCGCGCTCCTGCTCTTCGAAGAAGCGGTTGTATTCCACATACTGCGCGTCGCCCTTGTGCTCTTCCTCGTATTTTTTGACGTCCTCTTCGACGGCAGTCCTGCTCTCGCGCAGTTTTTGCAAGTCCTCGCGGGAGAAACTGTCGGGCAGCTGATACATATCCACGCCGTCATCCACGGGCATGATGGGGCGGCAGGCGAGTTTGCTCTTCCCCTGCGCCACGATCTGGCGGCGAAGTTCGCGCATGACGGCGCTGTCCTGCAAACTGACCTCCTGCGGGTTGGCGTCCGAGGGCTTGTCCTTATTGTAGAGCCCGCGCCCCGTCGCAAAGCCGCGGTCGGGGTTGACGAACTTATCGAACGCCCACTGGCTGTAATCCATCCAGACGAGCATGAGCCACGAGATGCCGAAGAGGAACAGGATGATGATGCCGATAATGAGTAAAAAGCCCGACCCGAAGATGCAGAGGAACACCGGCCACGTAGCAAGCACGGCGAAGAACACCGTCTGCGGGAAGGTGCCCACCGTCATGACGACGGCGTTGCGGATGAGCGCGAACGGCCCCTGCTTGTAGTTGACGCCGAGCGAGATCATCCACAGCATCACGAGCGTTGCAAAGGCGACGAAGATGTAGCCGATGACCTTGGAGGCGATCATCCAGCCCGCCATCGAGGAACCCGTTGCAACGAAGAAGTCGGCAAAGTCCCCCACGACGGTCGCCACGAACAGGATGATGGAGAAGAAGAGCGAGGCTTCGAGAAGGTTCCAGAAGTTCCGCTTGATGCCGCGCAAAAAGTCGTTGGCGACGAAGATGCCCTCCGTCCACAGGAGGTTGCGGATGATATACATTCCGCCCGAAAAGCCCACGGCGGCGATGGCGCAAGCGGGAATGAGCAGCCCGAAATAGAAGAGGTCGAGTTGCATGATAGACCATTCTATCTGCCCCGCGACGAAGGGAACATAGGGGTACCCCACGCCGAGCCCTGCGCCGAACGAACCGCTCACGCCGAGGGCGGCGAGGCTGTAACTGTGGAAAAAGACGAGGAGAATGATGGGGATACAGGTGACAAAAACCATGAGGTTGACGAGGATGAGCCTGCCGAACCTCCCCTTCAAAATATCCCAAAACAGCGCCCAACGGCTCGTGGGCAGGGTGCTGCGCGCGTAGTCTTCACTGCGCTCCTTCCCTTCCAGCCAACGGGCAACCAGCCCTCTCTTCTCTCGATCCGCCATAGTCTACTCCGAATGGTATATCTCGGCGGAAATACCGCCATATCGCTATTGTACTACAAACGCGAAAATATTTCAATTAAATTCGGGCATTTTCCTTGATTTTTATATTTGCGTATGATAAAATAAATTTTGCTGAAAAGAGGAGCGGAAGAACATGAGTACCGCCGTTCGAGGGAGCGCAGGGCTGCCCGCGGAGAGCGGAGGGAAAGGGTATCTCCGCCGAAATGCGACGTTTCCCCTGCCCCGCCGCATTGGAAGTACGGGAGAATACCCGCCCTTCTGTCGCCGACATTGCGGTGAAGCGCTTTTTGGTGTCCCCTCGGGGCAAAAAGGGCTCTGTATGAACGGCGCGGCCGTTCTTTTTTTCATAGAGGAGAAAGTATGAAACATTACCGCGTTGGAATTATCGGCGCAACGGGCATGGTGGGGCAGCGCTTTGTCACCCTGCTCGAACGCCACCCTTGGTTCACCCCCGTAGCGCTCCTTGCGAGTGCGCGCTCGGCGGGGAAATTATACCCCGAAGCCGTGGGTGAAAAGTGGGCGATGGCGACGCCCATTCCCGCCTATGCGGAGAAGATGACGGTTCTCGATGCCGCCGATCCTAATGAGATTGCGGGCAAGGTGGACTTCGTGTTTTGCGCCGTCAACATGAAAAAGGACGAAATAAGAGCGCTGGAAGAGGCGTATGCCCGCGCGGAGATCCCCGTGGTCTCCAACAACTCGGCACACCGCTCCACGCCCGACGTGCCCATGATCATTCCCGAGATCAACTCCGATCATCTTGCCGTCATCGCGGCGCAGAGAAAGCGCCTCGGCACCAAGCGGGGCTTTGTCGCGGTGAAGAGCAACTGCTCGCTGCAATCGTATGTGCCCCTTCTTCATCCCCTCCTCTCCTACGGCGTGGAGAGCGCGGCGGTTTGCACCTATCAGGCGATCTCGGGCGCGGGCAAGACGTTCAAAACGATGCCCGAGATCGTCGATAACATCATTCCGTACATCGGCGGCGAGGAGGAAAAGAGCGAAGAGGAGCCCCTCAAAATTTGGGGCGCCGTGGAAAGCGGGCGCATCGTTCCCGCAACTGCTCCCGTCATCACGGCGCAGTGCCTCCGCGTCCCCGTCTCCGACGGCCACACCGCGGCGGTGTTCGTCAAATTCAAACAAAAGCCCACGCGCGGGCAAATCCTCTCGGCGTGGCAGTCTTACGCGGGCGAGCCACAGACGCTCGGGCTCCCCTCCGCGCCCAAGCAGTTCATTCACTATCTCGAAGAGGTTGACCGCCCCCAGCCCAAACTCGACAGGCTGACGGAAAACGGCATGGCGGTCTCCGTCGGGCGGCTCCGCGAGGATACGCTCTTCGACTACAAATTTATCGGCTGCTCGCACAACACCCTGCGGGGCGCGGCGGGCGGGGCGGTGCTGCTCGCCGAACTCCTCGCCGCCAAGGGCTATTTCGACTGACCTCAACGGCTCCTGCGGCATACAATGACAAATGATAAGGAGAAAATTATGACGGGATTTTTGAAGGGAAGCGCAACGGCGATGATCACGCCGTTTACAAAAGATGGCATCAATCTGGATGCCTTCGCCGCCCTCGTCGAATACCAGATCGCGGGCGGCACGGATGCCCTCGTCGTCCTCGGCACGACGGGCGAGCCCGCCACCATGTCCGAGGAAGAGAAGTTCGAACTCATGCGGTTCGCCCGCAAAATTACGCCCGAAAACGTCAAACTCATCTTCGGCACGGGGAGCAACTGCACGGAAAAGGCCATAGCCATGTCCGAGGTCGCGCAGGATCTGGGCGCGGACGGCATCCTCGCCGTCACCCCCTACTACAACAAGTGCACCCAGCGCGGGCTGTACGAATATTACAAGTCCATTTGTAATGCCGTCACCCTGCCCGTCATCGCCTACAACGTGCCCGGGCGCACGGGCGTCAACATCCTGCCCGAGACGGCGGAGGCCATCGCGGGACTTGAAAATCTCGCGGGCATCAAGGAGGCGAGCGGCAACATGGCGCAGGTCATGGAGACAGCCCGCCGCATCCGCGGAAAGTGCGACCTCTACTCGGGCGAGGATGCCCTGAATTTGCCCATTCTGTGCGCGGGCGGCACGGCGGTCATCTCCGTCGTCTCCAACCTCGCCCCGCGCGCCGTCAAAGCGCTCTGCACGGCGGTGGAAAACAGAGACCTTGCCCGCGCCAACGGGATAAGCGATGCGCTCCTTCCCCTCGCCGCGGCGTGTTTTTCAGAGGTCAACCCCATCCCCGTCAAGGCAGGCGCAAATCTTCTCGGGTTTGAAGCGGGTCTGCCGCGCGCGCCCCTCACCGAGATCGAGCCCCAACATTCAAAGCAACTCAAAGCCGCCATGATTGCCTGCGGCTTGAAGGTGAAAGCATGAAAATTCTTCTCTGCGGTGCCTGCGGCAAAATGGGTAAAATGGTGGCGGAACTCGCCGCTGCACAGGGCGAAACCGTAGTCTGCGGCGTAGACCTCGCCCCCGCCCCCATGCCCTTCCCCGTCTACCCCTCCTTTGCGGAGGTCACGGAGGCCGCCGACGTCCTCATCGACTTCTCCTCCCCCTCCCGTCTTGAAGAGCGCCTCCGCTTCTGCGAGACGCGCTCTATTCCCGCCGTGCTCGCCTCGACGGGCTACACGGAGAGCGACCTCTCCCTCATCGAAAACTACTCCACGCGCGTTCCCGTCTTCAAGACGGGCAACCTCTCCCTCGGCGTGAATATTCTGCAACGCCTTGTCAAGGAGGCGGCGCGCGCGCTCGGCGAGGGGTTCGACGCCGAGATCGTCGAGCGCCACCACCGCGAGAAGAAGGACGCCCCCTCGGGCACCGCGCTGATGCTTGCAAAGAGCGTCAACGAGGGCTTCGGCGGCGGCAGGGAGAACGTCTACGGAAGGCAGGGCGTAATCGGCGCGCGGAAGGCGAATGAGATCGGCGTCCATGCCGTCCGCGGCGGCACGATCGTGGGCGAGCACGAGGTGATGTTCGCGGGCGAGGACGAAATTTTAACGCTCTCGCACTCGGCGCGGAGCCGCAAGGTATTCGCGGCGGGCGCATTGAAGGCGGCGCACTTCATGCTGAAAAAGCGCCCCGGCATCTACGATATGGACGACCTCCTCGCCGAACTTTTCCAATAAATTAGGTTTACGCCCCGCGGCTCTGCCGCGGGGCGCACCATAAAACAGAGAGCCGCCGCTTCCGAAGAAGCGGCGGCTCTCCCCCATTTCCCCTCTTACTCGAGTTCAAACGCCCCCGTGTAGAGTTGATAATATTTGCCTTTCATGTCGATGAGTTGTTCGTGCGTCCCGCGCTCGATGATGCGTCCCTGCTCCAAGACCATGATGACGTTGGAGTTCTTGACGGTGGAGAGCCTGTGCGCGATGACGAACACCGTTCTCCCCTCCATGAGTTTATCCATGCCGCGCTGGACGATGGCTTCCGTTCTCGTATCGATGGAGGAAGTCGCTTCGTCCAAGATCATCACGGGCGGGTCGGCGACGGCGGCGCGCGCAATGGAGAGAAGTTGCCTCTGCCCCTGCGAAAGGTTTGCGCCGTTCTGGTGGAGCATCGTGTTGTACCCCTCGGGGAGGCGCACGATGAAGTCGTCCGCGCCCGCAAGTTTGGCGGCGGCGATGCACTCCTCGTCCGTCGCGTCCAGTCTGCCGTAGCGGATATTCTCCATGACGGTTCCCGTGAAGAGGTTGGTATCTTGGAGCACCATGCCGATGGCGCGGCGGAGTTCGCCCTTCTTGATTTTGGTGACGTTGATGCCGTCGTAGCGGATCTTGCCGTCCTGAATGTCGTAGAAGCGGGTCAAAAGGTTGGTGATCGTCGTCTTGCCCGCGCCCGTCGCGCCCACAAAGGCGACCTTCTGCCCGGGCTTGGCGTAGAGATTGATGTCGTGCAGCACGATCTTCTCGGGGTCGTAGCCGAAGTCCACGTCGAACATCCGCACGTCGCCCGCGAGCCGCTCATAGGTCACGGTGCCGTCCGCCTTGTGCGGGTGCTTCCACGCCCAGATGCCCGTGCGCTCCTCGCATTCGGAGAGCGTCCCGTCGGCATTTTCCTTGGCGTTGACGAGCGTCACGTATCCCTCGTCCTCCTCCGCCTTCTCGTCGATGAGGGCAAACACGCGCGCCGCGCCCGCAAGCCCCATGACGACGGGGTTAACTTGGTTGGAGACTTGGTTGATGTTGTTGGAGAACTGCCGCGTCATCTGCAAAAACGCCGCGACGTTGGCGACGGTGAACAGCCCCTCCTCCGCCGAATCAAAGAGGTTGATGAGCCCGAAGTTATGCACCTTGGAGAGGATGAACACGCCGCCGAGCAGCGCAATGAGCACATAGAGAACGTGCCCCAAATTGCCCAAAATGGGCATCAGCATATTGGCGTAGGCGTTCGCCTTGGTGGACTGCTCGCACAGGTGATCGTTCACCCGGTCGAAGTCGGCTTTGGCGGCCTCCTCGTGGCAGAAAACTTTGACGACCTTCTGCCCGTTCATCATCTCCTCGACGAAGCCCTCTTCCGCCGCCACGGCGCGCTGTTGCCCGAGGAAGAACCTCCCCGCGCCGCCGCCCACGACCTTCGTCACGAACAGAATGATGAAGATAAACCCGAACACGATGAGTAGCAGCCACACGCTGTACACCATCATGATGACGAAGAGGGTGATGACCATCACGCCCGACGTCAGAAGTTGGGGCAGCGACTGCGAGATGACCTGCCGCAGCGTATCGATATCGTTGGTGTAATAACTCATGATGTCGCCGTGGTTGTGGGTATCGAAGTACTTGATGGGCAGATCCTGCATCCCGTCGAACATCTGCTCGCGCATCTTCTTCAAAAAGCCCTGCGTGATGATCGCCATGAGTTGCTTATCCACCGCGCCCGAGGCGAGGGAGACGACGTACAGCCCGATGAGCGTGAGCATACTCGTCGTGATATACGTAGCGATGTTCTTCATGACGGGCACGGCCTCGGTGCCGAGGTTTGCCATGCCGCCCCACAAAACGTGTTGCTCCGTCGCCGCCTCGATGGCCTTGAAGATGCGCTCCATGAAGATGGAGGGCAGCGCGGAGATGATGGCGTTGAAGATGATGCACACGAGTGCAATGGTCATCATCTTAGGGTAGTAATGGAAGAGCGCCTTGATGGTGCGCTTAAAGGTACCCTTGGGGGCTTTGAGATTGGGCACGGAGCCCTTTGCGCCGCGCGCCGGCCGCGCCATCGCCATTTTCGCCATTATTCCTCACCCCCTTCTTTGTTGCTATTTGTTGCAGAGCCCCCTCTCGGCTGCCCCTTTTCCAAAGGGGCGGCTCCGCCATCGGCGGTGGTGGGGATTGGGGTTTCCTCCAATTCCCCCATCTCGCCGAGCGAAGAGATGGCCTTCCCGCCCTTGTTCTGGGTGGTGTACACCTCGGTGTAGATGTCGTTGGTGCCGAGCAGCTCCTCGTGCGTACCCACGGCAACGATCTTGCCCGCGTCCATGATGACGATGCGGTCGGCGTCCTCCACGGAGGAGGTGCGCTGGGCGATGATGATCTTGGTCGTCGAGGGAATGTAATCGCGGAACGCCTTTCTTATCAGCGCATCGGTGTGCGTATCGACGGCGGAAGTACTGTCGTCCAATATAAGAATTTTGGGCTTTTTCAGAAGTGCCCGCGCAATGCAGAGGCGCTGCTTCTGCCCGCCCGAGACGTTGGTGCCGCCCTGCTCGATGTAGGTATCGTATTTTTTGGGGAAGGTCTGGATGAACTCATCCGCCTGCGCCAACTTGCAGGCCTCCTCCATCTCCTCGTCCGTGGCGTCGGGGTTGCCCCACCGCAAATTTTCTTTAATGGTGCCCGAGAAGAGCACGTTCTTTTGCAGCACGACGGCGACGTTGTTGCGGAGAACTTCCAAATCGTACTCCCTCACGTCGCGGCCGCCCACCTTCACGCACCCCTCCGTCGCATCATAGAGGCGGGAGATGAGGTTGACAAACGACGTCTTCCCCACGCCCGTGCCGCCGATGATGCCGATGGTCTCGCCCGATTTGATATGCAGGTCGATATCGTCGAGCACGTTTTTCTCGGCGGTCGTCGCATACTTGAAGGAGACGTCGTCAAAGTCAATGGAGCCGTCCGCAACCTCGGTAATGGCATTTTCGGGGCTGTGCAGGGTGGGCTCCTCGTTCAAAACTTCGTAGATACGCCGCATACTCTCAATGGACATGGCGATCATGGCGAACGTCATGGAGAACATCATGAGGGACATCAGAATTTGCATCCCGTACACGATGAGTTGGGAAATATCCGTGTATTGGAGGGTCACGCCGAGGCCGACGGGCGTCTCCGAGAGCACGAGATAGGAACCCAAAAAGAGCACCGTCGAGAGCACGGAATAGAAGAAGAACTGCATCACGGGGTTGTTCCACGCGAGGATGCGCTCCGCCTTGGTGAAGTCCTTCTGCACGTCGGTCGCGGCGCGGTCGAACTTCTCCTTCTCGAAGTCCTCGCGCACGTACGATTTGACGACGCGGATGCCCGAGATGTTCTCCTGAATGCTCTCGTTGAGGTTATCGTATTTTTTGAATACCCGCCTGAAGAGCGGCATCGTCTTCCACATGATGAAGAAGAGGATGAACGCGAGCGGCGGAATGACGCCCACGAAGATCCACGCAAGATTGCCGCCCATGATGAACGCCATCACGACGGAGAAGACCATCATCATGGGGCTTCTCACCGCCACGCGGATGATCATCATGAACGCCATCTGCACGTTCATGACGTCCGTCGTCATGCGGGTGACGAGCGAGGGCGTCGAGAACTTGTCGATGTTCTCGAAGGAGAAATCCTGCACCTTGTAGTAGAGGTCTTTGCGCAAATTCTTGGCGAAGCCCGCCGAGGCGCGCGCACAGAAGAGCCCGGAGAGCATCCCGCAGACGAGCGACGCAATGGCGATCGCAATGAGGATGCAGGCGTATTGCCCGATGCCGAATACGCCCTCCGTCCCCCACAACTCAAGGGAATGCTGCCCGAGCCGCGCCTCCTCCATATAGCCGAGGAGCCCCGCGATGAAGAACGGGAGCAGACACTCCAAAACCACTTCAAACGTCACGAAGATGGGCGAGAGAATGGTGGAAACTTTATATTCCCGAATACATTTTGCAAGCCGCTTTAACAACCAATCACCTCCATACGCCAAACTACACTTTTTACTCGATCTGTTTCTGAATTTTTTTCTCTTGATTTTCCGTCATCCCGACAAAGCCCCGAAGCCTTCACGTCCGCCCGCTTCTTTGTCTTGCCTCGTCCGACTGTCGGTTCGCTGGCGCCTCGTTGGGAAACCCCTGTTTGCTACTGCTACGGCTTCTCCCGCTCCGTCCTGCTTGACTTTGGGATAGCCGTTTGATGAGAGACTTCTCTTCCGCCCGCTTCTCCGTCTTGCCGCGTCCGACTGTCGGTTCGCAGTCGCCTCGTTGGGAAACCCCTATTCGCTGCTGCTACGGCTTCTCCCGCTCCGTCCTACTTGACTTTGGGATAGCCGTTTGATGAGAGAAATCTCACCTGAAATAAGCGATTGTAAGTATATTAACATTATTATAAGAGAAAGTCAAACAAACTGCGCCGAAAAAAACAATTTTCACAAAAATGTAAAAAAATAAAAAAATTTTTGACATATAAAAATTTTATCCGCATTCACCCCTCTCTTGCCTTTCCCGCGCCATGCCACCCCACCCGCACTGTTCGTCTACGAAGGGCGGCACAAGCCTTCAGGGCGAAGAAATCCCTCACGCTTTGGCAGAGTTCTTGCGCAAATGCGCCATGCGGTTCAACCATCAACATTTACGCCCCTCCACGAAAAAAATTATCAGAAAATTAAATGAATCGTGTGCAACAAAGCGTCTTTTATGTTATAATGAAAGTAAATTATAGGTATCTATATGAAAAAAATAGCAACATCGGATCAAATCAGCATATTTGACTTGTTCTACGCATACGGGCAAACAAATCTTGGGCAAAACAAGCCGGAAGATGACAATGTCGATATTTCACATATAGAGGTTTGGAAATATTCTGTTTACGACTTACCTTGCTATGAAACTGATGTTTTACAACGTGGTTTAGAAAAGACATGGGAGGGAATCATTTCCTATGTTCTCAACTATGACGTAACAAATCAGCTTTTAGAGTTAAATAATTTGACAGAATTGTATGAAATCGGGCTCGCTTTGCAGGACAAACAAGGAAAAAAGAATTCCGGGCAATATTATACTCCCGATGATGTTGCAAATGTCATGGCTGATTGGTTTGACAGGCAAAAGGGATCAAACATTTGCGATGTGGGTTGCGGAACGGGAAAGCTTATCTTGACGTATTTAGATTTGATCGGTAAAAATGCAGCGATAGAATTATTGCGCGATGGCAGGATATATTTATACGATTCAGACAGGACTGCGTTAAATATTTGCAAAACGATTTTATTGCTGAAATACGGAAAAGACCTCGAACCTTATATCCACGCCATACATTGCGATTTCTTATCGAAGGAGATAAAATTACCGAAAGATTGTAAAGTGATTTCCAACCCTCCCTATGCATCGGTCAAATACATAAACCCGGCTTGGGAAAAAACAGACGTCGCAACACACACCAAAGAACTCTATTCCATGTTTATGGAAAAGATAATAATACAGAGCCAAAGTGCGGTAATCATTACTCCATACAGTTTTATCGGGAGCCCCAAATTTTATCCTTTAAGAGAGCGCATGAATCACTATAATGGGTTTATCGTCTCATTCGATAATGTGCCGGGCAATATTTTTTGTGGTCGCAAACACGGGATATTCAATACAAATACATCCAATTCCGTCAGGGCGGCAATCACTGTCATTGAAAACCGAGATGGCCTCATGGGGTTCAAAACAACCCCTCTTATAAGATTTAAGAACATAGAGCGAAAAAAATTGCTGAAAAGTGAAGTTCTGGAATCGTTTATCAATGAAAAATATCAAATCGTATCCGAAGATAATCCAATGTACCTCAAATGTGCAAAGGAATTAAATATCATTTGGAATACATGGAACACAAACAGCGATCACCGCCTGGGTGATTATGTAACCGAAACAGGCAAATATGTGTTGTCTATGCCCAATACGTGCAGATATTTTACGACTGCGTCCGTTGGTAAAATGAATCGGAACGGACAAATCGTTCTGAACTTCGACGATGAGTGCGTGTTTTATTATGTCTATTGCCTTATCAACTCTTCCTTTGCATATTGGTTTTGGCGGTTATTCGACGGCGGGATCACCTATCCCAGGGGGTTGTTGCTGAATTTACCCACGTTTTATGATAAATTATCCGCTAGCGATAAGCAATTCTTCCACAATCAGGCAGAAGAAATGATACGTTCCGCCGACAAATACGTGGTAACAAAAAACAACGTCGGAATCCAAGAAAATATTAAATTCCCGCGGGCGTTCAGGGATAAAATCAATCGGAAAATCCTGGATATATTACATTTGCAAGTGGATGAAAAAATTTTTGATATTATACACTCAAATATGGCATTGGAGATAAGCATATGATGATTCCTTTAACGAAATTACAAAAAGAAATCATGGCGGAATTTTACCATTGCGCTCCGCACAAAGTGATTTTCAACAAAACTGCAAGAACCCGCTTGTGGAAAAAGGCAACCGCGAAGGAAGATTTGGATCTTGATTCTATAAGAGTGAAGTGCCCTGCATTGGCTCATCGGATCGAAAAAAGCTATGAAACCGGAGGGAATATTCAATCTGCCGTTTTTAGTGAATGTGTTTACGCTCAAACGCTGGCAGATATGTTACATTTGGAAATTTTCACAAATTGTACGGAAAATCATGCATTCATTCCGCAAAGAATTTTAGCACTATTACAGTCATATAACCTTTCCCCAAGATATGCGTATTCCAATCGTAACAAATCAAGGATGTTGATACAAGCCGGTGGATGCAAAGGGATTGATAGCGCTTTGATTACCGTTATTGATCTAAATATCTATACCATCGAATTCAAAGAACCGGGAGCAAAAACTTGTGAGCCCGATTTACCTAAATATAGGGAGGACGGAAAGCTCTTAATAACTACCGATTTCCTGAAAAGATATCCGCAATTTGAACAAATGCTGATGGAGCAGCGAGATCTTAACTTTTTTGATATTATAGGAAGCAATGAACATGACTTCAGCCCTGAAAGTGTAAATATTGCCGTTACGAACAATTATGTCAAAAAATATGCGGATGTCGTCTGCACGGAAGATGTCGATGGCTATTTAGTCATGATGCCCGCCAATCAAATCTCTTTATGGGCTGAAATCGTCGGTGAAATAAGACCCGCCGGAAGAAATCACTATAATGTATGGACGCCGAATGCCCTAAAAAGTTTCATAGAAGAAAAAGGCGGTACAATCGTTCACTCTATTGCTACCATGGAAAAATCAAAATTGGCTATAAGAAAAGAACGCGGCGGACACGGAAAAATATCCGGTTATAAGATAAACCCTCTATTCTTTATTTATACCCGACACTGTACAGATTTAGGGGATTTTATTCGGTTCGATCTACATGATGTTCAACAGTTAAATCCAACCATTGCGGGCAAAATGTTTTTCAAATCGTTACAATATGGCAATGTGAAAAAATATTATTTTAATGAAGCGACATCATGAACGTAGCAGGGCACATAAAGTGCCCCGCCGATGCTTTTGCATGAGATAGCGCCTTATGCCGCGCCCCACCGAATGGCGGTGTGCGGCGATTTTTTATTTCAGCGTAGTGAAATTTTTGACGCGGGTGGCGCGGAAGGTCAGGGAGACGCCGAAGCCGTCGCGGTCGCGCCCGACGGTGAGCACGGGGTCGCCTTCCACGTCGAAATATTCCCGTGCGACGCGCCCGAAATCTCGCGCCGCCGCCGCGCGGCTCTCGTCGTTCATGTCCTCTTTGTCGTGGTCGAGAAGCCGCGCAATGCGCTTTCTCTCCTCAAACAGGCGTTCCTTCATGTCCTGCCCTCCCCTCTCCGTCCACGGCGGAGAGAACTCCAAAATCCGCCCTTTTCCTCGTCCGCGGGTCTTCCGTAGGCATAGTGGTCGGCAAGCCCCTTGAAGGCGCGCGAGCGCCCCATCACGTTCTCCAAGAACAACTTGTCTTCCTCGGGGACGACGGCGACGAGCGGGATCCCGAGCGCCGCCTCGATCTCTTTCGGCTGCAAAATTTCCCCCCGTCGCACAAAATCTTTTCGCACGAGGTTGACGGCAAGCCCCACGCTCTTGAAACGGTAGCATTTGAGAATACCCGCGACTCTGTCGGCATCGCGCATGGCGGAGATGTGCGGCGTGGTGACGAGAAGCGCCTCCTCGGCGCATGATGCGGCGCGGTGGAAGCCCTCCTCGATGCCCGCGGGCGAATCGATGAGGATGAAGTCGAACTGCGGGGCGACGGCGTCGAGGATCAGCCGTACGGCCTGCGGGGAGACGTAGCGTTCGGAGACGCGGTTGCTCGCCAGACAGTACAGCGTGGGGTACTGCGGATGCTGTACGAGCGCCTGTTTGGGGCGGCACCGCCCTTCCACCGCATCGACGACGTCGTAGAGGGCGAGATGCTCCACGCCGAGCACGACGTCCACATTGTTGAGCCCGAAGTCGAGGTCGCACACGGCGACGCGGTATCCCCGCTTTGCAAGTTGTACGGCGAGGTTACAGCAGACGGTCGTCTTGCCGACGCCGCCCTTCCCCGAAGTTACCACAATCTTCCTCGCCATGCCGCCCTCCGCGCGTTTTTGCAAATCATAACACGCCAAAGTGCGCGCATTGCGGGAAACTCTGTCGCATCGTGCAAGAAAAAAGAAAAAATAAATTTTGACATAGAAAACCGGAAAAGCGCGCCGGGGCAGATGCCCCGACGCGCCGCGCCGTTTGTGCTTTTTCATGCGCTCACATTTTGCACGGCGTGGATACACAGATCGAACATGACAAACTTGCTCTCCACGCGGTTATTGTTTGCATCGTCGAGAAATTCCAGCGTCACGGTAAAATTTTCCGCGCCGCCCGCTTCCACCGTGCCCAATGCATCGTTCTCGCCGCCCAAGTTGAGCCCATCGCTTACGAGCATCTCCCGCTTCTCGCCGCGCTCGGGCTGCACCGAGACTTTGAGCATGGAGGCAAACGTCGTATCGCTGATGACGGAATTGCATACAACTTCCACGTAGTAGGAAAACGCCACGTCGCCGCTGTTGCCGATGCACATTTCCACGGTGAAGCTGCTCGTCGGCGCCACTACAGTCCCTTGCGTGATGCCAAAGATGTTGTCCTGCGTGTTGGTGGAAAAATCCTTCTCCGCGTCATCGACGGTGCGGACGAATTCTCCCCCTTCGCCGAGGTTGACGGTGGTGAGTTTGTGCCGCACGAGGGTCGCCTTCAACGTGCCCGCCACGAGGTGGGTCTGCGAGGACACCGTCTCATGATACAGCCCGTACGTCGTACCCAGCGCAAGGGCAAAACAGCATACGGCAAGCGCGATGGCAAGAAGGATCACAATTGCCCTATTTTTCATCTTTCCCTCCCTTGGAGGGAACCCTCCCGATGTGCGGAGGGTCGCTTTCGTTCAAAAGTTCCAAGAGAAGCGCCGCCGCCAAAACCAAAATGACGACGGAGAGCAAAAAAAGCGGGTCGCGCAAAACACAGACGCAGACGCCGAGCGCGTGGCTGCAATAGACCGCCTTGCCAACGATGTAGCCGCCCGCGGGATCGGCGGTGCTAATGATCTGCGGGCCGACGGAAGTTCCGTTGTCACCGCGCAGGGTGATGACGTATTCCCCGCCGCGCTGCTCTATTTTGCGTACCCTGTGCGTGATGGTGACGTTCCCGCCCATCACCTGATACACAAACGTGAGAACGTCCCCTTCGCGGAGCCCTGCGTAGAACGTCTCCCGCGCCCCTTCTTCGGTCGGGACAAGTTGAATGAGCACAAAACTCCGCGCGGGAATATCCCCGATGGCGTATCCATCGACGTCGGTCTCGGAATTTTTCTCCATCGACGTAGACATGACGATCCGCGCGCTATACCCCAATAGCCCGCGCGAGGTGAAGGCGTGGATCGCCAACACGGCGGCGACGACGCCGAGCGCGAGAATGAGGACAAGGTAAAGTTTTATCAGGTTTTCGGCGACTGCGCGCCCATCTTTTGTGTTTCCCATGGTATTTTCGAACCCTCCCGAAGCAGTCCCCCCGCTATAATTATATGAAACCATTGTAAAAAGTTGAACATATCGCCGCGGCGGCGGAATAGCGGGCGAGTGCTCCCTCGCCCGACTTCCGGCAATGAAACCGATGATCGGGACATAAAAAAATTGCAGTTCGCCTGCAATTCATTCGTCGTGACTATTTTATCGGTTTACGAAAAAAGACGGATCCGTCGGTGCGAGTTCCTTGACCGACTTTTACACATAGGCAGTCCCTATGCAACCGTCTTTTCGCTGTTATGATACACCAATTCGGGGGCTCAAACTCTCTTGCAAAAGATACAAGCCGGTTTTTACGCTACCCGATTTCAGACATTTTTTGATTCGCGCATCGCCTATATACGCGCATCATCTATATAAAGGGTGCCCCTTTTCAGTTCAGAACGACGTCCTTCAAACTCTCGTATTTTTCCATGGCGGCGCGGCGCACCTCGTCGAAGTTCAGCCGCCGCTCAAACGCCTCGTCGGCGAGTTTCTTCGCCGTGAAGATGACCTCCGTAGAATACCGCAGGTTTTTAATGTCGGTGAGGAACTTCCCGCTCTGCCGCGTCCCCAAAAAGTCGCCGCTGCCGCGCAGTTCCAAGTCCTTTTCGGCGAGTTTGAAGCCGTCCGCCGTCGTTTTGAGAATGTTCAGCCGCTCCGTCGCAGTCTCACTCTCCGCCCCCACGAGGAGGAAGCACCAGCTCTTCTCGCTCCCCCTTCCCACGCGGCCGCGGAGTTGGTGCAGTTGCGAAAGCCCGAACCGCTCGGCGTTGTACACCACCATGATGGTCGCATCGGGCACGTCCACGCCCACCTCGATGACGGTCGTGGAGACGAGGCAATCGTACCTCTTTTCCTTGAACGCCGCCATCACTTCCGCCTTCTCCCTGTCCTTCATCCTGCCGTGGAGCAGGGCAAAGCGCACGTCGGGGAGCCGCCCGCACAGTTCCTCAAAGAGTTCGGTGACCGACGTCACCTCGCCCTCATCGTCGTCTATCTTGGCGCAGACGAAGTACGCCTGCCTGCCCTTTTTGGTCTCGCCGCGGATGTATTCGAGCATATCGGCGTACTTCCGCTCGGGAATGACGGCGGTGGAGATCTCCTGCCGCGCGCGGGGCTTATCGGGGATGGTCGTGATGTCGAGATCGCCGTAAAAGATGAGGGAAAGGGTGCGCGGAATGGGCGTTGCGGACATGACTAAAACGTCCAAATTCTCACCTTTTTCACTCAATATATTACGCTGTGCTACGCCGAAACGGTGCTGCTCGTCGCACACGCAGAAGGCGAGATTTTTGAAATGCACGTCCCCCTGCAACACGGCGTGGGTGCCGCATAAAATGTCCACTTCGCCCGCGGCGAGCGCCGCCTTTATCTCCCGCTTTTCCTTTGCGGAAGTCCCGCCCGCAAGGTAGGCGACGCGGTATTCGGGGAACATCTTCTGAAGAAGCGCAAAGTTCTGCGCGGCGAGCACCTCCGTCGGCGAGAGGTACACGGCCTGATAGCCGCTCTTTACCGCCATGAAGATGCCCGTGAGCGCCACCGCCGTCTTGCCGCTCCCCACGTCGCCCTGCAGGAGCCTGTTCATGCGGTGCGGCGAGGTGACATTGTCGTAAATGGCGCGCACGGCGGCCTGCTGTCCGGGGGTAAATTCAAAGGGAAACCGCCGCTCGAACGCCGCCACTTCGCGCTCCGAAACGGCGTACGGATTGGTGCGCACCTCGTTTCTGTCCCCCTTGATGAGTTTGAAGGCGGTGAGCAGGACGAAGTACTCCTCGAGGGCGACGCGCGCCGCCCCATTCAGCATTTCTTCGTGCGTTTTGGGAAAATGAGTGCTGAAAAACGCCTCTTTGAGGGCGGAAAGCCCGTATTTTTTTTGAAGCGCCTCGGGGATCACCGAGCGCAATTGCTCGGCGCGGAGGGCACCCAAAACGGCGTCGCGCACGATGCGCTGGGTGAGGCTCCCCTTCAGGGGGTACACGGGCACGAGCCCCTTGAGGCGCGCATTCTTTTCGAGCGGCTCGAAGGTGGGGTTGACGATGCTCACCTGCCCGTAGCGGTTCTGCACCCGCCCGTAAAAGAGGTAATCGCCGGGCTTCAAGCGCGTGGCGAGATAGGGCATATTGAACCAGACCGCCGTGAAGAGGTCGCCGTCCTGTTCGAGGTGCGCCCGCACGAGTTTCAGCCTGCCCGTATAGCGCACAGGCTCGACGGCGACGAGGCGGCAGGCGAGGAGCGCCATATCGTTGTGGTAGACCTCGCGCACCGACGCCCTGTTTGTCATGTCGAGATAGGCGCGCGGAAAGTACCGCACGAGGTCGGCGGTCGTTCTGATCCCCAGCTTATTCAGTTCCTTGGCGCGCTTTTCCGTCACGCCCTTCACTGCCGTTAAATTCATTGTAAATCGCAAAATTTTATTTCAATTTTTTGAGAAAACTTCCCGCCCGCTCAACCGCCGTAAAAACCCTCCCCCTCTATCAAAAAAGAGCGGCGGCGCCGCTCCTTTCTTCATTCGAGGGAAAGCAAATAGAAGTACACGGGCTGCCCGCCGTAGTGGAAATCCACATCGCAGTCGGGGAACGCCTCCTGCACCTTGGCGGCGAGCGCCTGCGCATCGGATTCCTGCACGTCCTCGCCGTAGTAGAGGGTGATGACCTCGTGGTAGTCCTCTTTGAGTTTATCGAGAAGTTTCAAAACCGTCTCGTCGATGGAGTTGCTCTTGGCGAGAATTTTCTTGTCGTCGAGCCCGATGATGTCCCCCTCCTTGATGGAGAACCCGTTGACGCTCGTCGTGCGCACGGCGTGGGTCACCTGCCCCGATTTCACGTTGTCCAAGGCGTGGATCATGTTGGTCTTGTTCTCCTCGGCGCTTGCCTCGGGGGAGAAGGAGAGCGCCGCCGCAAAGCCCTGCGGCACGTTCTTTGTGGGAATGACGTGGATGGTGCGGTTTTCGACGAGCGCCTTCGCCTGTTCCGCCGCCAAAATGATATTCTTGTTGTTGGGGAAGACAAACACATTCTCCGCGTTGATCTTCTGCACGGCGGTCGCAATGTCGGATGCCGAGGGGTTCATCGTCTGCCCGCCCTCGATGACGCGATCGACGAACAGGTCTTTGAAGATCTCCGAAAGCCCCTCGCCCGCGCACACCGCGAGCATTCCCTGATCCTTCTTTTCCGCCTCGCGCTTGGCGCGCAGAGCCCTGTTCTGCTCGAGCATATTCTCGATCTTGGGTCTGTCGAGTTCGCCGAGTTCCAAGGCATAGGTGAGCGCCACGCCGGGGCAGTTGGTGTGCACGTGCACCTTGATCATCTCGAGATCGCCGATGCAGATGACGGAATCGCCGATCGCCATCAGGTTTTCGCGCAGTTTATCGATGTCGGCGAGCGTCGTGCTCTTCTTTAAGTTGATGACGAAGAACTCGGTGCAATAGGCGAATTGGATCTCGCCGAGGTCCATGTTGATGATGTCGGAATTGTCGCCGAAGTCGGCGTCCATCGACTGTGCGTTGTTCGCGGCCTCCGTCTGCACTTCGGAGACGATCTCGTCGCCCATGAGCGCCGCCAAGAAGCCGCGCATGATGGTCATGAGCCCCACGCCGCCGGAGTCCACCACGCCCGCCTTCTTCAGAACGGGCAGAAGTTCGGGGGTCTGGGCGAGCGCCCTGTCGCCCTCCTCGATGACGGCGGGGAGGAAGGTCTCGAAGTCCTTATTCTTGCCCGCCACCTTCACTGCATACTCGCTCATCATGCGGACGACGGTGAGAATGGTGCCCTCCTTGGGAATGGCAACGGCGTTGTAGGCGACCTTTGTGCCCGCTTCCAGCGCCCTTGCGAAGGCCTTGGTATCCACTTCGGGTTTGCCGTCGCGCAGAACCGAGCAAATGCCGCGGAAGATCTGCGAAAGAATGACGCCCGAATTGCCCCTTGCGCCGCGGAGCGCCCCCTTAGAGACGCTGTCGCACACCTCGGGGAAACTGTTGGATGCCGTGCCCGAGAGTTCCTTGATGGCGGACTGCATCGTGAGCGACATATTGGTGCCGGTGTCGCCGTCGGGGACGGGGAACACATTCAAAGCGTCCACCTTCGCCCGATTGTTATCGAGCATTTTTGCGCCGACCAACACCATTTTGCGGAAGACGGCGCAATTTATGGTTTTTTGCATTTTGATCTCCTGAATGATGGGATCGCGGAGACGGAGTTACAATTTGAGACCGATGACGTTTACGTTTACGGTATCCACGATCATGCCCGTGAACTTTTCCACCTTGTACTTGACGGCCTCTTTCAGCGATTCCGCCACGGCTTCGATGGAAACGCCGTACTTGATGAGCACGTAAACGTCGATAAAAATACGGTTCCCTTGGGTCGTGATTTTTACGCCCTTGCCTCCCGCGTCCTTTTTGAGAAGTTCGGCGAGCGTGTCGGTAAAGCGGTGCGAGACGGTATCCACGATGCCGTAACTCTCCACCGCAGCCTGCGACGCAACCTTGGCAATGGCAAGGTCAGAGATAGAAATTTTTCCGTATGCGTTGCTCGTGCTAACAGACATATGCGCTCCTTGAACCTGTCAATACCTATTTTATCCTATCGCGCCTGTTTTTGCAAGCGATATTGTAAAAAATTTCCCCATTCTTAAAAAATTTTCGCGTTTTTCCCTCAATTTTAATTGCCTTTTTGGCCTCGGTTATGGTATCATAAGAAAGCGCGGCAAGGGGCGCTTTTGTTTGTCGCGCCACGAAATACGGAAATACCCATCGGAGGTGGAGATATGTCGAGAGTATGCAGTATCTGCGGAAAGGGTCAAGTTGCGGGCAACAACGTCAGCCACTCCCACCGCAAGACGAAGAGAACGTTTGCGGCGAACGTCCAGAAAGTCACCTATAAGCAGGATGGCAAAGTGACGACGGGTTACGTCTGCGCACGTTGCCTCAAAAGCGACAAGGTAGAGAGAGTATAACTTGTAAAGAGAGCGGGAGCCGCAACGTTTGGTTGCGGCTCCCCTTTTTATGCGGAAATTTTTTTGTGCGAACGCGCCGCGGCAACATTGCCGCGGCGTTTTTTTGCACTTTTTACCATTTGACAGGCTCGCCGCTTCCGTCGTAATGCCAATAACTTCCATTCTGCTGCGCTTGGCTGTAAAAATACGCCTGCGAGGGATATTTGAAGGAGCCGAACGCCTTATCCGCGCAGATGACCTCGTTCCACTGCGCCTCTTCCCCGTGGTAGAACAGGTTCGTGATCTTCGAGATGCCCGAGCCGAACGCATTCGCCCCGATCTCCTGCACTTTGCTGCCGATCACAATGGTGGTGAAGTGCGGCGTGAGATACTCCCATGAGAACGCATTTTCGCCCACTTTGGTCACGCAGTCGGGAATGATAAGCTTTTCAAACCGTTCGATGTTCGTAAAGGAAGTCTTTGCTCCCTCGTAGTTGAAATAGTTTGAACCCCTTCCATAGCCGCTGAACAGCGCGAAGTACCGCCCGATCTCATAAGTATCGCCGTAGGGCGAACTTGCGGGGAGTTCGGAGAAGACGCCCTCGCCCGTATAAGCACAGAGAATGACCCTGTTGAGTTTCTCGTTGATATACCAGCGGAAGTCCCCCTGTTCTTCGATCCTGCCGCACTCCTCGTCGGAGGAGACCTCCACGACGCCGATATCGTAATTCTCAAAGACATATTCGGAGCGGTTGTTTATTTCGATGATGCCCGCCCACGTCTTATAGCCCGTATAGCCCGCAAACGAGCCGCCGGCGTCATGATAGCCGCCCGTCACAATGGTTTTCAAGCCCTTTCCGATCGTCAGGTGATAGATATTCATCTGTCCGAAGGATTCCTCTCCGATCTCCTCCACGGAATCGGCGAGCACGAGCCTGTCCACCTTTTGGTAGAACCAAAACGCATAGTCCGCGATCTTCGTCACTCCCTCGGGGATGGTGAGTGTGCCCACGACGGGCTCGCCGCCCGCATAGAGAGTCGCGCCGTACTCAAAGGGCGTCGTGCCGCGATAGGCGCGGTTTTTCAAACTCACCGAACACCAATCGGCGATGCTCGGCGTCTCCACCCGCGCGAGCGCGGTGCATTCCACAAACGCCTTCTCGCCGATCTGAATATTTCCGCCGCCGAACACGACCGTCTCCAACGCGGGGCACTGATAGAAGGCGCTCTCTCCCACCTCTTTCAACCCGTCGGCAAAAGTGACCTTTTGGAGGTTTTCGCACGACCAAAATACATAAGTCCCCCACGTCTCCACGCTCGCGGGCACGGTGAACTCTGTGAGCGAATTGCACTTGGAAAAACTGCAATAGCCGAGCGTCTCCAACCCCTCTGCGAGCGTCACCGATTGGAGCGAGGACTTCTGGAACGCACATTGCCCGATGCTCTTGACGCTCGCGGGAATGACAATGCTCTCGATCTCCTCGCCGAGAAACGCCTCATCGCCGATGGCAACGACGGTCTCGCCCTCGTGGGTCGCGGGGATGATGATCTCCGTCCCCTGCGCCTCTCCGATGCCGGTCACGGTGTACCCGCCCCCATCGGCAACCTCATAGGCAAGCCCTTCCGTCGCAGGTTGCGGCAGGCCGCACACCGTGCACACGCCGTTTGCGAAGTCGTGATTTTCGTGCGCGTGTTTGCACGTGCCGCAGACGCCGTTCTTGTAATCGTGCGCCGCTCTGCCGCTTACTTCGTTTGTGTGCTCGCAGGTCGCCGCGTGCCAGTGGAATTCCTCGTCCGACGTCCATGTTGAGGCAAATGTGTGGGTGTGCGGAAGTTCGCCGCCACCGCCGCCACTGCCGCCGCTTCCGCCTGTTCCACTTGTGCCTCCGCCGGGTTCACCCCCGCCGCCACAGGCGGCTAACCCGAATGCCGCCGTCGCAGCCATCAAGGCCGCCAACAGTCCGCTCATCAATCTGTGCTTCATTTGTTACCTCCGAAAAAAATTTTTTCGCAGTAAAAAGCGGCACAAAAAAAGTGTGCCTCCAACCGAAGACACACTGCGTTGGTATCTCCGATTGTTGTCACACAAGTTTTTTCCGGAATAAAAAGTTCACAGAGAAAAGAGAGATACGCAATGCCTATTATGCGTTCCCTATGAACTTTCTATTAACTTGTGTGACGCAATCAGTATACCACAACGGAAAGCAATTTACAAGTATTTTTGAAAATTATCCAACACCCGCGCCGCGTTCCCCTTAACTTGCCCTCCCCCTGCGTAAGGGGGAGGGGTGGGGAGGGGGTCGCCCCTATTGTTGCACCCGCCCCAACACCCTTTTTGCATTCCCAAACGCAATTTTCTCCGCCACGCGCGCACCGAACGCCCGTTCCAAATCAAAAATCAGCTTGGGCACATCGGCGGGGCTCTTGATGTACGCATTCGCGGGCGCACCGTCGAAGTCGGAACCCAACGCCAAAACGTTCTCGCCGCCCACCTTCACGATGTGCCGCGCGTGAGCGAGAAGCGCCGCCCGCTGCCCCTCCGCGCTGCCATCTGCCGAGAGGAACTTTGCCACGAAGTACAGCCCGACGACCCCGCCGCCCTCCGCCACGGCGCGGATGCCCTCGTCCGAGAGGTTGCGGGAATGAAAAAACACCTCGCGCGCCCCCGCATGGCTTATTGCAAAGGGCGCGCCCCGTCTCCCGCAAATTTCGGCGACGTCTGAAACCAGCCCGTCGCTCCCGTGCGCCGCGTCGGGGATCATGCCTATTTCGCACATTTTTTCCACGCATTCCCGCCCGAATTTCGTCAGCCCGCCCACGCCTCCGTGCGCCGTGCCGAGCGCATTGTCCCTGTTCCACGTCAGCCCCAACATCCGCACCCCGCGGGCACAGAGCGCGTCCAAATTCTCTAACTTCCCCCCGATCGCCTCACCGCCCTCCACGGTGAGCAGGGCGTTCCCCTCTTGGAGGCGCGAACCCCGCCGCACGGCAGTCAAGCCCTCCCGCCTGCACAGTTCATCGAACTTATCGCACAACGCCGCCGCCCTCTCGTACCCCTCCCCCCTCGTGCCGTCCACGAAGGCGGCGAAGCATTGGAGGGCGCACCCGCCCGCGCGCAAATTTTCCGCAGTAACACAAGCGGCGCCCTCCTTGGTGAGAGCGTCGCAGTGCAAATCGATGTAATTCATCCCCTGTAGAACAGCCGAAGCACGAGCCGAATACACAGCGGCGGCTTAATGCAGACGATCATGTTCCCTCCTCGCTCAAAATGACGAGCACACACCCCTCCTTCACGCAGAAGCAAATTTCTTCGCCCCGCGCAATATTGGAGATGCCGCGCGTAGAGCCGTAGCGGAGCCGTAAATTTTCCTCCGCGTATTTGAGCCCCCGCATCTTCATGATATGCGCGTCGCCGCCGAAAGGCAACAGGGAAATTGTCTGCCCCTTCTTGCAGGGAAAGGTATGCTCCCCCTCGCAAGCGAGTACGATGTCCGCACCGTTGGTCTTGAGCGCGGCAGCCATGCCCGCCGCCCGCGCCTTATAGAGAAGGTGCAAATTGCCCAAAAAGTGATCCTCACGGCCGCCTCCGCCGCCGTAGAATATGAGGTCGGTCGCCCCAAGTTCCAGCGCCCGATCCACGGCGAGTTCGCCGTCCGTCTCGTTCTTCTCGGAGGGGAAGGTAAAGAGCGGCGCGGGCACGGGTGTTTCGCCCAAAGAGTCGAAGTCGCCCAAATTCTCGTCGATGCGCACCCGCCCCTTCGCCCACGCATACGCCCCGTCGCAGCAGATGACGTAGGCGTTCTCCGCGCAAATTTCGCCGCGGTAGGGCTCGCCGTTGAGGAGGATGACGGCGGTTTTCGCGCCCTTCATCCGCGGAGCCTTCTGATGGTCGCCGCCATATCGGGCGCGCGGAACACGGTGCTCCCCGCCACGATGACGTTCGCGCCCGCCGCAATGACTTCGCCTACGTTCTCCTCGGTCACGCCGCCATCCACCTCGATGTCGAAGTCGGGCAACCCGCGCTTCACGCAGTAATTGCGCAGCGCTTGCAATTTATCGAGCGTCTCGGGGATGAACTTCTGCCCGCCCCAGCCGGGGTGCACACTCATGACGAGCACCATATCCGCGCCCGCATCCACGGCGGAAAACACCTTTTCGATGGGCGTCTCGGGGTTGACGACCGCGCCCTTTTTTACGCCGAGCGCGGCGATTTTGGGGAACAGCGCGGCGGGGTCACAGGCCTCCACGTGCACGGTGATGATGTCCGCCCCCGCCCTTGCGAAGTCCTCGATGTGCGTCTCGGGGTGCAGCACCATGAGGTGGCAGTCGAGGGGCAGGCTCGTGTGCGGGCGGATGGCTCTCACCATCTGCGCGCCGAAGGTGATGGGCGGCACAAAATTCCCGTCCATGACGTCGCAGTGCACATAGTCCGCCCCGCTTGCCTCCAACTTTTTCACCGTCTCGCCGACCCTCGAAAAGTCGCTCGCCAAAATACTCGGCGCAATCTTGATTTTCATCCTTCCCCCTCCCCGCTCGCGGAAAAATTCATCGTTCGTTACAACTTAAGTTTGCTCAGATCCATACGCGTATAACAAAAACGCAGAATTCTGATGCTGTTTTCGCTTTCGTTGATCTCGTAAATCAAAACATAGTTTCCTACGAGAATATGGCGGATATTTTCATCCGCCACAAGAAACAAACTACAATCGGTTGCGGAATAAGGAAATTCGCAAATCGTCTCGATCGCTCCTTCGATCTTGTCCAAGAGGTCGATCGCGGCTTTCCCGTTACAGAGCGTTTCCGATATGTACACAAGCGCCGCGTCCACCTCCTGTTCGGCGAGCGGCGTCAACTTGTAGCCGTATTTACTTGCCATACTTTGCTCTCAATTTTGCAAGCGTGGCGGGGCCGTCCAAAAGTTCCCCGCGGTCAGCCTGCGCCTTGCCCTCCATAATTTTAGAGTACATTTCGACCTGCGCAAGCCTCTGTTCATACGCGACCATGCTCATAACGACCATATCTCCGTAGCCGTTTTTTGTGACGAAGATCGGCTCGTTGCTTGCATTGCACATCTCCGAAAGTTTTGTCGTATCTCTTAAATCTCGAATGGGAATGATCTGCGGCATCTTTCACCTCCACAACATTTTATGTTTTTGTGCCATTATTATAGCACAATTATGTACCAATGTCAAGAGAAATATAAAAAATCCCTCTATTCCTTTTCCGCAATATACCTCGCCCGCAGTTGCCCACACGCGCCGCCGATGTCGCTTCCCATGCTGCGGCGCAGCGTTGCCGAAATGCCGCGGCGGGTGAGTTCCGCCAAAAATTCCTGCGCGGCCTCCTCGTCCGTCCCCTTCAAATCTCGCTCCTTCACCGCGTTGAGGCGGATGAGGTTGACGTGGCACGGCCTTCCCTTCAACAGATCGGCGAGCGCGGCGGCGTGGGCAGCATCGGCGTTCTCGCCATCGATGAGCGAGTACTCGAAGATATACCGCCGCCCCGTCCTTTCAAAATAGTAGGCGCAGGCGTCCAGAATGTCGGCGATCTTGTAGCGGTTTGCAATGGGCATGGTGCGGGCGCGCTCGGCGTCGGTCACGGCGTGGAGGGAGACCGTCAGGTTGAGCGGGATGCCCTCCTCCGCAAATTTCCGCATCTCGGGCACGAGGCCGCACGTCGAGAGCGAAATATTCCGCGCGCTGATGCAAATGCCGCCCGCCGCGGTCACATTGCGCAAAAATTTCACAACGTTTTCATAGTTGTCGAAGGGCTCGCCGCTCCCCATGAGCACGACGTTGGTGACGGCGCGCTCCTTCAAATTTCCGCCTTCGGCGCGGTTGACGGCTAAAATCTGCCCCAAAATTTCGCCCGCCGTAAGGTCGCGCACCCTTCCGCCGAGCGTGGAGGCGCAGAACTTGCACCCCATGCGGCAGCCGACCTGCGTGGAGACGCACTGCGTGTTGCCGTACTTATACTTCATGAGAACGCCCTCGATGAGGTTGCCATCGGCAAGTTGGAACAAAAATTTTTTGGTGCCGTCCTTGGAGACGAACGTCTCGCGGATCCTCACGGGCTCATCTTCATAATGTTCGAGTAGAACGCCGCGCAGTGCGGGCGGCACGGGCAATTCGGCAATTTTTTTGCCCCGCATGAGCCCCTCGAAAATTTGCCGCGCGCGGAAGGGCTTCTCCCCCGCCGCCTCCACGAGCGCAACCATTTCCTCCAAACTTTTGTCCTGCAAAACGCCCTTCATACGCGCCTCATCTTGGCAATGTAGAACCCCGCCCCGAACGCCTTATCGGGCAAAAACTGCACCCCATGTGCCGTTTTTTCGTGTTCGAGGGGGGAAGATACGGGCTCCGCTATAAACTCCGCGTGTCCGCGCAAAAAGGCGCCGACCGTCCCGTCGTTCTCGCACGGCAGAAGGGAGCACGTCGAATAGTACAGCGCGCCGCCGCGCTTCACATACCGCGCGCAGTTCGCAAGAATTGCAAGTTGCGTCTCCCGCAGCCCTACAAGGTCTTCCTCTTTTTTATTGAGGGGAAGGTCGGGGTTCTCGGCAACCGTCCCCAGCCCCGAGCACGGCGCATCGCACAGTACCCCGTCAAACGCGCCCTCCCACGCGGGGTCGAACGCGGTGCCGTCCTTCTCCACCGCGGTCACATTTTCCGCGCCCATGCGCGCGCAGTAACTTCGGATGAGGGCAACGCGGTGCGGGTGCAGTTCCGCGGCGGTCACGTGCCCGCACTTTTCGGCGAGGAGCACCGATTTCCCGCCCGGCGCGGCGCAGGCGTCGAGCAAATTTTCGCACGGCTCCACGGCGTCGCATATAGCCACGCTCCCCACCGATTGGAAGGTATACTCGCCGCGGTCGAACCCCTCGTCCCGCGCGAAATTTCTGAAAATTTTGAGGGTCTCAAATGGCGTATCGATGTGCTCGCGCCCCAAATACTTCTCCATACCCCGCGCAAACCGCACCGCAACGCCTTGGCTCTTTGCAAGCACAATGTCCCGCACCCGCTCGCCATACGCCTCGCGCAACATCTTCACCGCAAACGGCGGAAAATTGCTCTCCACCGAGAGCCCCTCGTCGCCCGCGGGCAGTACGACTTTTTCCGCGTTGAACCGCCGCAAAAAGGCGTTCACGAAGCCCGCCATGCCGCCCTTGCCCATCTTTTTGAGGAGGTCCACCGCCGTATCCGTCACCATGTAGCGCGGTTTCCCGAGAAAGATGAGGTGATAGAGCGCGATCTTCAGCAAGATGCGCACGGCCGCCTTGGGCGATTTTTCGGCGAACGTTTTAATGCACAGCGAAAGGTACCCGTCGTGCTCCAACACGCCGTACACCGTCTTCACCGTTCGGGCGCGGTGCAGTTCCTCGATGGGCTCCTCTGAAAGAGCAATTTTGAGGTGCGCGCCCTCGCCGTACACCCGCGCCAGAATGCGGTACGGGTCATAGAACGGGTTGGTCAAAGCGATCCCCCTTTTGTAGTTTTCTCCCGTTACAAAAGTCCCGCGCGCTCATTCTTCTGCCGCCCGCGGGCTGCAATTCGGTAACGGAGACCGCCCCCTCGCCGCACTTTATGATGAGCCCCTCCTTCGCGGAGGCCGCCACCACGGTGCCCGCGGGAACGTCCGCATCGCAGGGTATTTCCTCGGCGAACCAAAAATTCAGCGTGAGATCCCCCACCCTCGCAAAGGCAAACGGCGAGGGCGAGAGCCCGCGGATAAGGCAACTCACCTCGCGCGCCGTCCTCGAAAAATCCACCTCGGTGCGCTCCACCTTCTTGCAGGTGGACCCCTCGCCCTGCTTTTGGAGAACGACCCCGCCGCGCCCGATCCTTTCGAGCGCCTCGGTGATGCACTCCGCCGCCATGCGCGAGAGCCTCTCTTCGAGGGTGCCGCAGTCGTCGCTGTCGTAGATGGGCGTCTTTGCTGCAAGCAGCATATCCCCCGTGTCGAGCCCGAGTTCGGTCTTCATAATGGTGACGCCCGTCTCCCGTTCGCCGCCGATGAGGGCGCGGGCAATGGGCGCCGCGCCGCGGTAGGCGGGCAGGAGCGAGGCGTGGATATTCCACACACCCATGGGGAACAAATCGAGTACTTCCTGCGTGAGAATTTGCCCGTATGCGCACGTCACCATGAGGTCGGCATGGAGCGCCGCGAGTTCGGCGGCGTTGTCGCGGATGCGCGAAAATTGCAGCACGGGCACCCCGAGCCGCTCTGCCTCTTCCTTGACGGGCGGCGGCGTCAAAATGCCCTTTCTGCCCTGCGGCCGATCGGGCTGGGTGACGACGGCAACGAGCGCTTCTCCGTACGCCTCGTAAATTGCTTGAAGGGCGGGCACGGCAAATTCGGGCGTCCCCGCAAACACAATTCTCACTATTTTCTCCTTCCCATTCGAGGAAAACGTCTCTCAAACGGAAACAATTAAGTGGCTGTAAATAATGTGCCTTAGGCGGAATTCACTTCCGCCGTGGGCGACCCAATTTGCCGCATACCTGCGGCTTAATGACTTTGAGGACGAACTATTCGTGGGCGAACCATTGAGAGATGCACAAACTAACCCCTCACGAAAATTCTTTGCCCACAGTATGCCGCCCGCAGGGCTCTATATAAAAAGAATTTTGTGAATTTAGTCCGCATTGCGAATATTCGTCGCCTTGTCGGTATAGAGTATCCCATCGAGGTGGTCTATCTCATGGCAGATGGCGCGGGCGAAGAACCCGTGCGCGACGAGGGAAAACCTGTCGCCCCGCCGATCCTGAAAGACGATCTTCACCTTGTCGGGGCGGGTGACGGTGCCCGCCTTGCCGCGCACCGAGAGGCACCCCTCCGCCCCCGTCTGCTCGCCCTTTTGCCAGACGAACACGGGGTTCACGAATTCAAAGTAGCCCTCTTCCACGTCCACGACGACGGCGCGGATGGGAACGCCCACCTGCGGGGCGGCGAGCCCCGCGCCATCCTCCTTTTTGAGGGTCTCCTTCATATCGTCGAGGAGGGCGGCAAGTTCCGCGTCGAACCTCGTCACTTTTTCACATTTTTTGCGGAGGACGGGATCGCCCACCTGCACAACTTCTCTTATCATACTTTCCTCAACTCAAATTGCTCGGATTTTCTTCCACATAGCAGAGCACGTTTTTATGTTTGACGGCAGCCACCGCGTCGTAAATTTCGGCGAGCGGCGCACCGGGCAAGAGGCGCATGAGCACCTGATAGCGGTATTTATTCTGGATGCGCTTGACGGGCGCGTGCATCCGGTTGAAAAACAAAAATTTGTCCGCGTTTTTGCCGTAGATTTCCGAGAGCGAAGAATACACCTCTTTGAGGCAGGCAAGCGTCTCCTGCTCGTTTTCGCCCGTCGCCATCACGCGCACGATCTTGGCAAAGGGCGGGAACATGGTCGCCGCGCGCATGGAGATCTCGTGCTCGTAGAAGCCCTCGTAGTCGTACGCGGCGGCAAAGCGCAGAATGGCGTTCTCGGGGTCGTACGTTTGAAGCACCACCTCGCCCTTCTCCTCCGCCCTGCCGCTCCTGCCCGCGACCTGCGTCACGAGTTGAAAGGTGCGCTCGCCGCTGCGGTAGTCGGGGAAGTACAGCCCCATGTCGGCGTCGAGAATGCCCACGAGCGTCACGGCGGGGAAGTCGTGCCCCTTGGCGACCATCTGGGTGCCGACGAGAATATCCGCCTTGCGGTCGGAAAATTGCTTCAAAATTTTGTAGTGCCCCTCTTTGCCGCTCGTCGTATCCACGTCCATGCGCAGAATGCGCGCCTCGGGGTACAGTTTTTTCAGTTCGCCCACGACGCGCTGGGTGCCCGTGCCCACGTAGCGGATGTGCTTGCCGCCGCATTCGGGGCACCCCTCGGGCATCTTGTAGCGCGCGCCGCAGTAGTGGCATTTGAGGCAGTCCTCCTCGCTGTGGTAGGTGAGCGCCACGTCGCAGTGCTCGCACTTGATGACGTTTCCGCAGTCGCGGCACATCACCGTCTGCGAATAGCCCCGACGGTTGAGAAAGAGAATTGCCTGATTTCCGCTCGAAAGGCAGGCTTCGAGGCGCTCCTTGAGGAGGGCGGAGAAGGGCGAGGGATTGCCGCGGCGCACCTCCCGCCGCATATCCACGAGGCGGACTGCGGGAAGCGGGCGGGCGTTGATGCGGTCGGGCAGCGTGATGAGTTCAAACTCCCCCTCTTTTGCGCGGCGGTAGGTCTCCACCGCGGGCGTGGCGCTACCCAAAACCAACTTGCACCCGTTGTATTTTGCGCGCAGGAGTGCGATGTCGAACGTGTTGTAGCGGGGCGAACTCTCGGAGGAGTAACTGCCGTCGTGCTCCTCGTCGATGACGATGAGCCCGATGTTCTCGACGGGCGCAAAGACTGCCGAGCGCGCGCCGACGGCGATCTTTGCCTCGCCCGAGCGGAGGCGCTCCCACTCGTCGAACCGCTCCCCCGCCGAAAGGCCGCTGTGCAGAATGGCGACGGCGCTCTGGAAGCGCGAGCGGAGTTGGAAGAGCATCTGCGGCGTCAGCGAAATTTCTGGCACCAAAAAGAGCGCCGTCTTGCCCGCCTTCAACTGTTCCGCGATGAGCGTCAAATAAATTTCCGTCTTGCCGCTCCCCGTCACGCCGTGCAGGAGCGTCACGGTTTTTTCCGTCGTACGGATGCGGCGGACGGCTTCGCTTTGGGCGGGCGTTAAAACGTGCTCCGCCTGCGCACCGCTCCTTCCGCCGTAGGGATCGCGCATCTTGCGCTTTTTTTCGAGGACAAGAAGCCCCTTTTTTTCGAGCGCGCTGACCGCCGCCCCGAACCGCTTGCGAAGTTCGGAGGCCTCCTGCTCGCCGTTTTCCAGCAAAAATTCGGCGAGGGCGCGCTGGGCTTTTGCCTTGGGCGGAACTTCGGCGGGGTCGCCCGTGAGCCGCGCGTAGGTTTTATACGCCTCGCTCACCTTGCCCGTGCGCATCTCGGCGGGCAGAAAGAGCCGCAAAGAGAGCGCGAGCGGGACGCGGTAGCGCGTTGCGATCTTCTGTGCGAGCGCGAGGCACTCCGCATTCAGGGCGGGGAATTTATCGAGCGGGCGGTAGATTTTCTTGAGTTTTTCGGGCGCGATGTCCGTCGAGGATTTGAGCCGTATGACAAAGCCCGTCGTCGTTCCCTTTCCAAACCCGAACGGGACGGCGACGCGGGTGCCCACGGCAATTTCGAAATCGCACACGTAGTCGAAAATTTTATCGACGTCGCTGTGCGCAATATCCACGATGACTTCCGCTACCATATCCATAGAAAAGCGCCCCGCGATTGCGGGGAGCCACTTAATCCTTTACGCTCTTTACCTTGCCGTTCATCACTTCCTGGCAGGCGACCACGATCTCCTTTTGCTTGCCGGGAAGTTCGGTCGCGCCCGTCGATTGCATCTGTTCGATGATCTGCCTCGTGCGCTTGGCGACGACGATGCACAGTTCGTAGCGGCTTGCGGGTTCCTCCTCCGTGCCGAGTTTGCGAACGAGCGCGTCTACCGAAGGTTCGTTTATCATATTGTTACCTCACTGGTTATTTTTTTCTTTTCTGATGATGCCGAGGATCTCCTCGGTCGCGCGGGGGACTTCGTCGTTGAGGACGATGTAGTCGAACTTATCCGCCTGTTTGTATTCGAACTTCACGCGCTCCCTGCGCGCCGCAAGTTGCTCCTCGCTCTCCGAGCCGCGGCGGTGCAGGCGGTTTTCGAGTTCCTCGAGCGACGGCGGCATGATGAAGATGTTGATGACCTTGCACGTCGGCCCGAAGTATTCCTTCGCCTTGAACGCACCCACGACGTCGATCTCCAGAATGACTGCCTTGTCTTCATCGGCGCGCTTTTGCACGTAGTCGATGAGCGTCCCGTAGTAATTTCCGAAGTGCTCGTCGTACTCCAAAAATTCGCCGTTTTCAAGTTTGCGCCTGAACTCTTCGTGCGAGATGAAGAAGTAGTGCACCCCGTGTATTTCGCCGGGACGGGGCGCGCGCGTCGTGCAGGAGACGGAGAGCGCCAGATCGGGGTCTCGCGCCATGAGTTCGTTTACGATGGTGCCCTTGCCGACGCCGGAGGGGCCGGAAATACAGAAAATGACGCCCTTCATCCCTTACTCCAAATTCTGCACCTGCTCGCGCACCTTCTCGATCTCATTCTTCATCTCGAGGGCGGCGGCGGTGACCTCTTTATCGTTGGATTTGCTGCAAATGGTGTTGCACTCGCGGTTGAATTCCTGAATGAGGAAGTCGAGTTTTCTGCCGACGGGCTCGCTGCTCTCCGCGATGGAATAAAATTCTTTGATGTGCGAGGAGAGGCGGGTGAGTTCTTCATCGATGTTGCACTTGTCGGCAAAGATGGCGGCCTCCGTCAAAATTCTCGTCTCGTCCACTTTGCCGCCGACGTACTCGGCGACGCGCTCGGCAATTTTCTTTGCGTACTCGCTCGCCACGAACGGCGCGCGGGCGGCGATCTTTTCGCGCAAATCCGAAATGGTTTTGACGCGGCTCACGAGGTCGGATTTGAGCCTTTCGCCCTCGGCGAGGCGCATTTGAAGGAGCGCTTCGAGCGCGGCGTTCAGAGCCTCATCCAAGGCGTGGACGAGCGCTTCGTCCGCGCCCGCCGCCTCCTCGGTTTTGACGACTTCGGGAAGGCGCAGAAGGAAGGAGAGGCTCAGATCGTCGTGCAAGGCGGGGAACTCGCGGCGGAGAGAATTTGCCGCTTCCACGTAGGCGCGGGCGGCCTCCAAATCGGTGAAAACTTCCTTCTCCTTCGCGCGGCGGTCGGTGTACGAGACGAACACATCGAGGTGCCCGCGGGAAATTTTTTCCTTCGCCGCCTTGCGGATGTGTTCCTCGAGCGAGAGAAAGATGCGCGGGCACTTGACGGCGAGGTCGAAGTAGCGGTTGTTGACCGAGCGCACTTCGACGACGAGCTCCAAGCCCTCTTCCCGATATTCGCCTTTGCCGTAACCCGTCATGCTGTACATCGCGTTTCCTCTCTTTGCAAATTTGTCGCTTTTTCGCTCTGCATATTTCCGCTTGGTTGTATTATATCACACGCGCATGGGCGTTGGCAAGTTTTTTGCGAATTTTTTTCGCGCATATCCGCGACCCGCGAAAGCGCCCGTTTTATTCCCGCGCGCGATATTTTGTTTCTCTTTTGTCCTCCCCCGCCCGCGCGCGCAGTTCCCCCCTATGGGGGGAACTGCGCGCGCGGGCGGGGGAGGACAATTTTTTTCCGGCCGCCCTCTTTTTTTCTTTCCCGCCGCTCCCCGCTATGCTCCCTCATGAAAATTTTCAAGGGGATGCGCGGGGTCAATTTTTTTCGCCGAGCATGGAGAGGAATTCCTCCTCGCCGATGATTTTGATGCCCGCCTTCTGCGCCTTTTCGAGTTTGCTCCCCGCCTTCTCGCCCGCGACGACGAGCGTCGTTTTGGCGGTCACCGAACTTGCCGCCGTGCCGCCGAGATCCTCGATTTTCTTCTGCGCCTCGGGGCGGGACATACTCTGCAAACTTCCCGTGAGGACGACGACTTCTCCCGCGAAGGCGCCCTCCTTCTTTTTCTCCTTGACGAACGGCGTGACGCCGAGAGAAACAAGCCGCGCAAGTTCCGCCCTGTTCTCCTCGTCCGCAAAGTAGGAAAGGATGCTGTTTGCCGTCGCCTCGCCGATATCTTCAAGGGCGATGAGCTGCTCGAAGGTGAGGCTCGCTACCGCCTCGACGCTGCCGAATTCGGCAAGATCCCGCGCCGCCACTCTGCCGATTTGACCGATGCCGATGGCATACAAAAATTTATCGAGCGGAATATGCTTGCTGTTCTCGACTGCGCTCAATAAATTGGAAATTTTTTTCTCCTTGAAGCCCTCCAAGCCCTCAAAACTTTGCGCAGTTAAGGTGTAGAGATCGGAGAAATTTCTTACTCCCCTCTCCTCGTAGAGAAGGGTCAAAGTCGCCTCGCTCATGCCCTCGACGTCCGCCGCGTTCTTGGAGCAGTAGTGGGTGAGTTTCTGCACGACGCGGGGCGGGCAGCCCTCGTTGGTGCAGAAGAGATTGGCGCCGACCTCCCGAACGGGCGCGCCGCAGAAGGGACAGACCGTTGGCTTTTGGACGGGGACGCTGCCCTCGGTGTGCTCGACGGCGGCGAGGATCTCGGGGATGACCTCGTTGGAGCGGCGGACGAGGACACGGGAGCCCACTTTTACATCCTTGCGGGTTAAATCGCCGAAGTTGTTGAGGGTGGCGCGGCGCACCGTGGCGCCAGCGAGTTCGACGGGCTCGATCTCGGCAAGGGGCGTAAGTTTCCCCGTGCGCCCGACCTGCCAAAGGACATTTTTGACGGTGCTCTCGGCTTCCTCCGCCTCGAACTTGTAGGCAATTGCCCAGCGGGGGAATTTATCGGTGTAGCCCATGGCGGCGCGCACCCGTTCGCCGTTTGCCTTGACGACGGCGCCGTCAGTGAGGACGTCTATCTTCTTGCGCTCCGCCTCGATGTAGTCGATGGCGTCCTGCACCTCCTCCGCCGTTTTGCAGAGGCGGAAGAAGGGATAGGTCTTGAAGCCCTCCTTTTTGAGGAACTCCATGGCTTCGACCTGCGTTTTGACGGGGTTTTCGCTCATGTAGTTGACGTCGTAGAAGAGAATTTCCACATTCCGCTTGGCGGTCTCCGCGGGGTCGAGGTTGCGGATCGCCCCCGCCGCCGCGTTGCGCGCGTTTTTGAGTTCCTCGCCGGGGTGCGCCGCGTTGTACTTTTCGAGGACGGAGAGGCGCATAATGGCCTCGCCGCGCACCTCGAGGGTGCCCGTGTAGGAAATTTTGAGGGGAAAACTGCGGACGGTGAGCGCCTGCGCGGTGACATCTTCCCCCTCCACGCCGTTGCCGCGGGTGGCGGCGCGCACGAACACGCCGTTTTCGTAGGTGAGACAGACGGTGAGCCCATCGTACTTGTATTCGACGGTGAACTCCGCCGCGGGGTCGGCCTTGTAGACGCGGGTGAAGAAGGCACCGAGTTCATCCGCCGAGACCGCCTTATCGAGGGAATAGAGGCGCGCGATGTGGGTGTGGCGCTCGAAGCCCTTGACGGGCTCGCCGCCCACGCGGCGCGTCGGGGAATCGGGGTAGACCTCCCCGCTCTCGCGCTCCAACTCCCGAAGTTCATCGTAGAGCCTATCGTACTCCCGATCGGGGACGCTGGGATTATCGAGGACGTAGTACTCGTACGCCCATTTATTGAGGATGTCCACTAATTCGCGCTGTCTGTTCATACTTACTCCAAAATTTCCAGCGGGGCGAGCGCCGCCGCCAAGTCCTTATTGCCCGCCGCCGCGAAGTGCACGGTGACGATGAGATTATCCGCCGCCCCGCGCATGGCGATGACTTCCCCCTCGCCGAAGCGCGCGTGGCGTACCTTGGTGCCAACAGAAAAACGGGAGGTATCTTTTTTTGCGGTCTGCGGCTGCGTAGGCGCGAGGTACGGGCTGCGGGCGGGCGGCTTGCCCGTGCCGAATGTGGGGAAGTTTTCCGCTTCCGACGCGCTCCCAACTCTGCGGGGCGCCGAATTGCCGAAGCCGAAGCCGCGGGACGGCCTTCCGTAGCCGCCGCGGTAGCCGTAACCGTAGCCCGCGTTGCCGCCGAAATCGCCCCCGTAGCGGGGGTAGGCGCGCTGTTCGGGAATGGCGAGTTCGCCCTTTAATTCCTCCACGAACCGCGAGCGCACCGTGGGCTCGCGCTTGCCGTAGAGGTAGCGGCTCTTGGAGCGGGTGAGGTACAGCCGCGATTTGGCGCGCGTGATGGCGACGTACATGAGGCGGCGTTCCTCCTCCATCGCCGATGTCTCCCCCACGGCGCGCGGCGTGGGCATGATGTTCTCTTCGAGCCCGATGAGAAACACGGTGGGAAATTCCAAGCCCTTGACGGCGTGGATGGTGGCGAGGGTCACGTAGTCGCCGTCGTCCATCTCGTCGGTATCCGAATAGAGGGTGATCTGTTGAAGGTAGTCGGTGAGCGTCGCGCCCTCGTTCATGCGGACAAACTCGGCGACGGAACTTACGAATTCCTCGATGTTGGCGCGCTTGGTGACGCTGTCATCCGAATGATCGGCGTACTGCTCCAACATACCCGACGTTGCGATGAGGTGTTCGGTGAGCTTATCCGCCGCCGTCTCCTGCGAGAGGATGATGAGCTCCTTGATGTACGCGCCGAAGGATTTGAGTTTCTCCTTGGCGGAGGGAGCGAGCGGAAGTTCGTCTGCGGAGAGCACCGCGTCGTAGAGGGAAACGTCCTCTTCGTCCGCAAAAACTGACAGCGTTTGAACGGTTTTATCGCCGATGCCCCGCTTTGGCACGTTGATGACGCGGCGGAGGGCTTCGCTATCGAAGGGGTTGGCGATGAGGCGCAGGTAGGCTAAAATATCCTTGATCTCCTTGCGCTCGTAGAACTTGAAGCCGCCGAATACCTTGTAGGGGATATTCAGCCCCGTGAATTCCTGCTCGAAGGAGCGGGTGAGGGCGTTGATGCGCATGAGCACCGCAAAGTCCGAATATCCGGCGCCGCGGGCGCGGGCTTCGGCGATGAGGCGGGCGCAATAGAGGGCTTCCCCCGCCTCCTCCTCCGCCTCGTAGTAGACGGGTTTTTCGCCTGCGGGGGCGTCCGTCCAAAGTTCCTTGCCCCTGCGGAAATTGTTGTGCGAAATGGAGGCGTTGGCGAGCGCCAGAATGCTGCCCGTGGAGCGGTAGTTGCGCTGCAATTTGTACAGTTTCATATTGGGAAAACTGCGCTCAAAATGCAATATATTGTCGATTTCCGCGCCCCGCCAGCCATAGATGGACTGATCGTCGTCGCCCACGACGAAGAGGTTGCCGTGGTGCGAGGCGAGCAGTTTGATGATGTCGAACTGCACGGCGTTGGTATCCTGAAACTCGTCCACGTGGATGTAGCGGAACTTGTCCGAAAGGTAGGTGCGGGCTTCCTCGTCCTCCGAAAGAAGGGCGCGCGCCTCCGTTAAAAGATCGTCGAAATCGAGGGCGTTGTAGGCTTTGAGATGCGCGTTGTAGCGCTCGTAGACCTTGACGGCCTCTTGGGCGCCGCGCTCGTAGCGGTAGGTTGCGAGGTACGCCGCGGGCGGAAGGCCGAGCATTTTGGCGTTGGAGATGTGGAAGCGCGCCGCCTTCAGGATACCGTCCTCCTCGTAGCCGAGTTCCTTACAGACCTGCTTGATGACGGCGTTTCGCTCCTGCTCCGAGTAGATGGAAAAATTCTCCCGTATGCCGCGTTTTTGCGCATACATACGCAGTATTTTGACGCACATGGAGTGGATGGTGCACACCCACATATTGCCGACGTCCGTTTCGCCCTCCAGCCGCTCGCGCATCTCGCGCGCCGCCTTGTTGGTGAACGTGATGGCGAGAATGCTGCCCGCGGGTACGCCTTTCTCCAAAAGATAGGCGACGCGGGCGGTGAGAACGCGCGTTTTGCCGCTCCCTGCGCCCGCGAGGACGAGAACTGCGCCCTCGGTATCGAGGACGGGCTTTATTTGTTCTTCGTTGAGTTCTCCGAGGTTCATTACCCCTTTATTATACCATAAACTTCGGCGCGCTTCAATTGTTTGTGACACAAAATTTTTTCAGTTTTTTCTGCCCTTGATTTCGAACTCGTATTCCCGCTTGAAGCGCTCCAACGCGCGAAGGTATTTTTCGGAGAGTTCCAAATTGTACCGCTGCTGCTCGGCGTAGGAGAGCGTTTTATAGTACGCCTTATCGGTGAGACGCCCGATGGCATCGGACACCTCGCCCTCCGAAAGGAGCAGATCTTTGACTTTGAGGTAGAACTCATCGGGAGAGTCGCCCTTGATGCGGCCTTCCACCTTCTCCTGAAAGTAGCGCTCCATCTTGCTCTCGTTGATGCCCTGCTCGCGCGCGTGGGTGCGCTCGCTCTGGAGTTCTTCCTCGCACTGCTTCCAGAACCCCTTCTTCATGCGCTGTTTCGCCTCTTTTGCAAGCATTTTGAGCGTCCTCTCCATGATTCCCTCCGATACGACGGTATGTGACATTTTTCGCAAAAAAAATCCGTAACTTTCGTTACGGTTTTTTCCTCAGTTTCTGCTTCTCTTCCGCGCGGCTTCCGCCTTCTTGCGCTTCTTCACGGAAGGCTTCTCGTAAAATTCCTTCTTGCGAAGGTCACCGATGATGCCGTCGCGCGAGCACTTTCTCTTGAAGCGACGAAGCGCGCTCTCCAAGTTTTCGTTCTCTCCGACTCTGATCGTGGACATATCCTCTACCCTCCTTCGCCGCAGCACTTACTAACTCGTTCATTATAGCAAACGGCGGCGCGGTTGTCAATTTTTTTGCGGCGGTTTTTTAGATTTTTGCGCCGTATTTTTCCGCTTTTTCGGCGAGGAACTCGTACGCCCTTTTGACTTCGCCAAAGTCACGATAGTCGCCGCCGTAGTTTTCGATGAGCACGGAGCCTTGAAAGCCCACATCTTGGAGGCGGGCGAAGAGTTCGTCGAAATCGAAGGTGCCCTGCCCGGGGAGACACATCTTGCCGTCGGCCGTGATGTCGCTGACGTGGACGTGGGAGAGCGAGGCGCCCATTTCTTCGAGATAGGCGAAATAGTCGTAGCCCGAGATGCGGGCTTGCTTGACATCGAGAACGCCCGCGAGCGCGGGGCAAGCCGCTTTGAGTTCGCGGAAGATGCCGGGGCGGTTGTAGAACGCCCATTCGACGTTTTCGTAGGCGAGCGTGACGCCGAACTTTTTGCAGAAGGCCGCGATCTCCTCCGTGAGACGGGCGACGCGGGGAATATCTTCCTTGAAGGTGCGCTTGATGCGGGCGAGGCCGTGGAAGGTGTAGTACTTGGCGCCTAAAATTTGGGCGGAGCGCATGGCGCGCTCCAAAAAATAGTAGGCATCGGCCTTGACGCGCGGGTGGGCGGCGTAGAGTTGGGGCTCAAACTGCGTGTTGAGAACGTGCACCGAATGAACGCTCAACTTGCCCTTTGCGGCGGTGAGACGCTCGGCGAAGGCGGGCTCGTACTCCGAAAAGGAGGTGAGAAAGACCTCGGCCTCGCGTACGCCCCACTCGGCAAGGAGGGGGACGCTATCCTCGGTGTTGAGGCGAAGGAAAAACGTCGCCGTGGAGACGCCCGCGCGCATCAGTAGAACCTCGCAAGCAGTTCTTCCGCCGTATCCGCCATGAAGCCCTTTTCGCAGTACAGCGTGAGAACGGTGAAGCGGTCGCGGATCTTGTACGCCTCAAAAAACATTCGGCGCACGGTCTCGCGCGGGATATGCAGTTCGGAGAATTTGGTGGGACAGCCGAGGGAGGAGAGCACCCCCTCCGCCCATGCGACGGTGGGAAGTTTTTCCGCCTCGGCGTAGACCTTTTCGCACCCCTCGAAGGCGGGGCGGGTGCGGAGCGTGTGGTAGAGGTAGAGCGAGACGAGGGTACCCAGCCCCACCTTGACGCCGTGGAGCGGAATTTTTTCGCCGCGGCGAAGAAAGTCCATTTCGAGGAAGTGCGACATATGGTGCTCCGCGCCCGAGGCGGGGCGGGAATTGCCCGCGACGACCATGGCGTACCCCGAGATGAGGAGCGCCTCCATGAGTTTTTGTACGCCCCCCTCTTCGCCGCGGGTGAGGGCGGGAACGCTTGCGGCGCAGGCTTCCACGGCTTCATACATGAGGTTCGCCGCCGCCTCGTTGTACTCCTCGCCCGTGAGGTACGACGAGATGCGCCAATCGGTGAGGCAGCAGTACTTGGCGAGGATGTCCCCCACACCCGCGCCGATCATCATGCGGGGCGCGGAAGAGAGGACGGCGTAGTCGATGAGGACGTCCTCTGCGACCTGCGCCTGCCGCGTAATTTTGAAGCCGCCCTCGATGAGGGGCGTGACGCCCGAGGTGAAGCCGTCCATGGAGGGAGCCGTCGCAAAGACGCCGCTCGGCTTGTGGAGAAGATACCCCGCGCGCTTACAAATATCGTTGAGGGTGCCCGCGCCCACCGCAAGGAGATAGTCGCAAGTTTTTGCCGCGGTGAGGGCGGCCTCGACCGTCTTTTCGTCGGCGACGGGCTCCTCTTCGGGGTAGGAAAATTCCACGGCTTCGCCAAACTTTTGAATGAGCGGGACGATTTTTTGCGATATGGGGTGGGTTTTTTTGTCGGTGAGGACGAGGACGCGCTTGCCCTTGATGCGCGCCGAAAAAACGGGAAAACCGCTTTCCGCCGTTTCCACGTTGACGCCGAATTTTTGGGATAAGGTTTGGATGTTCATGGGGGTACCTTGTGGGTCGGACTTCGCCCATCGGGATTCTTCACCCCCTCCCGCGCCTGCCCCGCGAAAGCGGGGCAGGCGCGGGAGGGGGTTCAGAATGACACGGGGGACATGGGGCGGGAAGGGAAACGCCCGACGGGTGTCGGGCGTAGACGTTACTTCTTGACGCTTTGAAGGAGGGACATGACGTCGGCCTTCGCCTTCTCCATGGCCGCGGTTGCCGCCGCCTCGTCCTTCGCCCGCACGGAGTAGTAAATTTTCAGCTTGGGCTCGGTGCCCGAGGGGCGTACGCAGATGAAACTGCCGCCTTCAAGTTCGTAATACACGCAGTTGCACTTGGGAATATTAAGCGCCGCCCGTGTGCCGTCCGCCGCGATGCGGACGTCCTTGGAGTAATCGCGCACCGCCTCCACCTTGAAGTCGCCGAATTTTGCCACTTTGACGACTTTGAGGGCATCGACGACGGCGTTCATCTCCTTCATGGCGTTGAGCCCCGAGTAGGCGATGGATTCGTTCTTATCGAGCACGAAGCCGTATTCCGCGTAGATCTCCTGCAATCTCCCCCACACCGTCTTGCCGATGTAGGTGTAGTAGCAGACCATCTCGGCGCAGAGCATGGAAGCGACCACGGCGTCCTTATCGCGGGCATGGGTGCCGCGGAGGTACCCGCAACTCTCCTCAAAGCCGAACACGTAGGTGTGCGAGCCGTCCGCTTCCCACTCCTTGATCTTCTCGCCGATGAACTTGAAGCCGACGGGCGTCTCGAAGAGGGCGACGCCGAACTTCTCGCAGATGGCGCGCGCCATGCCCGTGGAGACGAAACTCTTGACGACGGCGGCGTTATTAGGCAGCGCGTTCTCCTCTTTGAGGCGGGTGAGAATGTAGTCGAGGAGCAAGATGCCCACTTGGTTGCCCGAGAGCGCGACGAACTCCCCTTCCCCATTCTTGACGGCAACGCCGAGCCGATCGCTATCGGGGTCGGTGCCGAACACGACGTCCGCCTTTATCTTGTTGGCGAGCGCGATGCCCATGGAGAGCGTCTCCTTGAACTCGGGGTTGGGAACCTTCACGGTGGAGAACTCGGTGTCCTTCACGGTCTGTTCCTCGACGACGGTGACGTTGATGCCGAGTTTCTTCAAGATGCGCATGACGGGCACATACCCCGAGCCGTGCACGGGCGTATAGACGAGTTTCAAGTCCTTGCCGCACTTTTTAACGGCCTCGTCGGACAAAGTGAGTTTGGAAAGTTCTGCGATGTAGGTATCGTCCACCTCGGCGGGCACGGGCACGATGAGCGGGCTGTTTTCCTCCCCCTCTACGCCGAGATAGTCGGTGATTTGGTTGATGAATTTGACGACGACCGCCGTTGCCTCGGGGGACATCTGCGCGCCGTCCTCGCCGTAGACCTTGTAGCCGTTGTATTCCTTGGGGTTGTGGGACGCCGTGATCATGACGCCCGCGACGGTGTGGAGATACCGCACCGCGTACGAGAGCATGGGGACGGGGTGGACGTCGCCGAAGAGGTAGGCTTTGATGCCGTTCTTGGCGAGCACCGCCGCCGTCTTTTCGGCGAACAGGCGGGAATTACGGCGGGTATCGTAGGAGATGACAACGCCTTGCGCCTGTGCCGCCTTCCCGAGCGTCTTGATGTACTCGGAAAGCCCCTGCGTGGCGCGCATGACGGTGTAGATGTTCATCATGTTGATGCCGCAACCGATGATGCCGCGCATTCCCGCGGTGCCGAATTCGAGTTCGCCGCCGAAGCGATACTCCTTCTCCTTCTCGTCGCCCGCGATGGCGCGGAGGTTCTGCTTGCATTCCTCGGGCAGGCGGGGATCGCCCAGCCACGCTTCATATAACTTTTGATAGTCCATATTATCTCCTTCCGGCGCGGGTGCGCCGTACAATACATTTTATTCGCCTAAATCCGTGGGCTTGTCCTCATTGCCGACAATGGTGTTGAGCGAGACGAAATATTTTTTGCCCGCGTTGTGATAGTAGTGCACGAACTGCAAACTCAAGAGGAAGATGTAACTCATGGGCACCGTGAGAAGAAGGGCGCTGCCCACCGTGGCGATCGCGGAGACGACGTTGACGATGACGATGACGTAGACGGCGGCGAGGAAACTCGCATACCGCGCGCCGAACCCCTTGCGGCTTTTGAGGCTTTGTTTGAGCGCCGCGCCGACCTTCTCCCCGCCCGCGATCATCCCCGGGATCCACGCCGAGATGAGCGTCATTTTGAGGGCTTCGAGGCAGATGACGGCGGTGAGCGCCAACGAGATGGCGATGAGAATGGAGAAGAACCCCCACGACGGCAAGAACGACGGCGCGTAGAAGAACAAAAACCAACACGAGGTGAGCATGAGGGCATCGTACAAAAAGCACAGGGGAACATAGATGACCTGATAGAGCGACGCCTTGCCAAGGCGGCGGAAATACGCCTGCGAGAACTTGGTGCGGGAGTAGGTCTCCATCCGATCGTTGAGCGTCCCCGCAATGGCAAAGAGCGCGAGGCCGTTTATAAAGCGCGAGACGAGATACATGAGGGCGAGCCCCACGACGCACCCCGCAATTTCCCCGCCGTGGCGGCCGATGAGGCGCAACACGTCGGCAGAGGCGTTAGCGAAATTGCTCTGGAAGTCCCGCAGCACTTCGCTCTTGCCGTTGAAGATGGCGCCGAAGAAGGAGGAGACGAGGTCTTTGAGGTGCGCGACCTCGGCGCTCTCCGTAATGGAGGAGAGCCCCAGGCGCAGAATGACATAGCAGAGGCTGAAAAAGATGACGCTCGTGATCAAGCGGTATAGAAGCAACTTGAACACTGAGGAGAAGTTGCCCGTTGTGATGCTGACGGAATGGCGGAAACGCATATTACAACTCCCTGTAACTCTTGATGATGTCTTCACGATCCAACTTGTCCGTCATGAAATACACCGTTTCCATGCGGACGCCGAAGCCCATAAAGAGCGCCGCAAAGAAGAGGATGGCGACGGGGTGGAACGCGTATGCGGGCAGGAAGGCGAGCCCCCCCACCGCGACGAGAAGGACGGCAAAGGAGATGAGCCACGAGAGGATGAGCCTGTGGCGCACTCCCAAGACGAGCCGATAGGAATAGAGGAAGGCATCGTACGTGCCGAAGCCCGTGATCTGCCTGCACGGAAGCCACAAATAAAAGATGGTGGCGACGTACAGCAGCACATACACCCCCATAGCGATGAGGAGGCATAGAAGGACGTAGACGAGCGCGGTAACGCGGATCTGCGCCACGACGAAGAGCAGTGCCGAGAGAACGACCGCCCACACTTCGTACAGGGCGAAATAGAGAAGGGTCACGGCGAGCGTGGAGAGCGCGAGGTTGCCGAGTTGGGAAAATACGCCGCTTATGGTGCGCTTGCCGATGCGCATATGCTTTTCCACAAAGGCGAGCATGAGCGTCATGAAGATGACGCAAGTGGCGATGCCGAGCACACTGTAAATGGCGCCCACCCACGAATCGATGCGGAGAAAACTCCAAATGCGGAGATATTCGAGGAAATCCGCGCGGGGCTGACCCGTAAAGAAGGCGTGGACAAAATCCGAGATGGCCGTATGATCCAGCGAGAGCGAGAGGAATACGGCAGGCACGATGGCAAACGGCAACACGTACCAGAGATTTTTGCCGATATATTTCCAATTGCCGAAGATCTGCATGGGCACCTCCTTCGTGGGATATTATATAACAATTTTGCGCGACTGTAAAGAGATTTTTCGAAAAAGCGTGGAAGGTGCGGCGAATTTTCGCGGGGAGAAGATACGCTTGCCCGTCTCCCGTCCGCTTGTGCGGACGGGAGACGGGCTCGGTATGAGGAAAGGGACGGGCGAGTGCCCGTCCCCTACTTTCCTGATTTCAATGCGTTTCAATTATTTGCCTTGGTGGATGAGTTCCAGAATTTCGCCGATGGCGGAGGAGACGTCGTCCCCCACCGTCACCTCCGCGTCGCATACTTCGCTGTTGCGGTACTCGAAGTCGAGCGACATGATGCGGCGCGTCTTATCGTCGATGTCGATGTCCCGCCCGATGATGCTCTTGATGGCGTCGGCGCGCTCGCGGCGGGTAAAGACGAGCATGGCGCGCTCGCGGTACAGGTTTTTGAGGGTGATGGCGCCGCAGATGTCGATGGGAATGACGGCGATGTGGCCGCGCTCCACGATGCAGTCGATGTCCTTCTCCGACGTGCCGAAGTGGTAGCCGCTGTAGACCGTCGTCTCGAAGTAGTTGCCCGCCTTCATCTCGGCGAGAAACTGCTCTTCGCCGATGAAGCGGTACGCGCTCTCCCCCTCCGTGCTGCGGCGGGGACGGGTGGTGGAAGTGAGAGGCTTTTCAAACCCCTCGAGTTTGGTGAGCCCGCTTGCGATCTCCGTCTTGGACGAGCCCGAGGGCCCCACGAGGCATAAAACGCCGCCATGGGTGAGTTGCGGGAAGTTCTCGGTGAAGGAATTGCGCACCATTTCGCAGAAGTGCAAAAAGTCGTCGTAACTGTTGACGGAAAGAAGCCCCGAGAGCCCGACGTTCCACGGCTTGCGGAAGAGCACGGGGTATGCCGCGCGCGATGAGGAAATGTTGTGCGCGCCGTCATCGAGCATGATGTCGAGCTGAATGATGTCCTTCCTCCTGCCGAGGAGGATGTTCTGCACGGGGATCTCGGGGAAATCCCTGACGAGGCGCTCCGCCCGCGCGCTCATGCACCGCGGCGGCACGGCGGTGACGAAGAACACATCGGCGATCTCCGAGAGTTTCTTCACGAATTCCTGCGCGCCCGGCGTGATGGGCTGGGTGCTGACGAACTCGGGGTCGGAATAGAGCGCGATGCGCTCGTCGCCGTGGCGTTCGGCGCCTCCCCAACTCGTGATCTCCTCGATGCGGAGGGGCTCCTCATCGGGATGGCGGCGGTTGATGATCTCGACGGCGTAGGAATTGCATTCGTAGAGGGTATCGTCTACATCGAGCCCGACGCGGATCCTGTACTTTCTCATAGTTGACCTCTTCTCTAACGTGAGTGTTCCCATTATACGGTACATTTTGCGTTTTGTCAAGTAGGAACAGGAAAAGGTTGACAAATCTCAAAAAATGTGATAAAATACTCCTTCAAACCAAAAAAACGAGAGGAACTATGTTCAAAGAAGCGTTAAAACTCATCAAGCGGTACGATACCGTCATCCTGCACCGCCACTCGCACCCCGACGGCGACGCCATCGGCAGCCAACTCGGGCTGTACCATCTCATCCGCGACAACTTCCCCAAAAAGACCGTGTACATGGTGGGCGACGCCGCGCTGCGGCTCCCCTTCATCGACGTGACGTTCGACGAACTGCCCGACGAGGCGTTCAAGGGCGCGCTCTCCGTCATTCTCGACTGCGGGGCGGCGCACATGATCTGCGACGACAGGTACAAACTCGCCGAAAAGACGGTGCGCTTCGACCACCACCTCTACTGCGAGAAGATCGCCGATGTGGACATCGTGGAGAGCACCTACGAGAGTGCGAGCGGGCTGGTTGCAATGTTCGCCAAAACGTGCAAGTTGAAACTCTCCGTCTCCTCGGCGACCTATCTCTACATGGGCATGGTGACGGACAGCGGGCGGTTCTCCTTCGACCACGTGACCTCGCGGACGTTCGAACTCGCCGCCTTCCTCCTCTCCCAACCCATCGACCTCAATACCCTCTACTACAACCTGTACGCGGACGACTTCGAGGACATCATCCGCAAGGCGGACAATATGCATAAGATAAAGTTTACGGAGCACAACGCGGCGTACATCTACACGGCGCGGGAGGAGCTGCCAGAAGGCAAAGACGCGGCGCGGCTGACCTCCTCGGGGCTCGTGAGCCTCATGCGCGACATCAAGGGGGTGTTCGTGTGGGCGAATTTCACCGAATGCGACGACGGGGTGCACGTGGAATTGCGCTCCAACCGCTATAACATTAACCCCATCGCCGTGAAATACGGCGGCGGCGGGCACAAAAAGGCGAGCGGGTGCACCGTGCCAGACAAGGAGACGGCGATGCTGCTCCTTGCCGATCTGGATGCGCTCGCCGAGACGGAGGCAAAGGCAGTATGAATGAAGAAATAAAACGGCAAATATTGGCGAAAATCGAGGCGTACGGGACGATCGTCGTCTCGCGGCACATCCGCCCCGACGGGGACGCGGTGGGCTCCACGATGGGTTTTACGCGCATTCTGCGCGATACCTATCCCGAAAAGAAAATTTTTCTCGCGGACGACGACTTCGCGGACTACCTCGCCTTCTGCGGCGGGGAGGACGATGTGCCCGAGGAAGCGTACGCGGATGCCCTTCTCATCGTCATCGATACGGGCACGAGAAAGCGCATCTCCAACAAAAATTACCGGCTCGCCAAGGAAATCATCAAGATCGACCACCACATCGAGGCCGACCCCTACGGCGACTTGAATTGGGTGGAGGATTTCCGCTCGTCGGCGTGTGAGATGATCGCCGATTTCTATTTGACCTTCCAAGACAAACTGAAACTTTCGCGCGAGGCGGCGACGTACATCTACATGGGCATGGTGACGGACAGCGGCAGGTTCCGCTTCGAGGGCGTGACGGGCGAGACGCTGCGGCTCGCGGGGGCGCTCCTCGACAAGGGTGTGGACTATGAGACGCTGTTCGCGCACCTCTACACCGAGGAGCCCGCCTCGCTCAAATTCAAGAGTTACGTGTACGGGCACATCCAAATCACCCCGAACGGCGTCGCCTACCTCTATGCCGACAGGGAGATGCAAGAAAAATTCGCGCTCTCCTTTGAGGACGCCTGCGCCATTGTGGACGAACTCAACAGCATCAAGGGCAGCCTCATCTGGGTGGCGTTCATCGACAACGAGGCGGCGGGCAACATCCGTGTGCGGCTGCGCTCGCGCTTTTTGGGCATCAACGACCTCGCCATCAAGTATCACGGCGGCGGGCACAACATGGCGGCGGGCGCGACGGTGTTCTCCGTCGAGGAAATGCGCGCGCTCATCGAGGAGGCGGACGAACTTCTCGGCGCATACAAGGCGACGCACGGGGAGGCGATATGAGAATTTTACTGACCAACGACGACGGCATCGCCGCCGAGGGGCTCAAATACCTCGTGGAATTTGCAAAGACGCTGGGCGAAGTCGTGGTGTGCGCGCCCAAGGTGCAGCAGAGCGCGAAAAGCCATTCCATTGAAATTCACAGCACGTACGAGGTGAAAAAATCGGACATCTTCGAGGGCGTGGAGGCGTACAGCGTGGACTCCACCCCCGCCGACTGTGTGCGCGTTGCCGTGCTCGGCATGAAAAAGCAGTTCGACCTCGTCATCTCGGGCATCAACAACGGCCCCAACCTCGGCGGGGACATTCACTACTCGGGCACCGCGGCGGCTTGCTTCGAGGGGGCGCTCAACGGCATCAAATCGCTCGCCGTGTCCGCGGCGTTCAACTCCTTCGGGAATGCCGTAAAGAACCTCGGCAGGGTGTATGCCGAAATTCAGCGGCGCAGAATGTTTGACTTTGCCGAGATCATCAACGTGAACTTTCCCGATGAGGGCGACGAAATTTGCGTGACGAAGATGGGCCCCGCCATCTACACCGACAGTTTTGACTTTTTGCCCGACGGCACCATCAAGCCCAACTTGGTATGCCTGTATGCGGGAACGCGGGATCTGACGCTCGACACCGACGCTGTGATGACGGGGCATATTTCCATCACCCCCCTCTCGTGCGACTTGACGGACTTTTCCGCTTACGACCGAATAAAAAGAAAAATCGGATAAGGAAGCAAATAGGAGAAGTGCGCAAGGGAAAAATTTAAGAAGGAAAGCACAGGCGGAGAGCGGCGCGCGCGGTAGCCGCGAGCGGCTTCCGCGCGCGCCGCTCTCCGCCTGTGCTTTTTTCTGTTTCCAATTGTATTGTAACACCGATTTTTTGTCTTTTGGGTTTTATATGCCATTTTTTTTGAAGTTTTTTTGAAATTTTTTTTGACCTCGTTTTGAATAAAGAATGATACCTTATTTTGAGGTTTTTTGAGATTTTTTTGACCTCGTTTTGAGTAAAGAAAGATACCATTTTTTGAAGTTTTTGAGATTTTTTTCATACTTTCAGTGTACCATATTTTCGGGATATTTTTGGGGATATATGACAAATTTTTTTGTGCCCCTCCCCGCGGTGTAGCCGCGGGGAGGGGGATATGGGGTGGGCGGGGCGAATTGCTTGGAGTGAAAAAAAAGAAAACTGTTGACAAACCCTATTTAATAGGGTAAAATAGGAATGATAAGGAGGGAAAGAGATGAGCATTGCGGAAGATATTAAACTCGGATTGGAACAGGCGATCGAATATGAACGGGGCACGGGGAGAGCAAGAACGACGACTCTTTCCATTTCCCCCGTCACGAATTTTACTTCGGTGGAAATCAAGGAAATCCGCCACAGCACGGGGTTGACACAGGCGTCCTTCGCAAAATATATGGGCGTCTGCGTGAAAACCGTGGAAGCATGGGAAGCGGGAAAGAATAAGCCCGACGGCTCCGCGCGCAGACTGCTTGCAATCACCCGCTCCGACCCCGATTTTCCCACAAAATCGGGAATTGTGACGAAATAAAATATGGAGCGCCGCGGCGAGTACTCGCCGCGGCGCTGATTTTTTGTGTCCCCTCCCCCTGTGTCCCCCTCCCCAAAAATGGGGAGGGGGATGCGTCGGACTGCGTTTTTCGGGATTCTTCGCTACGCTCAGAATGACGCGGAGAATAAGCGAGGGTGCCCCACCCCCTACCACCCATTGCGGAGAAAGGCTCCGCAAATCATACGGTCACCTTTCCCGAAAGCCACAAGGAAGGCTCCCCATTTTGGGGGAGGGGGATATGGGGTGGGCGAGGACATATATGGTTGGGGGTGGGTGGGCGGGACAGAGACTCCCGTTGGAGGGGACAGAAACCCCCACCACCGCCTACGGCGGAGCCGCCCCCTTAAAAAGGGGGCAGCCAAGGTGGGTGGGACAAATTAGGGGACGGCGGACAAAAAAACAACCTTTCCGAAGAAAGGTTGTTTTTTTGTTACATTGTTGCGTTAGTCCTTATTGGGAAGGTCGGCAACGGGTGCGGAGTACGCGATCGACGCGGCCGCGGGCGCGGAGTCTTTCACGGTGAACTCAATGGAAGTCAGCCCAATCTGCGTAGCGCTAGTTGACGTTGTAGAAATTACCAACCTTACATACTTCGTCCCTGCGGGAATCGACGTTGCGGTGTAGGTATAAGTACCAGCCGCTGCCGTTTTTACTTCTCCAGATTTGGTGCCGAGAAGCGTCCAACCGTCAGTTCCGTTTTCCGAATATTCAATCCAGATGTTGTCAAAAGTCTTCGAGCCGTAGCCGTACATATTAAACTTGATCTCACTGAACTCTTTCGACGCTTCCGTCAATTTCACGGTGACATGACCAGTTGTACCCGCGTTTTTCGCACCGATACAAGGTCTATCTTTCATTGTATTGGATTGCTTATTCGCGTTGTCGATTTCAACCGTTCCGCTCACCGTTCCTCCTACGTCACTAAAATTGATCGTATGTGCACTATAGGCATTGCCCCAACTAGAGAAACCTGTAAAGTTGACGAAATTCAGAACATTTTCGCCTTCTTTCAAAGCACGTTTGACTGTGATGTTGGGGAAAGACTTGGGTTGGGTTGTCTTCCCGTTATACGTTGCAGTCACTTTGAGGGTGAATGTGACATCTGTCGCCTTACGGTTCACCGTAATCTGTTTACCCCCCCCCTGTGCAGCTTCGATCTTGGCGGCTTCATTGCCGGATTCGCCTACGTCGCCCTCGATCGACCAGTTGAGCGTGATGCCAGGAACGGACGACTCGGGAAGCTTATAGTTTTCGGTGAGCTCTTTCACGGTGACATTGATCTCTTCAAGTGCATTGTTGGCAATGTCTTCATCCGAAAGTTTTGCACCGCCGGTGTAGACAACTGTAATCGCGGTAATACGAGCCTGACCCGAGCTGGAAACCGTAAGCACTATGCTTGTGCCATTCACATAAATCGTCGTGCCCGAAGCAATCGGCTTCCCTACCGCATTGTACAATGTACCGCCTTGATAGTTATCATATGTGATAACTATGGAGTAAATTGTTGCGCTGTACTTTGCCGTGAACGTAATCGTGTTGTTCGCATACAAACGCCACTGCGTGTTATATGCAGGAGCAGTTTGGCCATTCGAAGTCTTGTCGGCGGTTGCCGTAATGTTGTTATCCAAGTCGGCCGATGCGCCATTGAACTGATTATGAGTCGATGCGTAACTCGCAATCGTCACCTCAATTGTTGTGGCCTCGGAGCCAGGTGCGGTAGGAACGGGGGGCTCGACAAAGATGATGAATTCCTTTTCAATGGATCCTTCCCCGACCTCCACAGTAACTTTGAGCGTGATTTTTGCGTCCGTATCCGTAGCGAGCTTCAAAATTTTGAGTGTGTTGTCGTTAACGGAAACAACGTCGCTTTGGGTTGCGCTTTGTACCGCCCAAGTGACGGTTGCGCCATACCTATTTGAGGTGGGAAGCGCAATGCCATTGGTATTTGCTTCGGAATAAATCACATCGTCAAGTGTGAAGGATTTCAGGATATCCCATGCCTTATCCTCATCGCCACCATCGCCAAGGGCACCGACTTTGGCAAGGATATTTGTGTTATTCCCGGCATAACTGACGGCGCTCGCACCGATTGTAGTACGGGTAGAACCGTTACTGGTATAGGTGCCGAGGAAATAATCTGTTCCCTCTACCGACATCGTGAAAATCTTGTATTGCGCGTTCCACTTCCATACCTGACCCGAGGTCTGGCTGGTGGGAAGTTTGGCGTTGTAATAGTCACCAGAGTTGATGACTTCAATAAACTTATTGTTTACTTTTAAGGTGTAATTGTCGCCGTCCTTGGTGATGGTGACGACTGCGGCTTCCTCCACATCCGTTGTGGTTGCCAAGTAATTGCCGCTTTCGCTACCGGCGAAGTAGTACCACCCATAGCCGATCTTCATGCCAAGGTAGTAGTCGCCCGACTCGGGAGCGGTTTCCGTGGGTTGGAGAACCTGCGGAGCCGCTTCGACGGCGTCGGCCTTGTTGACGGTGACATCGAATTCGTGGGTGGCGGTCTTGGCCTCTGCGCCCTCGCCGATCGTGACGGTGGCGATGAGTTTGCCGGTTACTGCCGCATCCGTGGGAAGCGCGGTCACCGTGAGTTTGCTGCCGTTCGTATCGTTCGTGACGGTGATATAGTTCGTCAATGTGCTCGAAACGCTCCACGTGATCTTCGCGCTGTACTGCGTGGAAAGCGTGGTGGAGGTCGTCAACGTGACTTGCTTATCCTTATCCGTAGAATAGAAGGTAAGACTCTCGGGTGCGGTAATCGCATCTGCGACCTGCTGCGCCTTCACCTGGTCGGTGAGCTCCTCAATCGTGCCAAAGCGACCGGGGTGTTGGGTGGTATCGAGCGCGGATGCCTTGTCGCCCGTGATAAAGGTTACACTGCTCGGGCTCAACGTATCAAAGTTACTCCCATTGTAGGTGCCGATGTAGTAGTAATCGGTAGAAGCCGTTTTGCCTTCAAGGTCTTCCGTCGCAACGGGTACCTGTTTGAAAATCTTGATGTCGTTATCCCATGTCCAAGAAGTATTGGGGGTGGAGACGAGCCTGAGTTTGTAAGATACTTTGGTACCGTTAGGATAAGGGTGGATCTCAAGATACTTGCTCCCCATCTTGATATACCACTCGGTGGTGCTTTGGGCTTTTTGTTCAATCGTCAGTTTGACTGCCTCGGCAGCGTTCTCCGTGGTCTTAATATATCCCGTGTCGCCACCATCCAATTGGGTGTTATCGGAAGCATAGAGCCGCTTGTCGTTCTTCTTCGCGGAGAAGATGAAGTCGCCTGCCGTAGCAGATTCCAACCGCGTGAAGCCGGAGGCGTCGGGTTCGGGTTCTTCGCCGCCTGACGTGGGAGCCTTGACGGTGAAGGTAAGGGTGACGGTGTTGGCGGTATCCGAACCGACTTGGGCGGTCACCTGTACCGTGACATCGCTTGCGCCCTCTGCGGGAAGGGTGACGCTCATCTTGCCTTGGGCATCGATCGTGATGCAGTTGTTTTGAGCGGCCGTCCACGTCACCGTGATGCCGCAGATGCTCGTGGGAAGCTGAACGTTCGTAGCCGCTTCTTTGTATTCGGTTGTGACGTGCTTGACCGACGCCTTGGCGATGGCGATCTTGGTCGCTTCTTCAAGGGTGGAGATCTCGTCCTTTACGTCGGCAAAGGTCGTGCCGGTTGCCGTTTCAAGTGTGCCCTTGTAGTTGGTAAGTCCGCCGTTGATCGTGACGGTGGCGCCCACTTTGAGCGCGGTGGCGGCGTAGTTCGCCTCGTCCGGTGTGGTAGCACGGTATACTTCAAATTCCATATCGCCGACCAAGAGCCAGAATTCGGCGTTCTTGAAATCGCTTCCGCCCTCGTAGGTATCTACAACGTGCGTGACGTAACCCGTGAGTTTATAGGTGCCGGGAAGAGATTCGTTCTCTTGGAGAGCCGCGAATTTTTCGAGGATCTCGCTCTGCGAGAAGGTGTGCGAGCAATATCTGCAAACGTTGTCTACAGGGGTGCAAGGCTCGGATTCGGCTGCCACTTGGTTGTGGGTCTCGGTCTTGGTGTGCGTCCAAGGGGTGTCGGTGTTATACGAATAGGTGTATTCCAACTTCTGGGCGCCATCCACAAACGTTACCGCGATCTTGAAGAGGAGCGCGCGCTTGGCGGTTACGATGTTGATATCGGTCACCTTTGCCGTTGCGGCATCGGGAACCGTGTAGGTAGCCGTGTAGAGATCGGTGTTGCCCATCGTCTCCGCAGTGGCGCCGTTGATGGAAATGGTATCGGAAGCAGACCAACCCATGCAGACGATCTGAACTTTTTCCACGAACTTGGTGAAGGAAAGTTCGATTTCGCCGTTGTAGGAGCCCGTGCCGGTCTTGATGAAGCCGCCCTTTTCTCTGTAATCGCTGGGCCCGCCGTTATTTGAGTTGTTGCCTGCGTATACATACGACGCCTTGGTGACGGCCGCGAAATCTTCGGCAACATCGATATGCTCCTTGATCGCAGCCTCCAACGTGGCGGTATTGAGGGCGTCTCCGAGAGGAAGCTCGGCAAAGTCGATGTTGACATCGCCCAAAACGGCGGCGGGAACGGTGTGGGAAAATTCGACATTGCCGCTCACCGAACCGACGGTGACAGACGCTTTCAGCTTGTAGTCAACATCGATCGTGCCCTGCGTGATGCCAATCTTGACGGTGTTGGCGGTTTTATTGGGCTCGCCGATCGTAACATAGTCGGAAATGGTGACCCCTTCCGTAACCGCTGTCGCTGACCACGAGATGTCGTAGGACTCTTTTTCGATCGGAACGAATGCGAGGACATCGTAATCGCTCGGGGTGCTCTTCGGGCTTTCGTTATACGTGGTGCGGAGAGTATCGAGCACTCTCTTCAAGGTCGCGTTGTCATCCGCACTGTCGCCACACGCCGCAAAGCCAAAGCAGAGCGTGACTGCCATAAGAGCGGAAATAAGCCCAATCAGCCATTTTTTCTTCATAACTCTTCTCCTTTTTTTTTATTTATGTTTTTGCAACATAACCATTGTTTGGAGGGAACGGTATGCGTTCCCGTGGGGACAACCACCCCCTTGCGTGGGGCTAAACCCCCACCTGACGCGGCAAGACCGCGCCACCCGCCCCCTTGCGTGGGGGGCAGGTCAGAGCCGTGGGTTGTTGGGGGGAACCACCCCCCTTGCGTGGGGCTAAACCCCCACCTGACGCGGCAAGGCCGCGCCACCCGCCCCCTTTCGAAGGGGGCAGGTCAGAGCCGTGGGTTGTTGGGGGCGCGACCGCGGCGCACCGCAAAAAGCAGGCGGGCGGGCGGGACGGTTCCCCTATTGGTGCCGCGGGAGATTGCCGCGCGGCGGACTTCGTTGTTCGGGATTCTTCCGTCGCTACGCTCCGTACTTCGCCTACGGCTCGTGCCGCGCTTAGTAGACGAATAGTGCGCGCGGGGCAGAATGACGCGGTATCCCGAGTGAGGGCGGGGAAATCAGATCACAGTTCGAACATATCGAAGGCGGGGACGTTCAACTGATAGGACGGGTCGCCCGTCGATTCAGGCGTGTACAGCCCCACGATGCCCTTCACCGACTTGATGACTTTGCCCACAGGGAAGGTGGCAGCCGTCACGAGTTTGTTGTTCGCATCGTACAACACCTCGGTGCGGATGGAGACCGTGGACGTGGTGCCATCGGTATTCTTCGCTGTGCAGGTGATGGTCATCGCGCCTGTGCTATCGCCCTTGGACGTGGTGTAAACATCCGTCACCGTGAGGTTTTTGAGGGTCGCGCTCGTGTTGAGGAGAACGTCGCGGTAGTCGAGCGTCACCGTTTCGATGCCGCTCTCGGCATCATCGTTCTCGAATTGGAAGCTGACATCGCGCGATGCGGCGATGTCCTTGGGCTCGATCTCGCGGAAGACGGGCGCCAACGTGCCGGGATTTTCGACGATCTTGCTGTTCTTGTAGTAGTCGGGGTCGTAATCGTTGTACGAGACGTCGGAAATCTGCTTGCCGAAGGTGCTTTCGGACGCCGTGCCGTAGACGCGGACGCGGTTGCCGGCTTTGTAGATCTCCCGAAGGGTGCCCAACGTGAAGTGCAGGTAGACCTGCATTCCGAAGTAGGTACCGGTATCGGCATCGTAATCTTCAATATACGCGTTGTTATCGTACACGGCGGTGACGGTGCCCTCCACCATGACGGGCTGATCGACATATTCCGAGAAGTGGCAACGGAGTTCCTTTAAGGTGATCGCCGCCGCTTTGTTGTTGCCGAAGTAGTTCTCATCCACCGTGTTGGGCGGCGAGAAGATGTGCAACTGCTGCTCCTGCGCCTGCATGAGCGCCTTGGAGGCGATGTCGCCATAGCGGTTGTTGACCGTGGACGAGCCCCACGCGAGACCGTTTTGCAAAATTTCGATGTTGAGATTGCGGTAGTCGGCTCCGCCCTGCGGCTTGTACCAGATCCAAAGCACATAGCGCTCGCCCGTGGAGTCGATATTCCACTGACCGTCGTCGGATTCGATGATGATGGATTCGGCAGACGCCAACTTCTCCTTGGTGAAGAGGGAAGCCGTCTTGCCCCATTTTTCGATCTTACCCGTCGATTCGGGCGTGTTGATGGCGATATAGCGCGCCTTGATGTAGCCATCCGTCTTATCGAAATCGGCGGGGTTGGCATTGGGCGTCACGGTGGAATTCTTCACGGGGTTGAAGTGGGTGGTGTCACCATCGATCTGCAGACGGATGGTCACCTCCTGCTTCTTGGTCTCGCTGGACATATCAAGCTTTAATTCGCCCGCATAGTCCACGGAGTCCGCCCCGCAAGCCGCGAGCACCGGAAGCACCAGCACTGCGGCAAACAGGAGCGCCAAAAAACTTCTGAAAATTCTCTTCATGCTCGTTTCCTTATTTTTTATTCTCAGTCGGACGGGTATGCGTATTCGCACTCGTCAATGGCATCCTCGAACGCCGCATCGAGCGACTTGCTGCCGCTGAACACCGCCTGCATCAGAAGCCCAACTTCATCACGCGCCTTGGAGGAGCCGGGGAACGCGGGAGACGTGTAGTAAGCCGCCGTCTGCCCCATACAGACTTTCTGCGAAAGCGCGGCAATGTGATCGCCGCCGTCGGCTTTGGAGAGAAGGTCGGCATACGTCGCGTTGGTGAGCATAACATCCTGCTTTAAGACGGGAACATAGCCGGAGGTCGTAGCGAACTGCGCCTGGAACGGAATGTTCGTCGTAAGATACTTGACGAGCAGCCAACTTGCAAGGACTTTCTGAGGATCCTCATTCTTGAAGATGCAGACGGAAGGCCCCTGCGAAATTACCTTGGGATGTGCGGGATCGAGTTGGGGAATGGGCTTGATGCCGACTTCAAACGTATTCCCAGTAGGCACTTGGTTTTTCGCACCCGCAGAAGAGCCGATGCACATATAGCACTTTTCGCCCGAAGCCGCCGTGAAGAGGGTCGAGGTGTACTTGTTGCTATAAAGGGCTCTCGTGGTGAAGTAGCCGTTATCGTACCAACCCTTGAAACGCTGTACGAATTCGCGGGTCTTCTCGTTATCGAACAAATACTTGGTGCCCGTGGAGGAGGTGTAGTACTCTTTGCCCGTCGAAACTTTCATCTGCTCGCACATGGTGATGAACCAGTTGGCCTCGGAGTCGTAGCCGAATACAAAATCGTCGGGGGCAATCTGTTTGATCCTCGCGCAGACCTCTTCCATTTCGTCCCACGTCGTTGGAACTTCCAGACCGTTGTCTCTGAAGAAATCGACATTGTAATAGAGCACCTCGATGGACTTGGAGAAGGGAAGCGTGTACATCGTGCTGCCGTCGTCGAACTGCCAACCTTCCTCCCAATAGCCGTCGATGAAGTTCTTCTGCTCTTCCTCCGTCAAGCAGATGTACTCCTCCATGCCATCCGCCCGCGTGACCTTCATATCTTTGTATTCACTGTCGGGAAGGAATGCGTTCAACGATTGGACTGCCTTGGAGGTGTTGAATGCCGCGACGTGGTCGGGATAGCAATACGCGATGTTGGGCTGGTTGCCCGCGTTGATCTCCGAAATGATCTGGTCGCGCACGTCGTCATAGTCGCCTATCTGCTTGTGCTCCACCGTGATGTTGGGGTACATCTCGGTGAACTTCTCGATGGCGGAATCGAGTACCCCGCGAAGATCCTGGTTCATGGTGTGGTAGAACGAAATGGTGACGGAATTGTTTGTATCAAACCCGCCGTCGGGCATGACGAAGTCGGGCTTCTGCTTGCCGCCGCAACCCGTTGCGACGACGCTGAAAGCCGTCAAACACGTCATGATCCCTGCCATGATCGCTACGCCGATTTTCTTTCTCATTGTTTTCTCCTTATATTTTATTTTTCCTGCTCTGAGTGAAACGATACCCCCGCGACCATTATCCCTTGATACCGCTGCGCGAAACGCCGCGCATGATGTACTTCCGGAAGAAGAGGAACACGAGAAGCAACGGGAGGGTGACCAAGAGGACGGCCGCCATCTGCGCGGGGAAATCGGTGAGGCCGGTCGCAAGGTCGGTGAAGGCGGCGCCGCGCAAGCCCACCGTGACGAGGTCGATCGTCCCCTTTGCAACGAGACGAGGCCAGATGTAGGAGTTCCATGCGCCCATCATCTTCAAGATGGTGATGGAGACGAGCGTGGGCGCCGCGAGCGGCACCATGACACGCCACAAGTATTTCAAATCGCTTGTCCCATCCACCTTGGCGGCGAGGTACAGTTCGTTGGGGATCTGCATGAAGTTCTGCCGCAGGAGGTAGATGTAGAATACGCTGACGAGGAAGGGAACGACGAGCGTTGTGAAGATGCCTGCCCAGTTGCTGAGCCAGCCGAACTCGGCGACCGTGACATAGTTGGTGATGGTGAAGAGTTCGCCGGGGATCATCATCGTGGCAAGGAGCGCCGCGAACAGCGCGTTCTTGCCGCGGAACTCGAGCCGCGCAAACGCATACGCCGAGAGCACGGTGATGATCAGCGAAAGGAGCGTAGACACGACGCCCACCAAAATGGTGTTGAGAAGCAGGGTGCCGAGGTCGAGGTCGCCCGTGAACGCAGCGGCGTAGTTCTCCCATTTGAACTGCTGCGGCCAAAGGGTGGGAACGACGGCGTTGTATTCGTCGAGCGTCTTGACCGAGGAGATGAGCATCCAGTAGAACGGGAACAGGACGATGAGCGCCATGATGCCGAGGAATACATAGAGCCCGATCTGCACCAGCACCTTCATCGCGGTCTGCTTGCGGGAGACGGTCTTAATATCCTTCTCCTTCATGAGGTTTTCCGCCGAATCCAATTCCGCCTTGTTTTCGCTCTCCTGCCGGACAGGCGCCGCCTGCACGGCTTCCTCCTGCAAAGTCTCCTGCTGCACGGCGGTCATTTCGTTTTCATTGTTTTCATGGAAATCTGTCATATTCCGCCTCATCAATAATGGACTCTCTTTTTACTTACGTACATATTGATCATGGTTACGGCAAAGATGATGACGAACAGGATGAGCGCCGCGGCACTTGCACGGCCTTGGTTGCCCGATTCGATGGCGTCATAAATGAAGCCGACCATGGTGTTCATTCTGCCGTCTGCGCCGACGGGCCCCATACTTTCGCCGAAGATACCGACGATGCTCGAATATTCCTTGAAGCCGCCGATGAAACCCGTGATGACGACATAGGCGATCATCGGGGAGAGCATGGGCACCGTGATGCGCCAGAAGATGCGGAAGCGGGAAGCCCCGTCTACCTTGGCGGCCTCATAGTACTGCTTGTTTACGCCCTGAAGCCCGCCGAGTAGCACCAAAATTTTGAACGGCAGGGCGTTCCACACGATATAGATGATGAGGACTGCCATGTTGGCGACCTTCGACGAGCCCGCGTTGACCCAGTTGACGGCCTTGCCGCCGAAGGCTTCGATGATGGTGTTGATGATACCGATGGACAGCGGTTGGGAGGGATTTCCGCCGATGACGCTGAACATCGCCATGAAAACCATACCGATCGCAATGGCGTTGGTGACATACGGGAGGAAGAAGATGGTCTGCATCGTCCTCCTGATGAACTTGATGGAATTGAGCGCCACCGCAATGAGAAGCGCCAACATCGTGGAGACAGGCACCGTGATGACGGTGAGCAGCATCGTGTTGGTGAGGCAGGTCAAAAAGCGGCGATAATGCGCTACGTTGACGAAGTTATCGAACCCTACGGTGAACGATGCGCCGCCGATGGCCTTTAAGGCATCGTAATCCTTGAGGAAGGACATCCTCACGGTGTTGATGATGGGCCACACCGTAAAGACGGCAAGGATAATGAGGGCGGGCAATAGATACAGCCATGCCTTGTAGCGGTTGAACCGGTCTTTCCATATAATTTTCTTTTCCTGCGGCGAAAGGACGGGCTTTTGATTATTTTCCCCGTTCTCCTCCGCGGGCAGGGCGGCCTCGCCTTCTGCGGACAAGACGGCCTGCTCACCCTCTACGGGCAGGGCGGCCTCTCCGATGGCGGGCTCTTCTGCAAGGACGGGCGCTTCTTCCTGTTCCGTCAAGATGGGATCGGTCTTTTCTTCGCTCATTCTTTGCCCTCCTTATCAATTTCTTCCGCAGGGGTCGGCGTTTCGCCCTCCCCTTCCGCCTGCGCCACTTGGGCTTCGGCCTCTGGATCGGCCTCCCCGGCGGGCGCCTGCTCCGCGGCGTCTTGCGCCTTCTTTTTCTTGGGGAAGAGCGCCTTGACTTTATCGAGCCACGTCGTCTTCTGCGGGGGAACTTCGTCCGCCTTTGCCTTGTCGTCGGCCTCGCGCGGAAGCGGCCCTGCGTGGGCAACGTAGTTCTGCCCCTCCGCCGCCATTTCCGCGACGACCTTCTCGTGCAGAGCGATCTGCTCGCCGAAGTGGACGCGCTCCTCCGTTTCCTTATTAAAGATGTAAACCTTATGCGGTTTCAGGTTGAATTTTACGACGTCGCCCGTGATGTTCGACATTTCGTCCGCCGAGATGATGGAGCGGACGAGCGGATTCAAAGACGCCGAACTCGTGGAGACGACGGAGATGTCTCTGCCCATGACGTCCACGCCCGAGACGTTGCAGGTAAGTTTGCCCGACTTCGACAGGATGAACCCCTCGGGACGGATGCCGACGTACACTTCCTGATCTTCGATATCCCCCACCGAGAGCACGGCTTCCTCGCCGACGTAGAGTTTGCCGCCCTCCACTCTGCCCGAGAAGACGTTGATGGGCGGAGCGCCGAGGAATTTGGCGACGAAGAGGTTGGCGGGATCGTCGTACACTTGCTGCGGTTTGCCCGTCTGCATGATGACGCCGAGTTTCATGACGACGATGAAATCCGAGATGGACATCGCCTCTTCCTGATCGTGCGTGACGAAGATGGTGGTGATCTGCGTATCGCGCTGGATCCTTCTGATCTCTTCGCGCGTCTGCAACCTCAAACGTGCGTCGAGGTTAGAAAGAGGCTCGTCCAAGAGGAGGACGCGCGGCATTTTGACAAGTGCGCGGGCGATGGCGACGCGCTGTTGCTGTCCGCCCGAGAGTTCGGACGGCTTGCGGTCCATGTACTCATTGATTTGAACGAGTTTCGCCACATTGGCCGCGCGCGTCAACATTTCCTCCTTGGAGAGCCTGTTTTCACCCTTTAAGTTCTGCAAGGGAAATAGAATATTTTGTTGTACCGTCATATGCGGGTAAAGCGCATAATTCTGGAAGACGAGCCCGATCCCTCGGTTCTCTGGGGCGAGCTTCGTAACGTCGTCCTCCCCGAAGAAAATTTTTCCGCTCGACGGCACCTGTAACCCGCTGATCATATACAGCGTGGTACTCTTGCCGCAACCGGATGGCCCTAAAAGCCCGATGAGCTTGCCGTCGGGAATTTCAAGATTGAAATCGTTGACGGCGATGACCTCGGCGTTCTTGTCCTTCTTGTTACGGCTGGGGAAGATCTTGGTAAGATGTTGCAATACAACTTTCATATCGATTCCTTCTCTGTAGTAAGATTTTTTGCCGGAGCTTATATGTTCTTTTCTTGTTCGATAAATTGTTTTTTCGCAAGCGCCTTCTTTTCGTTCAATTCGTCGTCGGATGCAAAGATCATCTGCAATTTCATGTCTACGACGACCGTATAAGCGAGGATATCGTGAATGGGCGTCCTGTTCTTGGTCGCAAAGAAGAGGATGATGTTGAGGAGGATGATCGCCGCAAACAGGATGATCGCCAAGAGCCCCAATCCCCCGAAGAAGAACATGAACGCGAGCAGGATGGGAAACATCGCTTCAACGGCGTATTTCCCGATGACCGTCCGCGCAAAGACCGCGATCGCGGAGACTTTTACGCAGTTCGGGCGCACCAGACAGATGGAAAATACCTTCTTGCCGACCGTCTGCCCGTTCTTCAAAAAGAGCGGAATTACAAACTCGAGGATGAGATAGCCGAGCGCCAACCCGACGGAGATCATCATGAAGAGCAGGTTGTGCACGTATTGGTATTGCCCGTTGACCTTGGAGATCGGCGGAAGTTTGCCGTATGCCTCGTACGCCGCCGCCATGCGCTCATCCCGCGCTTCGTCCTCCGTGAGTTTGGTGAGTACGTCGTTCAGCGTGGCCGATTGCCCGTTCAGTTGGATGGTATACTCCGTATTCTCTTCGTCTTGGGCAGTGTAGGTAAAGCCGTAGTGCTCCGAGATCTCTTGGACCCACTCCTTGCGGTAGCCTTCCCACGCATCGTAATACTCGCGCGCCGTTTTCTCCTCTCCGTCGAAATTGCACATGAGCGAGATGAGAAACATGAAGCCTACCGCGAGAACGGAAAGGAGGATCGCATCCAAAAGCCAAGCGGAGGCTCTTCTCACGATACCTATCTTCCTCAGTTCAAACATTCCGTAAACTCCCGTGGACGGCCGTCGCGGAGCGTTCCGCGTACGGATTTCGGGGAAAACCGTTCCGCCCCCGAAGGGCAGAGACCTTGCCCTATTATCCGATTTTCATTATACCATATCCGACCCCGAAAAAGCAAGGCCTCGCGCCGAAATTCTCCTCCGAAAAATCAACTTTTTTTTCGTGCGGAAGAAAGTGCCGCAGACGCCGCGATTTCAGGCGGTAAAGGCGTACGAATACTCCACTTTCGTGCCGTCCGCCGCCGTATAGCCGATAAAGAGAGAGGTGAACGTCTCTTGAAACGCCGCCCGCACCTTCATATCCGTACAGGAGACGTCCGTGCCGAAGAATTTGCTCACGTTCGTGACCTTGGCCTCCATGGAGCCCTCCCCGAACACGACGTCGGAAAAATATGCCTCCGCGAAGGTAAAGCCCCCTTCGATGCCGGCGGGCAGGTCGATTTTGTCCCCCGACGCGGCGATGATTTCCCCGTCCTTGACGGTCGCCGTGCCCGTGAGGGTGATCTTTGTCCCCTGCGCGCCGTCGAGCGAGAGTTCGCCGAAGCGCTCCACGGTATATTCGACCTTCTTGCCCTCCGCCGTCTGCGTGACGGTATACTTGCCCGTCAAAGCATCGCCTTCGGCAAAGGTATCGGTGACGGTGAGGACGATCTTCGTATAGTCCGCCGCGAGCATCTCGTTGAGGGCGGCAAAATGATCCTCGGCGGGTTTTTCCCGCGGAACGCACCCCGTGAGGCAGACGAGCGCGCCTATTGTGACGGAAACAAACAATGCTTTGATTTTCACGGATCCTCTCCCGCTAATCCAATAGGCCTGCGCCCCGCAGAGCCCGCTCCTCGCTTGCGCGGGCGGCCGCGTTGAGGCTTTGTACCGTTTGGTTATATTCCGCGATCGCCGTCCGGAGCGTCTGCACGTCGGCTGCGGCGGCTGTGCGCTCCGCTTCGGAGAGCGCCCTGTATGCCGTGATCGCGTCGATAAGCGACGTTGCCCTTGCTTCAAGCGAACCCTCGGAGACGATCTCCTCTACGGCGGTATGGAAGGCATCGATCTTGCTTTGGTCGATCTGTTCGCCCGAGCCGCCCTGCTCTTCGCCCGAACCGCCGCCTTGTTCGCCGCCCTGCTCTTCGCCCGAACCGCCGCCCTGCTCTTCACCGCCGTATTCGACGGTGATGCGATCGAGGTAGCAGGCGCCCGAAGAGCCCGTGAGTTCATAGGTGAGGGCGAAGTAGACGTCGTCCCCCGTCAGTTCCCAAGTGACGCCGTCCTCTATGACCGTCTTGGTTCCGTGGTCGTTGCCGTTCGTCGGCTTGCCTGCGACCTCGCCGTATGCGCTGTCCGAAGTGAGCAGTTTCCACGGCCGAGCCGTCTCCCCCGCTTTGAGTTTGACCGTCACCGACTTGATGGCGCCCGGTGCCGCCGTCGTGCTTGCGAGGTAGTAGCTGTCTTTGCTCTTATTGAACTGCATCGAGCTCGTATTGTTGCCGTAAAGATACGCGGTGCCGCTCACGCCGCCCGATGACCACGGATAAAATCCGTAATTCCCGCTCCCCGTGAAGTTCTCTATCTGAATGGTGAACGAGCCTTCTGCGGGTTCGGGTTCGGGCTCGGGCTCGGGCTCAGGTTCGGGCTCGGGTTCCACCGCGCCACACCCCCATATCTTGTCCACATATTCGGGGTGGTCGATGAACGGGTTGCGGTTGTGCTGGATCTTGTACACCTCCGCGTTGCGCGTCGTCTCGATACTATCTACGGGGTCGAGTTTGTTCCATTCTACGAGGAGCGCAAACGCCGCATCCTCCGAACTTGCCGCAATGACATTCGTGAGGGAAAGGTCGCCGAAATAACTGCTGCGGCCGCTCCCGTTCGTCGTCCCGTGCACATTTTCATAGGAATTGTAATGCGTATACACGTACAGGACGATCCGCGCGGCGTCCCCTTTTACGTTGTCGAGGGGCTCGAACACACCGCCCGCATGGTAGCCGCCGAGTTTGGAGTTCGCGCCGCCCGTCGTCTTGGAATAGACGGCGCCGCCGTTTGTGACTTCGCCGAACTTATCGTTGCCGCGCGTGGCGTTCATCTCCTTTTCGGAGGGGCGGAGATGGTGCATATCCGCGCCGCCGCCCTCGGTTCCCCAAAGTTGTCTGCCCGTATTGTCATAGGAGAGGCTCTGCGGCCAGACGTGCTCGCGGTTCCATGTCCCCGGGGAGCCGCTGCTCCCGATATAGGTCGTAACCGTCTCGTGCGTGTAGAATTCCACGATGCCGCTCCCTCCGTTCAAGGCGGGGTCGGTGGTCGGGCCGTAGTCCCTGCAATCGCTGTAAGACGTATACTCGGTATGCGTCGAGGTGATGAGGTCGTGGAGCTGGCCGAGGAGCGCCTCCCCGCCCGTTGCCGTGATGCCCGCATAGTACTCCGATACTGCGTCCGCGGAGACCTTTTTCGCGGACACGCCTCCCCCGACGGCGATGCCGAGAAGGAGCAACGCCGCGCAGAGTACGGATAAAATTTTTCGGAGTCCTCTTTGCATACTTTCTTATGTTTTGCGGAAAGCCGCCCCTTCGCGCGGGCTATGCTGCCCCGCCGTCCCCCCAAATGGCGTTGGCGTATTCGGGGTGGTCGATGAACGGATTGCGGTTGCGCTGGATCTTGTACACTTCCGCGTTACGCTTTGTCTCGATGCTGTCTACGGGGTCGTCCGAATTCCATTGGAGGAGCAGTTCGATCGCCGCCGCCTCCGAAGAGGCCGATATGACGTCGGTAAAGTGCAGGGTGCCGAAATAACTCTCCGTCTGCCCGTTGGTAGCGCCGTTCGTCGTGCCGTGCACGTTGGCGTACGTATTATAATGGGTATAGACGTAGAACACGATGCGCGCGACGTCCCCCTTCACTTCGTCGAGGGGCTCGAACACGCCGCCCTTTTGGTAGCCGCCGATCTTGGAATTGGCGCCGCTTGTCGTCTTGGAATAGATGGGACTGCCACCCGTGACCTCGCCGTATTTGCTGTCGGCGCGGACGCTGTTCATCTTCACTTCGGAGGGGCGGATATGGTGCATATCCGCGCCGCCGCCGTCCGTTCCCCAAAGCCCGCCCGAAAGCGCCTTGGGCCAAACGTGCTCGCGGTTCCATCTGCCCGCATCGCTTCCCGTCTGGGTATATTCGACGATCGTCTCGTGCGTGTAGAACTCGACGATGCTCTTTCCGCCCTGCGCGTAGTCGGTGATCGGCGCCTTGTCCCTACATTCGCTGTAACTGCTGTAATGGGTGTGCGTCGTGGTGATGAGGTCGTGAAGCGCCCCGAGGAGCGCGTTGCCCGACGTCGCGGTGAGGGACGAATAGTATTTTTCCGCATCGGAGGGAAGCGCGGGCTTTTTATCGTCCGAAGGGGTCTCCGAGGAGGGTTCCACCGCGGGCGTCTCCCCCTTGTTGCATCCCGCAAACGTGCAGACGCCGAAAAGGAGCATCGCGCCGAGCAACCATGATAAAATTGTCTGAAAGCGCTTCCGCACTGCCCTTTTCTCCCGTACTTACGACTGCTCCGCCTTGCGTTTCAGCCAACATTTTCTGCACATCGCAACGTACCTGTCGTTTCCGCCGACGAGAATTTGCGAGCCCTCCGTCACGATATGCCCCGCGTCGTCGAGGCGGGCGTTGACCGTCGCCTTCGCCCCGCAGGTGCACACCGACTTGATCTCGGAGATGGACTCGGCTATCTCAAACAGCCGCTTGCTCCCCGGGAAGAGGTGGGTCGTGAAGTCGGTCGCAAGCCCGAAGCACAGCACGGGGATATTCTGTTCGATGACGATGTCGGCGAGTTCGTCCACCTGTTCGGGGGCGAGGAATTGGCATTCGTCCACGATGATGACGTCGCAATCGGAATATTTTTCAAGGTAGAGCGTGTGCAGGTCTTCGTCCTGCCCCACCGCGATGGCGTCCTGCTGAAGCCCGATGCGGGATTTGACGACGGTCGCTCCGTCGCGCGTATCGATGGCGGGCTTCAGAAGCAGCACCTTCATGTTGCGCTCTTCGTAGTTGAACTTGGTGATGAGCGCCTGAGCAGTCTTGGAGCACCCCATCGCGCCGAACTTAAAGTATAACTTCGCCATAACTTCCTTTGTTATTCCACAATATCGTATATGAGCGGTTCGCTCTGCGGTTTTTCCCGTCCCATGACGGTCGCTTCGAGCAATTTTTCTTCGGCGGCCGCAAACGTTTTTTCGTCGTCCGTGTACAGCGTGGCGATCTCCTCGCCCTTCAGAACGGGATCGCCCGTCTTTTTCTTTAAGATAATGCCCGCCGAATAGTCGATCGCATCCTCGGCGGTGTTGCGCCCTGCGCCGAGCGCGAGGCTCGCAAGCCCGTACGCCTCGGTATCGACGCTCTGAATGTAGCCGCCGCTCCTGCTCAACACCGCGCGGGAATATTTCGCCTTCTTGAACTTTGCGGGGTCGTAAATGAGTTCGGCGTTTCCGCCCTGCGCCGCGACGGTCTCCGCGAGTTTTTTGAGTGCGCTCCCGTCCGCGATCGCCCGCCGTGCGAGCGCCTTGCACACTTCGGGTGTGCCCTTGCCCGCAAGCGAGAGCATATAGCCCGCGAGCGTCATGCAAACTTCGGTAAAATCGGCGGGGCCGCGGCCTTGGAGGGTCTCCACCGCCTCGATGACTTCGAGGGAATTGCCGATGGCATAGCCGAGGGGTCTATCCATATTGGTGATGAGCGCGACCATCTTTTTGCCCGCGTTCTTGCCGATATCCACCATGAGGCGGGCAAGTTCGCGGCTTTTTTCCACGCTCTTCATGAACGACCCGCTCCCCGTCTTGACGTCGAGAACGATGCAATCGTCGTCGGCGGCGAGTTTCTTGCCCATGATGCTCGCGGCGATGAGCGGCATACTGTCTACCGTCGCCGTCACGTCGCGGAGGGCGTAGAGTTTTTTATCGGCGGGGGCGAACTGCCTCGACTGCCCCACGATGGAGAGCCCGATCTTTTTGACCTGCGCGATGAATTCCTCCTCGGAGAGCGTCGTGCGGAAGCCGTCGATGGCTTCGAGTTTATCCACGGTGCCGCCCGTGTGCCCGAGGCCGCGGCCGCTCATCTTGGCGACCTTCACCCCGTACGACGCCACGATGGGCGCAACGACGAGGCTCGTCTTATCCCCCACACCGCCCGTGGAGTGCTTATCCACGCGGATGCCGCCGATGGCGGAAAAGTCCAATCTCTCCCCCGAATCGCGTACGGCGAATGTGAGGTCGCACGTCTCGCGCACGGTCATGTCCCGAAAATAGATGGCCATGAGGAGCGCGGAAATTTGGTAATCGGGGATGCTCCCGTCCGTCACGCCGCGGATGAAAAAGTTTATCTCCTCGGTGGAGAGTTCTCCCCCGTCGCGCTTCTTTTTGATGATGTCGTACATTCTCATAGGAAAGCCCCCTTTACAGCGCCCAGCCGCCCTCGGAGATGAACGTGGCGAGCAGGTCGCGCGCGTACGTCTTATTGTCGAGCCGCTTGACTTCGGTGATGCGGTTGGAGGAATAGTAGGCAGTATAGGTATCCGTTACAATATAATAGGTCTTCGTGGAATTGATACTGTCCGCCGAGAAGCCGCTCTTTGTGAAGATGTGATAGTCGTCATTCGTGCTTTCGAGGAAGCGCCTCTTGAGGTCGGAACCCTTGATGCTCCCGAGGACGATCGCATTGTCGAAGGGAAGAACGGAGAACACGTCGGCATAGGTCAACTGCCCCGCGTTGAGGTCATAGGGGCTTCTCGTCTTTAAGAAGCCGCCGCCCAAAACGATGTCGTACTGCGAGCCCCAAACTTCCGTCCCCTTCTCGAGATAGAGTTTTGCGACCGTGTCCTCAATGTCCGAATCGTAACGCCTTTCAATGTTGTTGCCGAGGATCGTCTCGTAAGGGTCACTATCGGGGAAATATTTTGTAAAGAGCGTATTTACGGAGGGGTCGTCCGCAAGGCTGCTCTTGGCGTAGGTGGAAGTACCCAGTACCCGCGGGGAGGAGACGGTGCTCTTGCCCGTCGTGAGGTCGATGCGGACGTCCACAGAGGAGACGCCCTTGTTCTCGCCGCCGCCTTGTAGGTGATAGACGCCGTATTCGTCCTTCACGACATATTGTTTATGCGTATGCGCCTCGAACACGAGATCGACATAGCCGTCGGAGAGCGAACCGTCGTACCACGCCATATCGCTCGATTTTACCGAGGCGCCGCTCGAACTTGAAAACTTCGTGCCGCTGCCGCCGTCGTGCAGGGAGTAGACGATAAAATCGCACCCCTCCTCTTCCCGCAGGCGCGTCGCCTCGGCCTTGACGAGCGCCGTGAGGGCGCTCCCCGTCGCAAATTTCAGCCCGCTCTGGAATTCCCCCGAGATGGAGGAGAGGCAGTCGCCGATGGCGCCGATGATGCCGATCTTCGCGCCCGCCTTCTCGACGACGACGGAGGGCTTGCAGTAGCCGGGCATCTTGCCGTTATATGTCACATTGATGCCGAGAATGGGGAACTTCGCAAGTTCGCTGTTGGGCGTCAAGACATCGGGCCCCCAATCGAACTCGTGGTTGCCGAGGGTCATGGAGACGAACCCCGCCTCGTTCATCCACTCCGTCATGAGCGCGCCCTTGGTGGAGGAGGACTCCACCGTCCCCTGCCACATATCGCCCGAGGAGAGCAGGATCTCTTCCCGCGCCGTGTCGGCATATAAATCTTTAAGATAGGTCGTGAACTCGTCCACGCCGGGCTGGTTGCCGCCGTCCATGAACTTCCCGTGCAGGTCGTTGACGGCGAGGAAGGTGAGTTCCGCGTCAACTTTGATGCCGCAATCGTCGCAGAGACCGTCGAAATCGTCGTCGGTGTGGCGGGGCGTATACCCATCGGGAGTCGGCTCCGTGCCCTTGCGGGCGCAACCCACGAGCGCCGTGCAGAGGATGAGCGCGGCGGAGGCAAGCAATGCAATTCTATTCAAAAATTTTTTCATGCGTCTTTACAGGTTTTCCGACGTAAACGAATATGGCAGCAGTTCGTTGAGCGTAAACGCCCTGAATTTTTCGGGCGTACCGAGTAAAATTTTGAAATCCGCGGGGCAAAATTCGGCGATGACCTGCCTGCATACCCCGCAGGGTGCGGTGAACGGCGAGGTCTCCCCCGTCCGCCCGCCGACGATGGCGATCGCCTCAAATTCGCGTTCACCCTCGCTCACGGCCTTGAAAATCGCCGTGCGTTCGGCGCAATTGGTGGCGGAATAGCCCGCGTTCTCCACATTGCAACCCGTGTAGAGTTTTCCGCTCCTTGTGAGGAGCGCCGCCCCCACGCGAAAATCCGAGTAGGGACAATAGGAATAGAAGCGCGCATTCTGCGCCGCCTGCATCAGTTCTTTTTCCGTCATTTCTGCACTTCCTTCAAGAAGCTCTCGCCGCTCGTTTTCTCCTTACCGACGCCGAAAAAGTCCAAAACGGTGGCGGAAATATCGGCAAACGTCGGGCGGATGCCCAAATTCACGCCGCCCCTTATGCCCGCCCCATAGATGAGCATGGGCGTGTATTCGCGCGAGTGGTCGGTGGAGGGCGTCGAGGGGTCGCACCCGTGGTCGGCGGTGATGAGGAGCACGTCGTCCTCCCGCATATCGGGGAGGAATTTGCTCAAAAATTCGTCGAACTCCGTCGCCGCGGCGGCATACCCCGCAACGTCGTTCCTGTGGCCGTACTTCATGTCGAAATCGACGAGGTTGACAAAGCACAGCCCCTCGAAGTCGCGCCCCTGAATTTCCTTGGTCACCTGCATCCCGTGCGTGTTGGACGTCGTGCGATTGCTCTCCGAAACGCCACTCCCCGCGAAAATATCGTAAATTTTGCCCACGGAAATGGTTGCATATCCCGCCTTTTGCAGCAAATTCAGCATGGTATCGGCGGGCGGGACGAGGGAGAAGTCGTGACGGTTCGCCGTGCGCGTGAAGGGATATTCCCCCGTGAACGGACGGGCGATGACCCGCCCCACGCCGTGCTTGCCATGGAGCATCGCGCGCGCGATCTCACAATATTTATAGAGTTCGGGCACGGGCACCACGTCCTCGTGCGCCGCGATCTGGAACACGCTGTCCGCCGAGGTATACACGATGAGCGCGCCCGTCTCCATATGCTCCCGCCCGTAGTCCTTTATAACTTCGGTGCCCGAATAGGGCTTGTTGCAGATGACTTTCCGCCCCGTCTTTTGCTCGAACTCCTCGATGACTTCGGGCGGGAAGCCGTCGGGGTACGTCGGGAGCGGGTCGGGCGAGATGATGCCCGCGATCTCCCAGTGCCCGATGGTCGTATCCTTGCCGGCGGAAGTTTCCGACATCTTGCAGTAACTCGCCTTGGGCGAAGAAACGCCGCCGCCCACGCCGTCGATATTGAAGAGCCCGAGCGCCTTCAAGTTGGGGCAGTTGAAATTTTGATGATTGCGGATGGCGCCGAGGGTATCGCTCCCCTCGTCGTGCCACTTATAGGCGTCGGGGAGTTCCCCCACGCCGAAACTATCGAGTACGATCAGAAAAAATCTCTTTGCCATTCTTGCCTCGCGGTGCGTTTTTCGCACCCCATGTCGCAATTTTACGCAAGTTCAAGCGCGATCTTCATCATCGCCGTAAAGCTATTTTGCCGCTCCTCGGCGGTGGTATTCTCCTCGGGGTGAAGGAAACTGTCGCTCACGGTGCAGATGCAGAGAGCCTTCTTGCCCGCGCGCGCCGCATTGCAGTAGAGCGCCGCGCTCTCCATCTCCACGCCGAGAACCCCCATCTTCGCCCATTGCATCCCGCTTTGAGCGTCGTCGTAGAACATATCCGAGGAGAAGATGTTCCCCACCTTATAGTGAACGCCCGCCTCTTCGCAGAGGTCGGCGGCACGGCGCAAAAGCCCGAAGTCGGCGATGGGAGCAAAGTCCCCCGGCAAATTGTACTGCTTGGCGTAATTGCCGTTGGTGCAGGCGCCCTGCGCCAAGATGATGTCGTGCACGTGCAGATCCTCATCGAAACTGCCGCACGAGCCGATGCGGATGATGTTCTCCACGCCGTAGAAGTTGAAAAGTTCGTAGGAATAGATGCCGATGGCGGGTTGCCCCATGCCCGAGGCCATCACGGAGACCCTTTTCCCCTTGTAGGTGCCCGTAAAGCCGTTCACCCCGCGCACATTGTTGACGAGGACGGGGTTTTCGAGGAAGTTCTCCGCAATGAATTTGGAACGCAACGGGTCACCCGGCATCAAAACGGTCGGGGCGAAGTCGCCGTACTTGGCGCTGATGTGGGGGGTGGGAATGTTGGGGTGCTTTTCCATTACAAAAGCCCCTCCTCTTTTACGATCTTCACGATGCGGGAAGTGCCCAGCCTGCTCGCGCCGAGGGCGACGAAGTCCTCCGCGTCCTGAATGGAGGCAATGCCCCCCGCTGCCTTGATCTTCACGTCTTTCCCGACGTACTTTTTGAAGAGGGCAACGTCCTCGCGGGTCGCGCCCGCCTTGGAAAATCCCGTCGAGGTCTTGATATAGTCCGCCTTTGCCTCCGTCACGAGTTCGCACATCTTGATCTTCTCCTCCTCGGTGAGGAGGCAGGTCTCGATGATGACTTTGAGGATGTGCCCGCCGCAGGCCGCCTTGATGGCCTTGATCTCGTCGAGGATCTTCTCGTAGCGCCCCGCTTTGAGGTCGCCGATGTTGATGACCATGTCGATCTCATCCGCGCCCTCCTTTACGGCCTGCGCCGTCTCGAACACCTTCACCTCTTTGGTGTTGTATCCGTTGGGGAAGCCGATGACGGTGCAGATGGCGAGTTTGTCCCCCGCGTACTTCTTGGCGTCCGCCACATAGCAGGGCGGAATGCACACGGAGGCCGTGCCGTATTTTATGCCGTCGTCGATGAGCGCCTTGATGTCCTCAAAAGTCGCCGTGACGGCAAGTTGCGTGTGATCGCACCGTTTCACAATTTCTCTGATGTCCATAATTTCCCCCTTCTTTTCCTGTGTGCTTCCCCATTATAGCGCATCGCGCGGCTTTTGTCAATGGAAAATGTGAAAAGAAAAATGCTGAATTTTTACATTTTTTTGTAAAAATTCACAATGTGTACTACAACAAGCCCCCTTTCAGCCCGATTTCTGTTTATTTTTCGCATTTTGTTCTGTGAAAAACAAAATTTTGATAAAAATTTTTTTCAAATGAAATGAAGCAACAAGCGCGGTTAAAATTCCCCCCGCCGCACATACTGTCCGCGGAGGGAAACATGATAGAACACGATACGATAGAACTCTTACGCGAATGCGACGCGGGCATCCAAATGGGCATCTCCGCCATCGACGAGGTGAAGGATCACGCACAGAAGGCGGATTTTCGCACCATGCTCGACGACTACCAGCGGGAGTACGCCGAACTGCAAAACGAAATACAGGGCATCTTGCACAGGTATCACGACGAGGGCAAGGATCCCAATCCCGTCGCCAAGGGCATGGCGTGGCTCAAGACCAACGTCATGATGGCAGTGAAGGAGACGGACGAGGAGATCGCCAATCTTCTCACCGACGGCTGTAACATGGGCATCAAGTCGCTCAACAAGTACCTGAACGACTACGCCGCCGCCGATGAGCGGGCAAAGGACATCACCCGCCGCCTCATCGAATTGCAGGATAGGCAGCTCAAAGAACTCGAACGGTATTTGTAATATTTTGTAATATGAGGAAAGCCCGCGCACCCGCGCAGGCTTTTTCTCTATAAAATTGTCGCTAACGCCCCATCAGCTTCTGCAAAATGACCTCATCGGCGGGGCAAAATTCATAGGACGGGATCTCGGCGGGCAAGATCCATTTCATATCGGCGTGTTCCAAGCGCTTGGGCTCCCCCGCCGCCACGGTGCAGGAAAAGAGCGTGAGGTGCACCGTAAGATCGGGATATTCGTGGGTGACTTCGGCAAAGACGTCGCCCACTTTGACCGTAATATCCAATTCCTCGCGGCACTCGCGGACGAGCGCCGCCTCTTTTGTCTCGCCCGCCTCCACCTTGCCGCCGACGAACTCCCACAGGAGCGCCCGCGCCTTATTTTTCGGCCTTTGGCAGATCAAAAACCTCTCGCCCCGCCAAATGAGCGCCGCTACCACTTCCGCAAATTTTTTCTCCATACCTTTCACCGCGCCCATTGTACCACACCGCCGCAAAAGATGCAAGCGCCCCGCCCGAAGCGGCCAAAAATAAAACCGCGAAGAGACCGCCGCCCCTCCGCAGTATCGATTTTCTTAAAAATTATCTCTTCTTCCGTTCCAGATCCTCGATCTGACGCTTGATGGACTCGCGGATCTGCCCCAACTCCAATGGCGTAATGCGTTGGTTCCGATAGTTAAGTTCGGCCGTCTCGAGTTGGGAGCGAAGCCCCGCGATCTGCGCGTCATAGACGGCGTTCGCCACACTGTTTACTTCCTTCTCCCGCTCTTTCTTCTCCTGTTCCCGCCTGTATGCTTCGCCATAGTAGAGCCCGTCCTCTTCGTGGTCGGGTATTTCGGGGTGATCCCTCCATTGATTGCAAACCGCCTTCATTTCGTCGGCGGACTTCCACACCTCGCCGTCCTTCAATTTTCTCACATTCCTATTGTTTTGGATGGCATACACGATGATGCCGATCTGCGTCTTTTCCGAGAGATCCAACCCGTCCAACTGTGTGCCGCCCCCGAGGCAGGCCGTGTAGACTTCGCTGCCCGTGACCGCCTTGTATACAGTATAATCGAGAGGGCGTTTAAGTTCAACTTGATGCTTGACCATGCGCCACCCTATCCTCTCGAAGGGCGGGGCGATAAGGGAAGAAAGTTTGTAGAGAACTTCATCGGGCACGAGCGCCTTATCCTTCCCGAGGATGTCTCTCAAAAGTTGTAATTTTTCCTTGACGTCGGTAACGTTCCATGCCTCGCTCAGCACATCGTCGCCGGAATGGATGTCGAGCACTTTCCCGTCATCGAGGGAACGGGCAAATTTTTCCGCAAGTTCCCCATCGAGGGTATAGCCGAGGATGGGATCCTTGATCTTCCCGATCTCGCACACAATGCTCGCCGCCGCCAGCAAAAAGCGCTTTCTGAGCGCGGCCTGCTCCGTCCCGCTCTTCTTTGCCTCCGCATACGCCTCAACTTCGGGATTGCCCTTTGCGACTAAGACCGCCTCGCGGACAGTGCCCCCCGTTTCCCCGTCCTTTTGCGTCAGAACAAAGAGTTCTTTCGTCCCGTCATGATCCTTCATAAAGGTGTAGGCGGCGTCGGCGCTGCTCGGGGTGAGCGCCGGGATGGTTTGCTCGAATTTCTTCGATAGAATGGCTTTTTTGATGACCTTATCGCAGGAATGCATACGGACGGAAATTTCCCCCTTCCGCTCTACGCCCTTGACTTTGAACATGGCAAGCGTCTTTTCCAAAAAGTTCATTTTTTCTCCTCCTTCAGTGAAACAAACTAATTTTATTATAGCCATGCAATGATGTTTTGTCAATAAAAAACCATGCTAAATGTTTATTGTTCATCAAAAAAATCAATATACAATAAGATTATGCCAAGTTTAACTTCCCTCCCTGTGTGCAGTCGGGATTTATAATGAGGAAAAGAAGAACCGCAGGGGGATTTTTATGGAGAAAGCAGACATCATCGCAAGGATCGGCTATATTCGGGTACGGGCAAAACTCACGCAAAAAGCGCTCTCGTATGCCGTAGGGATGAATCCCAATTACATCAACCGCTTGGAGAGCAAGAAGGATTTTTTACCGAGCCTCGAAGTCCTGCTCAAAATCATCGAAGCGTGTCGCTCCACCCCCGAAGAGTTCTTTTACCATGACATCGCGCAGTATGAAAGAAACAGGGAACTTTCCGCGAAAATCGAAAACCTTCCCGCCCATGTCAAGGAATTTGTGATGAATTACGACCCCGAACTCATGGATATGTTCACCCGCCTCAACGAGAAATTCGTGCGCCTCAAAAAGAACGATAATAAATAAATCGGAAAACCTACACTTCACAAAACCGTAACGCAAAAACGACCGTGAGACGAAAGCCTCACGGTCGTTTTTGGAGCTACTGGCCGGACTTGAACCGGCGACCTGCTGATTACGAATCAGCTGCTCTACCGACTGAGCCACAGTAGCATACCTATCCGCGCATTTCCGATGCGCTCTATCATTATAAAAAAATCGTCGCCAAAATGCAAGCGATTTTGCGCGCAAAATAAATTTTTCTTTTTCCGAAATTTGTGCGGGCGGAACATAGGCGGAACATGACCGAACCGCGCCCGAAACGCGGGCAAAATGCCGCCAAGTCGCAACCTGAGTGCACCCGCCCCGCCGCCCGGATGCAACAAACAAAAATCCGCAGCCGCGGCGCAAGCATCAGCCGAAATCCCGCCGCCGCACCAAAAGTGCCGAACGCCGTCAAATGTTGACAAATCGGCGGAGAAATGCTAAACTGACGTTGAAATATTACGCTGCCTTTGGGGAAACACCATGCAACTCAAACAAATCACCATCGAAAAGTATAGATCCATCAAGACCCCTTTCACGTTTCCGTGGAACGGCCTCTCCGTATTCATCGGGAAGAACGGCAGCGGCAAGACCAACGTTCTGCGCGCCCTCCTCTATGCGCTCTCCAGGCGCGACGATCGTTACGTTTCCCGCGAGGCGATCCGGGGAAGCTACCGATTGGTGCTGAATGCAAACGAAATGGGCAAGTACTTCCCCGCCATCGGGGAGTCCGAGTACGATGAGGATAGCAAAAGCGTCTCCGTTCGGTTCGACGGCTTGGGATTTCATGGGCTCAAATTGGCAAAGTGCCCCGCCATTACGCGCAACGTCCAAGCGCTCCGCGCCCGCTTAAAGCAACTCGCCGCGCGGTTCAAGGAAAGTGCCGCCGATTTTTACGCCGCCTATGAGGCCGCCGTAGAGGAGGAAGAGGGCGTCGGCAATTTTGTTTTTCTCGACGAAAAGCAAGCGGAAACCGTATTTCAACGCGCCTCTCAAGACTTAAATACGCTCCACGCTCAAATCGACAAGTACACCGAGGCGTTGGAAGCCTACTTGGACGAAAACTTCCCCTCCGACGAACTTTCCTTTGACGTGTCCGAGGGCTTCATTCCTCCCCTGCCCTCCCCGCCTTCCCTGTTTCCGCCCTGTGACCTTTTGCTCTTCCATACGACGTTCAGCCTCTCCGCCCCTGCCCGCGTAAAGGAGAAACTTCACGTCGGAGACGATGCGCTCGCCGCCCTCGCAGACGACATCTTACGGGCTCGTAAGGCCGTCAACGAAAAGATAAAGAAAAGTTACTCCCGCTACGAAAAGGCACGGGCGGTATATCATGCTTGCGCTACGGAACTCGATGCCTTCCGCAGGAGGTTGTACAATGAGCGCGAAAACAGAGATACCGCGCAGGAGAGAAAGCGGACGGATCTTCTCGCCTCGATCGGGCGCGCAACGCAATTCACCTGCTACTATCTCGACAACGAGCAGATCCCCCGCGCATACGGTCGTTCGTCTCCGCGCTTCGACGCCCTGTACACCGACAACCCGTTTTTCAAGGCGATGGACAATTTTTTGACCGCAAAAGCGCTCTACGGGGATGGAGAATCGCTTTTGCAGCCCAAATCCATCTCGCCCGAGCGCCTCGAAGCGCTCTGCAAACTCCTGAACGAAAAGTTCTTGCAGCCCCTCCGCCCCAAGTTTGAAGACATCAAGGCATTCGTCGTGCGGGCGGGAAACGACGGGGCGCAGTTGTACATCTCCGAGCGCGACGGCTCCGAAGTGCCGTTCGACGAAACGAGCCTCGGCCGCCGTTGGTACCTCTCCTATCGCCTCATCGCCTCCCTCGCCAAGAAGGGCGACGTGCTTCTCATCGACGAACCCGCAAGTTTTCTCCACCCGGAGGCGCAGATGGTGATACGGAACGATCTCATCGCGCTCTCCAAGCGGGGCATTCACGTATTCTACACGACGCACAGCCCCTTCATGCTGCCCGACGATTGGACGTGCATCTACAACGTGACCATGACGGAGACGGGGACTGCCGTCTCCCCCGTTCGCGGCGCGGAGGCCCTGAAAGACGTGCTCGTGGAACACCTCGGGCTGAACGAAGCCTACTGCCTGCTCTTTTCTCTCAACAAACATCTCCTGCTCGTGGAGGGCTTGGCGGACAAGGTGTGTGTGGAAAAGTTTGCGGAGCTGCTCGGTTACGATCTGAGCGACTACTACATCCAGCCCTGCGACGGCGACGCCATCCTGCTCCTCTCGGCGACGTTCATCAAGATCGGCTATCCCTTCCGCGCCATGCTCGATTCGGACAATCTGCATAAGCCGCAAGGTTTTCAGAAAATACGGCCGACTTACCCCCACTCGATGCAACTCGTCCAAGCCCATCCCGAGTATTTTGTCTTTATCGGCTTGAAGAGCGGGAACGGCTGCCTCGAGGACTACTTCCAAAACGATCCCTCCCTGCTGTCATCCCAAAACGGGAAGAAAAAAGTCAACCACGAAAAAATTCTGAAACTCACCTCTGCGGAGCAGGTTTCCCCGGAACTCCGCGCCGCCTTCGACGACGTCCTGACCCGCCTGAATATCCCCAAAATTCCAACGTAACATACGGGGCGCCCCGACGGGCGCCCTCTTCATTCGTAACATACGGGGCGCCCCCACGGGCGCCCTTTTCTTTTGAAAATCTACCGCGGGCAGAATACCTTCACCGCGCCGCGCACAACCTCCACGTCGAGGTCGCCGCCCGTGCCCCGTTCGCCGTCGAAATCCCACACGACGCCCTCCGCCGTGCGCACCGTCATCCGCGCCCCGCGCAATGTGGCGACGCGCCTTCCGCCCCGTTTCATGCCGAAGAGGAGCACCCGCCCGAGGGCAACCGCCGTGCCCCACTTTTCCCGCAGGGACGCCCCCTCGCGCCGGATGAACGCCGCCTCGCACACGCCGTCCCGCATACTCGCGCCGCGCCCCGCGGAAAACCGCGCCAACTTCTTCCCGTTGAGCACAAACGCCAGCGCAAAATTTCCCTCGATGCGCGCCCCGCCGCCCGCCGCCTCGGCGTAGAACCCCTCCGCGCGCCAAAGCCGCCGCCACGCCCCGAGGGCGTACGCGAGCCACCCCAGCCGCTTCTTTTTGCTCTGCGCCGTCTCGTAGGTCACGCGCGTAAGCGATCCCGCCGCGGCGATGGAGAGGGCGTAATCCTCCCCGTTCAAGCGCATACAGTCGATGCGCGCCGTCCTGCCCCGTGCGATGACGTTCAACGCACCGCGCACATTCTTCGGAATGCCCAAATTGCCCGCCGCGTCGTTGCAAGTCCCCGCGGGGATGTACCCAAGCGCGACGCCCGTCCCGACGACGCCCCGCAGGACGGCGTGAAAGGTTCCGTCCCCGCCCGCGAACACGAGCGCCTCCGCCCGCCGCGCCCAAAAACTCGCCCGCGCCGTCATCTCCTCCGCGCTTTTGGGAGCCTCGATCGTTACCTCGCCGAATATCTCCCGTAAACGCCGCCCGATGCCCTCGATTTTCCGCCCGATCTTCCCCTTTCCGCTCTTCGGATTGTACAAAAACGCGCACTTCACGGTAGCAGTATCGCGCAATTTTTCACGAAAAATAAGCGCCGAGCCCGACGAGCGCACACAGAAGTTGCGCTTGGATGCGCCGCAGATCCTTGGCGAACACGAGCCCGCTCTCCGCCTCTTTGCAACTTCTCGCCGCCGCCAGAAGTTCGGCGTTCCAGCGGTCGAAGAAGGCGCCCGCGTTCCCATCCGCGAGCCCCGCAAGCGAACTTGCCGCCCCGTGCGCCGCCGCCCGCGCCTCCGCCTGCCCCAGTTCGGCGCGTTCCAGCCCGTTTGCGGTGTTATAGAGAAGCCGCGCGCACGTCTCCACCGTCGCGGCGTTCGCCTCCACGCGCCCGCAATATGCTGCGTCCCCGCCCTTCAACACGAATTTTTCCGCGGAGACCTCCTCGATGCGCGTCTCCGTGCCCTTCTCCCGCATATTAGATCGCACCCGTTCGGCGTCCTGCGCGGTGTAGTAACACGCGACGACGACCGCCCCGCCGCCCAGCGTCACGCCCGCGCCGCCCCTGCCGTACACCGTACCCGCGACCGCGGCGGCAGTCGAATCCTCGCAGTTTTCCACGAGAAAATAGTATTTCGCCCCGAGATCCACCTCCTGCTCGTCGCGCCTCACGCACGAAACGGCGGCAAGAAAGAGAAGGATCGTGGCGGCGAACAGCCCGAGGACGGCGAGAAACTGCCACGGGCTCAAACGTCTCCGCACTTTCATACCGCATTATATGAAGGGGCGCGCCGCGGCTATGCCGCGGCGCGCCCCCTATCTTGCAATTCAATTCGCCCGCTTCCTGCGAAGAATGTCCCCCTCGCAAAGCGCAAGCGGGCATTCGAACGAGTACACCGCCTGCACGAGTTTGGCGTCGTCGCACCTCACGCCGTCCGTGCTCGCGAGACCTTTCACCGTCACGTTCTGCAAAAAATGGGCAGAGGGGGTCAGAATTTCCAGCCGCTCGCCCTCAAAAAACCTGCCGCGCATCTCCACAAAGACGCGCCCCGCGTCGTACCCGCGCACGATGCCCACAAAGTCGTACTCGCCCTGCGTCTGCGTCCCCTCGGGCGCCTGCGCATGGGGAAGTTCGTACGCCGTCGTGTATTCACGGTGCGCGCAGGCGAGCAGTTCGCGCCCCAAAATTTCCCTGTCCCCGCCGTCCAAAAGCCGCCTGTACGCATTGACAACGGTCGCAAGGTAAAATTCGCCCTTCATGCGCCCCTCGATCTTGAAGGAGACGACCCCCGCCTTTTCGAGTTCCTCCAAATATGCGCTCATGTTGAGGTCTTTGCTGCTCAAAACGTACGCCCCGCGGCCGTCCTCTTCTACGTCATAGAAGTCCTGCGAGCCTCCCTCCTGCGTCTGGATACGGAACTTCCGCCTGCATACTTGCGCGCATTCGCCGCGGTTAGCGGGGCGCCCGTCCATGTAGTCCGAAAGGTAGCACCTTCCGCTGTACGAGATGCACATCGCGCCGTGTACAAAGGCTTCGATCTCCAAATTCGGGCAAACGCTGTGAATTTCCGCGATCTCCTTTACGGAAAGTTCCCGCGCGAGCACGATGCGCCTTGCCCCCTGTTCCTCCCAAAATTTCGCGGCGAGCGCATTGCAAGTATTCGCCTGCGTGGATATATGCACGGGCAGGTCGGGAGCAACTTTACGGCACAGGGCAAACGCCCCGGGGTCGGAGATGAGCACCGCGTCCGCTTTCATCTCTTCAAGGTGGCGGAAGAGCGTCTCCATGCCCCGAAGGTCGAAATTGCGCGCAAAGATGTTGGCGGCAACGTACACCCTCCTGCCGCGCGCGTGGGCATAGGCGATGCCCTCCGCGAGTTCCTCCTCGGTAAAATTGTCGGCAAAGGTGCGCAGCGAAAAGGCGCGCCCGCCCGCATACACCGCGTCCGCGCCGTAGTAAAAGGCAAGTTTGAGTTTTGCAAAGTTGCCCGCAGGGGCGAGAAGTTCGGGCTTTTTCATACCTTCCTCACAGTTTTCTGCTCACGGCGAGCCCCTCGCCGAGCGATAAAATTTCCGTCTGAAAGTCGGGGTCGGACTGCAACAAATCGAGATATTCGCGGATATGTGCCACGAGCATTCTGCGCTTTTTGGGCGGCTCGCCGCGCACCCAGCCGTAGAGGAGCACGTCGTCGGAAAAGAGCACCCCGCCCCGCCGTAAAAGCCGCTTGCAGTGCGGGAAATAGGCAATATATTGCACTTTTGCCCCGTCCAAAAAGATGAGGTCGAACTCCCCCGCAAGCCGCATGAGCACTTCCCCCGCGTCCCCCTCAACAAGTTCCGCGCGGCCTTCAACGCCAAATAGTTTGAAGTTCTCCCGCGCCCGCTGCGCCCGTTCGGGGTCGTTTTCGATGGCGACAGCGCGCTCCGCCCCGTTCAATAAAAAGGCGACCGACGTGAGCCCTTCGCCCGCGCCGATCTCCAAAACCTTCGCGCAGTTCATCTCCCGCGCCGCCCGCAGCATATAGGCGAGCGTCTCGTCCGCGCAGGTGGGGTCGCGCCCCTCCCTTGCCTTCCTGCGGAGCGCCGCAAGCCGCTCCCAAGCGCCCTCCATATCAGCAATATTTCTGCACGACGCGGTGCAGAATGGGGTATCTCGACTGCTTCGCCTCCTCGGGCAAAGGGCGCGCCTCGCCGCGGATGTTGGCGAAAATGGCGTCGAGCGTCTCGATGCGCGTCCTGTAAATTTCCGAATTTGCGCAGGCGCTGCGGAAGGCCTCATACTCCGCGGTCGCCGCGGGCACGTCGCCCCAATCGAGGTTCAGAAGCACGATGAAGTACGCCGTGCGGTACTTCCAGCCGTCGCCGCCGTTGTGGCGGAGGCGCGAAACATACCGCTCCGCCGTCGCCGTGTCGTCCTGCGCCAGCGCGACCTTCACATACATTTGGAGCACGATAATGCGCGCGATGGGATAGAGGAAGTGGTTGCGCTCCGCCCTATCCAAAATGGCGCGCGCCGCCACGTAGTCCCCCGCGCGGTAGCGGGCGTCGAAGGCATCGTACACGCGTTCGCGGTAGATGCTCCCCGCAAACACCCACAGCGATACGAGCAGCATCATGGCGCCCACGATGCCCACGGGCAGCACGTCGAACACGAATCCGACGACGGTCGTCGCGGCAAATGCGGCGACGCACAGCCCCGTGAGGATACACACCACTGTAAGATTGCGCTTCATTGCTTCCCCTCCCCGCAGAACAAATCACAGTTCCTGCACGATCGGCACGATCATGGGCGACTGTTTCGTCCGCTTGAAAATGTAGGTCTTCACCGCCTTCCTGATGTTTGCGGCATACTCCTCCGTCCCGCCGTTTCTGCCCGTCGTCTCGACGGCCTTTTCGACGGCGTTCTTCAGATCCCGCTCGAAGGAGGGCTCTGCGCACACAAATCCCCTGCTCTCGATGACGGGCTCTCCCACCTCCACGCCGTCCGAGAGGGCGACGCCGATGATGAACAGCCCCTCGCCCGACATACGGATGCGGTCTTTTATTACCTCGTCGGTCGCAAGGTCCTCGGTGCCCGTGCCGTCGATGAGCCGCGCCCCCGCGGGAATGCTCTCCCCCATGCGGAGGCTGTCGTCGGTCACTTCCACGCACGAGCCGATCTCGGGAATGAGCGTCTGCGCGGGCTTCATGCCCATCTCCTGCGCCAAAAGAACGTGCCGCTTCAAGTGCCTGTACTCGCCGTGCACGGGAATGAAGAACTTTGGCTTCAAGAGCGAGTGCAGAATTTTGTGCTCCTCCTGGCAGGCGTGTCCCGAGACGTGGATCTTTTCGAGGCTCTCGTACACGACGTCCGCGCCCAACTTGAAGAGGTTGTTGATGACGCGGTAGATCATGCGCTCGTTGCCGGGGATGGGGCTTGCGGAGATGATGATGGTGTCGTTCGCGCCGACGGTCACCTTGTTGAACTCGCCCGCCGCCATGCGGGTAAGCGCAGACATGGGCTCCCCCTGCGAGCCCGTCGAGACGATGACGAGTTCCCGATCGAAATAATTTTTCGCCTTCTCCACATCCACGAGAACGCCCTCGGGAATGGTGATCTCCCCGATCTTCGCCGCCGCCTCCACCACGTTGAACATACTCCGTCCCGAAAGAGCCACCTTGCGGCGGAACTTCACGGCAATGTCGATGATCTGTTGCAATCTATGCACGTTGGAGGCGAACGTCGCAATGATGATACGCCTGTCCGCATTCTCGGCGAAGAGGTGTTCGAGCGTCGTGCCCACCACCTTCTCGCTCATGGTGAACCCGGGGCGCTCGATGTTGGTCGATTCCCCGAGGTACAAGAGTACGCCCTTCTTGCCGTATTCGGCGATCTCCCCGAGGTCGATGGGGCTGCCCGCCACGGGCGTCAGGTCAATTTTGAAATCCCCGCTGTGGAAGATGATGCCGTACGGCGTCTCCACGGCGAACGCCAACGCCCCCGCAATGGAGTGGTTGACGTTGACGCAGTTCACGGTGAACGCCCCCGCCTTTATCTTATCCTTGGGCTTCACGGTGCGCTCCACCACACTCGTCATGCGGTGCTCGCGGAGTTTGTTGTCCACGAGGGCGAGCGTCAGTTTGGTGCCGTAGACGGGCGTCTCGGGCAGCAGTTCCCGCATGAGATAGGGAACGCCGCCGATGTGGTCCTCGTGCCCGTGCGTCAAAAATACGCCGCGGATCTTGCGCTTGTTCTCGGCGAGGTAGGTGATATCGGGAAACACCAAGTCCACCCCGGGCAGTTCCTCGGTGGGGAAGATGATGCCCGCGTCGATGACGATGATGTCGCTGCCGTACTCGATGGCGGTCATGTTCTTGCCGATCTCGCCCACGCCGCCCAAAAAGAGCACCTTCACGGGCTTCTTGCGCTGTTTCTTCTCCGCCGCCTGTTTCGGCGCCGTTTTCTTTGCGCTATTTACGGGCTCCGCGCTCCTTGCGGGCTGCCTTTGGGGCGCCTTCTTCGCCGCGGAGGCCTCCCCCTTTGCAGCCTTTGCGGAGGCCGCCGCCTTCGTAGCGGCCGCCCCCTTCGCCCCCTTTGCGGCGGGCTTTTCGGGCTTTGCGGGCTTTTCGGGAGAAGATGCATTAGCCGCCACGGGCGTGAACTTCGTCCCCTTGCCCTTCGCGCGCGATTTTCTGCGTTGCACGAGCCCCGCCTCCGCCATGGCTTCGGGGGTACGCTTCTCCCCGAGGCTCACCTTGCGGGGAGCGGGCGCTTCGCCCTTTTCCTGTCTGCGGTTATATTCTTCGATGCCGTTGAGAATGGCAAGTTCAATGGCATTCCTCTGGCTGTTTTTGTTGTCCTTTTTCAAACGATGCTCCTTCTTTTTGTCGCAAATTCGCCGTTCATGCAAAGAGAGCCCTGAAATGCGGCTCTCTGCGTTTTTTCGGCGGTATCAGAAATCGAGGTCGGACTTTTCGACGATGGCTGTCTTGATCAGCCCTTCGGCGAGCAGTTCCTGTTCACTGCGGTAGGCGTACTGCGCTACGTAATCCACGCGCGCCGAGTCGTCGCCGACCGCGCCGTTCTTCTCCATGAGAAGTTCTATGAGCCGTACGGCGCGTTTCAAGGCTACGCCGCTCTTGATCTTCACCATCATGGGCGTCTTTTCATACATCTTGGTGTCGCCCGCATATTTTTGGTGATAGACGCTCTCGGGGAACTCATCGGGGTTGAGCGCGAGGTACAGGCACAGCGTTCTGCCGCGGATGCCGATCTTCGCCACCGTCTCCCCCTTGAGGGTGAAGCGGTCGTTGGACCAGCTCACCTGCGAGGATGCCTTCTGGTAGGCGAGGAGGGAATTTTTCAGCTCGCTGTAATATTCCTTCACCTCTTCGTCGCTCTCGATGATCTTGGCGATGAAACTGCGCTTGTAGCGGGTCATCATGCCGTCGGGCGGCTCGGGCGTCGCCACGGGCGCGACGACGACGGGCGCAGGCTCGGGTTCGGGCTCGGGCGCAGGTTCGGGCTCCGCCGCGGCGGCGATCTCCTCCTGCGGCTCCGCTTGCTGCTCCTCGTTCCCCTCAATGGTATCGCGCGCGATCTGCTCCAACTCCGCCTCGTCTCCGCGCAGAAGTTCGGCAACGCGCTGGGCGATCTTTTCGATGCTCTCCTCGCTGATCTTGATCTCATGATCGTGCGCAAGGGCGAGGATGAGGTGCTCGGCAACGAGGTCGTAATCGGTGAGCGGGATGATCTCCGCCACCCTGTCGGCAATGGTATTTTCGTCCATCTGCGGCAGCGCGGCGGCGATGTGCTCGGCGAGCGCGTTCTCGTCCGTCTGCGGCAGCGCGGCGGCAACCTTGTCCGCGATGAGGTCATAGTCGGTCTCGGGAATGGCGGTTGCGATCTTCTCGGCGAGAAGGTCGTAGTCGAACGCCTCGTCGTCGAAGGGCACGGTGCGGCGCACGGGCTCTGCCTGCTCCGCCGCCTGTTCGGCCTCTGCCGAAGCCTCCGCGGGCTCCTCGGCAGTCTCGGAAACGGTATCCGCCGTCTCCTCCGCGGCCTCTTCCGTAGCCTCTGCGGTCTCCGCCGCTTCCTCCGTGGGCTCGGCGGTCTCTGCAACTTCTTCGGAAGCGGTCTCTTCCGCAACCTCCGTAGCCTCCGCGGTCTCTTCGACTTCGGCTACGGGCTCTTCCGCAACTTCCGCCACTTCCTCGGCTGCGGGCTCCTCCGCGGGCGGGGCGAGCCTCTCCGCGATCTTCTCCACGAGGAGGTCATAGTCGATCTCCTTGGGCTCCGCGGGCTGCGGCAGGACTACCTTCTCCACGAGTTTTTCGGCGAGCAGGTCGTAGTCGATCTCCTTGGGCTCCGCGGGCGCGGCGACGGCGGCGAGTTTCTCGTCCATGTGCGCGGCGAGTTTTTCAAACACCTGCTCGGCCTGCGCCTTCACCTCCCCCAAAAGTCTCTCCTGCATCGCGTCGCGTTCGCGGCTGTTGTAATCGTAAATGGTGCTGCTCTGCTGGGCGACGTAGCGAAGTTCGGCGAGGAGCGACTGCACACTCGCGCGCAGTTCCCCGGCGAGCGCCTCGTATGCGTCCGCCTGCTGCGCGGAACTGTATTGCAGTTCCCGTTGCACGGAGAGACACACCTCATCTATTTTCCCCGCGACGCCGTTGTACATTCCCTCGAGGAGTACGGCTCTTCTCTCGTCGCTGTTTTTGTTATCGTCCATGGAATACCTCACTCGCCGCAGACAGCGGCATACTATTTCACATATCCATTCTACAACAAATTTGCGCAAAAGTAAATGTTTTTTGGAAATTTTCTGCGCCTTTGCGGCAAGTTTTTTGCGGAGCCATGCCCGAATTTTCGGAAATGCAAAAGAATTCGCGGAAAGTCGGGGCAAACGCTTGCCATATTTGCGGGAAAACGATATAATGATAGCAGTATACATTTATTCGTATCGGGAGGCTACATCATGCGAGCATACAATTTTGCGGCGGGGCCCTCCACGCTCCCCCTCGAAGTCCTCGAAGAGGCACAGCGCGACCTTTTGGATTTTGAAGGGACGGGAATGTCGGTCACCGAAATCTCTCACCGCAACAAAAAATTCGAAGCCATCGTCAACGAAGGCGAAGCGCTCATGCGCGAACTTTTGCATATACCCGAAAATTATGCAGTCATTTTCGTGCAGGGCGGCGCCAGCCAGCAGTTCGCGGCGGTGCCCCTCAACCTCATGCACAAGGGCAAGGCCGACTATATCGTCACGGGCAATTTTGCAAAAAAAGCCTACGAGGAGGGCAAAATTTACGGCGACGCCGTATGCGTCGCCTCCTCCGAGGATAAAACTTACACCTACATCCCCGACGTGAAGCATATTCCCTTCCGCGAAGGGACAGACTACGTACACATCTGCTCCAACAACACCATCTTCGGCACACGCTACGTCGAGTTCCCCGAGACCAAGTCTCCCCTCGTCGCCGATATGTCGTCGGAGATCCTCTCCCGCGAGATAGACGTCAGCAAATTCGGCGTCATCTATGCGGGCGCGCAGAAGAACCTCGCCCCCGCGGGCGTCACCCTCGTCATCGCCCGCCGCGACCTCATCGGCGATCCCCTTCCCATCTGCCCCACCCTCCTCAAATGGAAGGTGCAGGACGAAAACCACAGCCTCTACAACACTCCGCCGTGCTTCTCCATCTACATCGCAACGCTCGTCTTGCGGCGTCTCAAAGCGCTCGGCGGCGTCAAGGCGATGAACGAGATCAACGAATACAAAGCGGGGCTCCTCTACGATTTTATCGACAATTCCCCCTACTACACCAACCGCGTGGAGAAGAAGTACCGCTCGATCATGAACGTGCCCTTCGTCACCCCGTCCAAGGAGGCGGATGAAAAGTTCGTCAAGGAGGCAACGGCGGCGGGTCTCGTCTCGCTCAAAGGGCACAGGCTCGTGGGCGGGATGCGCGCCTCCATCTACAACGCCATGCCCGTCGAGGGCGTCAAGGCGCTCATCGAATTTATGAAGAAGTTTGAAAGGGAGAACGCTTGACCATGAGAATTTTGAAACTCAACGCCATCAGCCCCGTCGCCGATGAGGTGTTCAAGGGCTACGAATACTCGGATGCGGTGCAGGATCCCCACGGCGTCATGCTCCGCTCCTTCAATATGCACGATTATCCCCTCGGGGATAGCCTGCTCGCCGTCGCGCGGGCGGGCGCGGGCGTCAACAACATCCCCATCGAGAAGTGCACGGAGAAGGGCGTCGTCGTGTTCAACACCCCCGGCGCCAACGCCAACGCCGTCAAGGAACTCGTCCTCTGCGAACTCTTCCTCGGCGGCAGAAAAATTGTGGACGGCGCAAATTGGGCGCAGTCGCTCAAAGGTCAGACGGACATCTCCAAACTCGTCGAAAAGGGCAAGGGTAAGTTTGTAGGCCAAGAAGTCAGCGGCAAGAAACTCGGCGTCATCGGGCTCGGCGCGATCGGCGCGATGGTCGCCAACGCCGCCATCCACCTCGGGATGCAGGTCGTCGGCTACGACCCCTACATCTCCATCAAGAGCGCGTGGCTCATCAACCGCCGCGTGGAGTTCACCTCCGATTTGAATGAAGTCCTCAAAACGTGCGATTATATCACGGTGCACGTTCCCCTCACGCCCGACACCAAGGAGATGTTCAACAAAAAGACGCTTTCAAGTTGCAAGGACGGCGTCGTCATCATCAACAATTCCCGCGGCGACCTCGTCGTAAGCGCCGATATGGTAGAGGCGGTGAAGAGCGGCAAGGTCTCGCGCTATATCACCGACTTCCCCGACGAAACGCTTTTGGGCGTCGAAAACATTCTCTGCGTCCCCCATTTGGGCGCGAGCACACCCGAGGCGGAGGATAACTGCGCCTACATGGCGGGCAAGCAGCTCGTGGACTATTTGGAAAACGGCAACATCACCAACAGCGTCAACTATCCCGCCGTATCGCTGCCGAGAAACAGCGCCGCGCGCCTCTGCGTACACCACAAGAACATCAAGGAGATCTTATCCAAGATCGTCTCGGTGATCTCCTCGCAGGGCATCAACATCGCGCACATGGCGGATAGCAGCAAGGGCGAGTACGCCTACCTCATCATGGACCTCGACGAAGTCCCCTCCGAGGCGAGCGTCGAACTCATCAAGAACATCGACGGCGTCCTCCGCACCCGCCTGTTGTAACAGTTCCCTATTATATCCCCTTCCCCTTTGGGGAGGGGGACACAGGGGGAGGGGCACATCTCCCGCCCCACCTTATCCCCCCCACTTACAACGCGCCGCCGCGGCTCTTCGAGCCGCGGCGGCGCTAATTTTTGCTCAAATGCAATCAATTTCTATAATCATCTTCGTTCACCCATTCCTGCGGGCGTTGTTCATTGGTAAATGTGACAAAATCTTTTTCTTGCAAACATACTGCAAGTGCCGGAGTGTGCTTTATTGCAAGTTTTACATATTCCTCCGCACTCATCGGCTTGCGCTTTCTCGCGCTTTCTATCTTTCCCGCATCGGGCAAAGTAATGATCTCTTCGGGGAAACCAAAACGTTTCAGCACTTCTTTTGTTGCGTTTTCAAAATCTAACAGCGCATTGTCAAAATTTTCCTCGTCCCAGGTATAATAAAACGCCTTTAACCGCCGAGCACTGCCAATGAACTCTTTGCACACTTCACGATATTTTTTGTTCATTATGTACTTGCACTTTTCATAATAGTTCAGCATTTGCGTTGTAGCGTTTTCCGTAAGCATATAAAAGTACCTGAAGATTCGACATTTATCAGATGTATAGCTGAGCGCATCCCCTCTCAAAAAAGACATTGTATTACTCACCGTATGCCCTCTCCCTGATATATTTTGTTGTATCGATTTTCGTATCAACGTTTGTATCGATTTGATTTGCGCAATATACCATGTCCCCTTTAAGGATACATTATATATGTTGATTTCGAGATGAAATCCGTTTTCTTGGACAGTAATCAAATCGACGAGAGCAAAGCATAGAGACACAAAAGCCGAAGTAATAACCCCTGTCCCAAGCCCCACGAAAATGTCTCTGCAGGTTTTATTATACTTTCCCGCCCATATTAGCAACATTCCAGCGCATAACAGAAGCGCCACCACAAAAAGTAAACTAATAAACTTTACCCAACACCCAACTAACGTTTTCCCTTCGTTTTTTCTTCTCATATTCTTTTTCTCCTTTGCTTTTTATTTTTTCGACTATGCCGATAAAGCTGATTTTATACTTCCTCTTTTGTCCAGAGAGCGATTGTCTCGCCGTCTGCCTCGTAGTGCCACCAATTTTCGCTTTCTGCCCACTGCTCCGCCGACGGCGTTTCTGCGGAATAGTAGTATCGGGTCGCACTTGTTAAACTATCATTTCCGCTTCTAATTGAAATTCCGCTCCACTCTGAAGGTGTCCCCTTGTAATAAACGGTTTTCAGCCCGCTACAACGAGCGAACGCATTTGCCCCAATCGAGGCCACGCCGCTCCCAATCGTCACGCTTATCAGTCCGCTACACCCCCAGAACGCACCATCCCCAATCGTAGTCACATTGTCGGGGATTTTTAATTCTCCCGTCAACCCGCTACACAAATAGAACGCATGCTCCCCCATCTCGGTCACGCCGCTCCCGATTGTCACGCTTTTCAGCCCGTTGCACTCTGCGAACGCACTATCCCCAATCGAGGTCACGCTGTCCGGAATTACAATGCTCGTCAGCCCACGGCACCAATAGAACGCCCTTCCCCTAATCGAAGTCACGCCGCTCCCCATCGTTACACTTGTAAGCCCACTACAATGTGAGAACGCATAATCCCCAATTTCGATCACTCTGTCGGGAATTTCAACGCTCGTCAGCCCGCTACAACCACCGAACGCATAATTTCCAATCGAGGTCACGCCGCTTCCGATCGTCACGCTCGTCAGCCCTTTGCAATCATAGAACGCATCTTCTCCAATCGAGGTCACGCCGCTTCCGATTGTCACGCTCGTCAGCCCTTTGCAATCATAGAAAGCGCCGCAAAGAATTTCTTCGCAGCCGGTCACGATAACATCCTTTAACGCCGAGGGCATGTAGTAAGTAGTAGATGTCCTTGCGCTTGTATCGCCCCCATAATACTTCTGTTCTACCGCCGTACCGCCTGTATAACTTGTCGTGCCGAAAATATACCCGAACGGATATTGGTAAAGATCCGTCGCCTTTTTCGCGGATCCTCCCACAAAGGGAATGGTTATAGAGGTCAAATTACTGCACCCCGAAAATGCGCCCGCACCGATCGATTTTACGCTATCGGGAATGACGATTTGCCGCAACATCGTATTGTCCTTGAATGATTGGGAAGCGATTGCAACGATTGGTTTTCCGTCAAATTCATCGGTAAAGTCTACATTTGAAGAAAGCCGCTTGCAACCCGTGATCGTTATACCGTTCGACGATGAGGTATAATTATAATCGCAGTCCCAAATTGCGTACAGTGTCGTATTCTCTGCAAAATCGAATTTCATCGAAGAACCGAGCGCAATCGTTTCCCCTCCTCCGTCCGCTTGCGTATTGAACGATGAAAGCGTAAAATACTTACGTTTGAACCCCGCGCCCGAACTCACGGCGGTTGTTGCGTCCATTTTTACTTCTTTCCCTTGTATTTCTCCCTCGCCGCCGTTTGCATCATAGAAAAGTTTGTATGTATTCGCCGTCAAGTCCGCAGTGAAGGTGACAGGCCCCCAAACATTTTCGCCGAATTTTTCGGTGTGCTCCCACCCGTTGAAGGTGTAGCCCCGTACACTGCACGCAATATCGTAACTCTGCGTCAGCGGCGTCCCCGTCACGATGTCTTTGGTATCGTACACCGTATCGTTCGTCCTATAAGTGACGTGCGTGGTATATTGGCGGTACACCGTCAGAACGTAGGTGTTGGTCTGCGTTCTGTCCTGCGAGGAGACGAGGATATAAAAGACGTTTTCGCCGTCCGAAAGCCCGCCGCCGAGGTTCGCCGCCACCTTGGTGGGAATTTCCGTCTGTCCGAGTTCGTCATAGTAGAGTTGCCAATAACTGTCGTCACTGCAAACAACTTTATTTGCAAGTTGCACCGAACTTGTAAGCGGCGGGACGACCATAAAGATGTCCCCCTCGTCGATGCTTGCGCCCACCACGCTCAACACCGTCGCCGACTTCTGCGCCCACTTTGCATAGAGCGTGGTGTTCCCCGTCACTTTATCGTTGGAGAAGTCCCACATCTCCGTGCCGTTCTTGTTTTTCGCCCACCCTGCAAAGGTGTAATACTGCCGCGAGGGCGAAGTGGGCGCGGTGAGCGCGGAGTTTTCCTTCACCGTCTGCGTGAAGGTCTCCCCGCTTGCAAATGCGCCGCCGTTGGCGTCGTACGTTATCGTGTACTCCTGCGCCGAACCGCCGTTCGGGTTCGTCTGCGTGACGGGCGGGTCGGACGACTTGTCGTCACAAGCCGCCAAGCCGAAGCAGAGGCAGAGCGCTGCCACAAGTGCCAAAAGTACGGTCAAAAATTTCTTTTTCATGGGTTTCTCCTTTTTCCGCGGGCAAAAAATAAGGACGCTCCACATAGGGAACGCCCGCATGGAGTATCCCGATGTGTTGCGCCACAACTTTTTACTGAATTGAACATACGGCAAAAAGAGGATACAACCTGCCATAGTTGTAACCATATGTCCAAAACAATATACCATATTTAGTTGTGGCGCAATTTCAGTATACCACGCAGGCAAAATTTTTGCAAGATTTTTCGGAAACTTTTACAATTGCTTATGTTCTCTTTGCTCCCCCATGCGCTCGTGGCAGAAGACCGCGCCCGCGGTGAGGCAGATCATCATCCAATACAGCCAAATGAGAAAGACGACGACGAGAGTGAGCGCGCCGTAGAGCTGTTCCTTGTTGCCGAAGTTGAGATAGACGGCGAACGCGCCCGAGGCGATGAGCCATGCGATGGCCGTGAGGAAACTTCCGAGCGCGGTATCCGAAGGCTTGCACTTGTACGGGCAAAGGTAGGTGTTCAAGATCCACGCGGCAAAAAAGCCGAGCAAAAGTGCGAGGAGATACCAGACGGGATAGGAGAGCCACGGCGGCAGAAAGCGCGAGGCGACGCCCGCGACGAACAAGATCGCGCCCGCGGCGGCAAAGAACAGCAGAATGCCGAGCGTGTAGAAGAGCGCGGCAAGCCGCACCTTCCAGCCGTGTTTGGTTCTCTCGCAGCCGTAGATGATTTCCCCGCTTCGGCGGAGGTGATAAAAAAATCCCGTGCTCGACCACAAGGTCGTCGCAAGAAAAATGATGCTCGCGCCCGCTGCATTTTCCGCCGCGTTCTCCTTGAGAAGCACCAAGAGATCTTCCGCCCAGTCGAAGAGCCCGAGCCCCGAGAGCGAAGCCGCATCGAGCGCGGAACTGCCGAAGAGCAGCGTGAGCCAAAACAAAAACGGCACGAGCGAGAGGATGAGAAAGAACACGAGCGTTCCCGCCACCGTGGTGTACCTGTGTTTTGCAAGCGTTCCGTACGCAGTCCGCGCGCGTTCCAATGTTGCCGCGATCGCCTTCATACAAAAAAGTATGCCCCGCTTTTTCCTTTTGCCCTGCCGCCGCGCTTGGAAAAATTTGCCTCGATCGATGGGAAATTCGGCTCAATTGATGAGAAAATTCAGTTCAACCTGTGGGGAAATTCAGTTCAACCTGTGGGGAAATTCGGCTCACCCAATGGGGAAATTGGGCTCAACCTGTGGGGGAATTTGGCTCAATCGATTGAAAAATTTTGCCGCGAAAATCGCAAAATTTCGGCTCAATAAATTTGAGATTTTTATATGAAACCCTCCTGCCGCAGTGTAGCGTACGCCGCCGCGCGGCGGCGTACGCTACACAGCGGCAGGAGGGTTTTTTCTCTCGACGCGCGCTCGCGGAGTGCCGCTCACGCTCTCTTCATAATGAAGCATACCACAAATTTTTGCGTTTTGGGGGATATGTGACAACTTTTTTGAAAATTTTTTTGGGAAAATAAAAATTGCAAATCGGACTTCGTTTTTCGGGATTCTTCACCCTTCGCCCCGCCCGCCCTTCTTCGGAGGGGCGGGCGGGGCGAAGGGTTCAGAATGACGCGAGAGAAAAGCGAGGGCGGACGCGAGAGATAGACGAGGCGATATGAGGAAGCCCCCCCCGAGGAGGGGGCAAGGCGGACTTCGTTGCTCGGGATTCTTCACCCCCACAAGGGGGGTTCAGAATGACGCGGAGGAAAAGCGAGGGCGGGGCAGAATGACGCGGAAGACGTAAAAAGAGCACACCGATTGGTGTGCTCTTTTCAAATTGGTTGATTATTTGAGGATCTTGGAGACGGCGCCGGAGCCAACCGTTCTGCCGCCCTCGCGGATAGCGAAGCGGAGGCCTTCCTCGATGGCGACGGGCTTGATAAGTTCGACCGTCATCGTGACGTGGTCGCCGGGCATGACCATTTCAACGCCTGCGGGAAGTTCGATGGAACCCGTAACGTCGGTCGTTCTGATGAAGAACTGCGGACGGTAGTGGTTGAAGAATGCGGTGTGGCGGCCGCCCTCATCCTTGGTGAGGACGTAGACCTGCGCCTCGAACTTCATAGCGGTGGGAACGGTGCCGGGCTTGGCAATGACCTGACCCTTCTCGACGTCCGTACGGTTGATGCCGCGGAGGAGCGCGCCGACGTTATCGCCGGCCATCGCTTCGTCGAGCTGCTTGTGGAACATCTCGAGACCGGTGATGACGGTGGTGCGGGGCTTCTCGATGAGCCCGATGATCTCGGCGGAATCGCCGACGTGGGCAACGCCTCTCTCCACACGACCCGTAGCGACGGTGCCGCGGCCGGAGATGGTGAACACATCCTCGACGGGAAGCAGGAAAGGCTTCTGGTCGTCGCGCTGAGGGGTGGGAATGTAACTATCGATGGTATCCATGAGTTCGAGAATGCACTGGCACTCGGGAGCCGCAAGGATCTCCGCATCGGAAGCGCCGCTCGTCGCTTTTTCAAGCGCTTTCAAAGCCGAACCCTTGATGATCGGGATGTCGTCGCCGGGGAAATCGTAGGAGGAGAGAAGGTCTCTCAGTTCGATCTCTACGAGTTCGAGAAGTTCGGGATCGTCCATCTGGTCGATCTTGTTGAGGAACACGACGATGTAGGGAACGCCGACCTGACGGGCGAGCAGGATGTGCTCACGGGTCTGGGGCATGGGGCCATCGGTCGCCGCGACGACGAGGATCGCGCCATCCATCTGGGCGGCGCCGGTGATCATGTTCTTGACGTAGTCGGCGTGGCCGGGGCAGTCAACGTGCGCGTAGTGACGCTTGTCCGTTTCATACTCGACGTGTGCGGTGTTGATCGTGATGCCGCGCGCCTTCTCTTCGGGCGCCTTATCGATCTCATCGTAACGCATCTTCTGTGCCTGACCTTTGCAAGCCATAACCATGGTGATAGCTGCGGTCAAAGTGGTCTTGCCGTGGTCAACGTGGCCGATCGTGCCGATGTTGACGTGGGGCTTGCTTCTGTCGAATTTTGCCTTTGCCATTTTGAATTTCTCCTTGAATTTTTTTATTTTTTGATAACTTTTTTCAGCCTTTTACGGCTGAAAGCGCAGCTATCTATCAAACATTGATATAAAGCTGACTTCGCTTACTCTTTCATTATAACCGATATGCAAAAATTTTGCAATCACTTTGACGAAAATTTTTTGCAAAATTCCCGCGTTTTGCGGTTATTTCTTCGCGTGGTTCGTGACGATCTTCTCGGAGACCGACTTGGGAACCTCGGAATAGTGGTCGAACTGCATGGTGAACTGCCCTCTCCCCTGTGTGCGGGAACGGAGGTCGGTGGCGTAGCCGAACATCTCCGAGAGCGGAACCATGGCGTCGATGACTTTCGCGCCGCTCCTATCGTCCGTGCCCAAGATGATGCCGCGGCGGCCGTTGATGTTGCCCATGAGGTCGCCGAAGTAATCTTCGGGGGTGATGACCTGCACCTTCATGATGGGCTCGAGGAGCACGACGTGCGCCTTTTCGAGTCCATCTTTGAGCGCCATGGAGCCTGCGATCTTGAACGCCATTTCCGAGGAGTCCACTTCGTGGTAACTGCCGTCGTACACTTCCACGCGGAAGTCCACAAGTTCGTAGCCCGCGAGGTACCCGTTCTTGGCGGCCTCCTGAATGCCCTTATCGATGGCGGGGATATATTCCTTGGGAATGGACCCGCCGACGGTGAGGTCTTCAAAGGCATAGCCCGCGCCGGGCTCCTGCGGATACAGGTGGATCTTGCAGTGGCCGTACTGACCCTTGCCGCCCGACTGACGCTTGTACATCCCCTCGGCGTCCACGGGCTTTTTGATGGTCTCGCGGTAGGCGACCTGCGGCGCGCCGACGTTGGCTTCGACGTGGAACTCCCTTAAAAGCCTGTCCACGATGATGTCGAGGTGCAACTCTCCCATGCCCGCGATGATGGTCTGCCCCGTCTCGCTGTCGGTATACGTCTTGAAGGTGGGATCCTCCTCGGCGAGTTTGACGAGCGCCATGGTCATCTTCTCCTGCCCTGCCTTGGTCTTGGGTTCCAGGGAGAGTTGGATGACGGGTTCGGGGAATTCCATCTTTTCGAGGATGATGGGATGCTTTTCGTCGCAGAGCGTATCGCCCGTCGTGGTGTTTTTGAGCCCCACGATGGCGCAGATGTCGCCCGAATAGACCTCGGTGATGTCCTTCCGCTCGTTGGCGTGCATCTGCACGAGGCGGCCGACGCGTTCCTTTTTATCCTTGGTGGAGTTGTACACATAGGAACCCGCGGACAGGACGCCCGAGTAGCAGCGGAAGTACGCGAGCGAGCCCACGAAGGGATCGGTTGCGATCTTGAACGCGAGACCCGCGAACGGCTCTTCGTCCGACGTCTTCCTCTCCTCCTCTTCGCCCGTTTCGGGGTTGGTGCCCTTGACGTGATCGACATCGACGGGGCTGGGAAGGAAGTGGATGACGGCGTCGAGAAGGAACTGGACGCCCTTGTTCTTATAGGACGAGCCGCAGAGCATGGGCACGAGTTCGAGTTTGAGGCAGCGCGCGCGGAGGCCTGCGATGATGTCGTCCACGGAGAGGTCGCCGTCCTCGAAGTACTTCTCCATGAGTTCGTCCGAGGCGGAAGCCGCCTCTTCGACGAGTTTGCCGTGGTACTCCTCGGCGAGCGCCTGCATATCGGCGGGGATGGGCTCCTTGCGGAAGTCCTTGCCGAGATCGTCGTAGTAGATCTCCGCCTCCATGCGGATGAGGTCGATGATGCCGCGGAAGTTCTCCTCCTTGCCGATGGGAAGTTCCACGGGCACGGGGTTGGCGCCGAGGCGCTCGCGGATCATCTTCTCCACGCGGAAGAAGTCGGCGCCGTTGATGTCCATCTTATTGACGTACGCGATGCGCGGTACCTTATAGGTATCCGCCTGACGCCATACCGTTTCGGACTGCGGCTCGACGCCGCCCTTGGCGCAAAATGTGGCGACTGCGCCATCGAGGACGCGGAGAGACCGCTCCACTTCGACGGTGAAATCGACGTGGCCGGGGGTATCGATGATGTTGAAGCGGTGCCCCTTCCAAAAGCAGGTCGTCGCCGCGGACGTGATGGTGATGCCGCGCTCTTGCTCCTGCACCATCCAGTCCATCGTGGCTGCGCCCTCGTGCACTTCGCCGAGTTTGTGCGTCTTGCCCGTATAGAACAGGATGCGCTCCGTCGTCGTCGTCTTGCCGGCGTCGATGTGCGCCATGATGCCGAAGTTTCTGGTGTGTATTAAGTCGTATTCTCTTGCCATTGCCTCTACCTTTCAGCTTAAAACGTTCAGCTTAAAAGCGGAAGTGTGCGAACGCCTTGTTCGCTTCCGCCATTCTATGGGTATCCTCTTTCTTCTTCACGGAACCGCCCGTGTTGTTGTAGGCGTCCATGAGTTCCGCCGCGAGTTTCTTGCTCATTTCGCGCTCGGAGCGCTTTCTCGTGTTGAGGACGAGCCAGCGGATGGCGAGCGTTTGGCGGCGTTCCGGCCTGATTTCGACCGGCACCTGATAGTTGGCACCGCCTACGCGGCGCGCTTTGACTTCTACGGTGGGCGTGATGTTGGCAAGCGCCTGCGTGAAGATCTCCATGGGATCTTTGCCGAGCTTTTCCGACATCTGCTTGAAGGCGTCGTAGACGATGGTCTGCGCGACGCTCTTTTCGCCGTCCAACATGATCTGGTTGATGAGCTTGGTGACTACCTTGCTCCCGTACATGGGATCGGGGAGTACGTCTCTTTTCGGGACTTTCCCTCTTCTGGGCATTGTTTTATCCTCCTTATGATGATCGTTTTGCGGCTTCCGCCGCCGAAGGTTGACCCTTCTTTTAAGCTATCGCTTGTCCCTTCGGGATAGCGAACCTTCTCCCCCTCGCGGGGAATACTGCTTACCTACGTCGGGTTTGAATATTCCGAAATAAGTAAGGGAGTGCAATTCATAAATATGTTTTATGAATTATTTGGGGCGCTTGGCGCCGTACTTGCTGCGCGCCTGCTTGCGCTTGGCGACGCCTGCCGTATCGAGCGCGCCGCGGATGATGTGGTAACGCACACCGGGCAGATCCTTGACCCTGCCGCCGCGGATGAGAACCGAGCTGTGCTCTTGCAGGTTGTGGCCTTCGCCGGGAATGTAAACGGTACCTTCCTGCTTGTTCGTAAGCCGCACCCTTGCGATCTTTCTAAGCGCCGAGTTGGGCTTCTTGGGCGAAGTCGTCGTCACCGAAAGGCACACGCCGCGCTTCTGCGGGCACTGGTCGAGAATGGGGCTCTTGGACTTGAACGCCTCTCTCTCGCGGCCTTTCTTGATGAGCTGGTTGATCGTGGGCATCTTTTTACCTCCTTTTCTTATTTTCGGAATATTCTGAGGATACGACGATCCAAAGAAGCGGGGTTATCCTTTTTTCGGCGCGCAGAAAGACACGCCGAATTACAGGCAACGCTTATTGTACCAAATATGCCATTCTTTGTCAAACAAAATTCACGATTTTTTGCGAAAAAAGCGGGAATTTTTCCCCCGTCTTTTTCTTCCAAAGTATTGACAAATTATGGGAAAAGAATTATCATAATGAGGTAAAAATCTTGTTTAAGGAGTACTTTCTATGAACAAAATGACCGTAAAAGACGTAAAAGACTGGAAGGGCAAGCACGTACTCGTGCGCTGTGACTTCAACGTCCCCATGAAGGACGGCGTCATCACCGACGAGAACCGCATCATCGGGGCTCTGCCCACCATCAAATACCTCATGGAGCACGGCGCGAAAATTACGCTCTGCTCGCACATGGGCAAGCCCCACTCCATCTTCTCCGATGAAGTGAAGCTGAACAAGAAGGACAAGGCCAAGGTAGAAAAGGGCGAGACGACCGCGGAAGCCATCATTGAAAAGGCCAAGAAGGACGAGCCCAAGAAACTCACCCTCGCCCCCGTTGCAAAGCGCCTCAACGAACTTTTGGGCGGGAAAGTGACGTTCGCAAAGGACGTCGTAGGCCCCGACGCGCAGGCCAAAGTTGCCGCCTGCAAGGAGGGCGAATGTGTGCTTCTCGAAAACCTCCGCTTCCACTGGGAGGAGGAGAAGAAGGACTTGGAGTTCTGCAAGAAACTTGCAAAGTATGCGGACATCTATGTGAATGACGCGTTCGGCACGGCGCACCGCTCCCACGCCTCCACCGCGGCCATCGTAGAATACGGGCTCGTGAAGACCGCCGTGTGCGGCTTCCTCATCGAGAAGGAACTCACCGTGATGGCGGACAGCCTCGACCACCCCGTGCACCCCTTCGTCGCCATTTTGGGCGGCGCGAAAGTTGCCGACAAACTCGGCGTCATCTCCAACCTTTTGGAGAAGTGCGACACGCTCATCATCGGCGGCGGTATGGCGTACACCTTCCTCAAAGCGCAGGGCTATGAGATAGGCACCTCGCTCGTGGACGACGAGAAACTCGACTACTGCAAGGAGATGATCGAAAAGGCCAAGGCGGCGGGCAAGGAACTGTTGCTGCCCGTGGATACCGTGGTGGCGAAGGCGTTCCCCGACCCCATCGACGCGCCCATCGAAGTGGAGACTGTGTGCTCCCACAACATCCCCGCGGACAAGATGGGGCTCGACATCGGCGAAAAGACGCGCGCCCTCTATGCAGAGAAGGTAAAGACGGCAAAGACGGTCATCTGGAACGGCCCCATGGGCGTGTTCGAGAACCCCATTTTGGCGGCAGGCACCAACGCCGTTGCGGCGGCGCTCGCCGAGGCCAAGGGTGCGACGACCATCGTCGGCGGCGGCGATTCTGCCGCGGCTTGCGCGCAACTCGGCTATGCCGATAAAATTACGCACATCTCGACGGGCGGCGGGGCTTCCCTCGAACTCTTTGAGGGCAAGGTGCTCCCGGGCATTGCCTGCTTGAACGAGAAGGAATAAGGAATAAGGCTGCCCCACCCCGCCCCTATGGGGCACCCCTCCCATGGAGGGGGCATAGCGGACTTCGTTGTTCGGGATTCTTACTTCGCCTACGGCTCGTGCCGCGCTTAGTAAACGAATGGTGCGCGCGGGGCGGGGGGCTACGCCCCCACTCAGAATGACGCGGTAACCAAGCACGGGGCGGCGGAAATCAATTCCGCCTAAGGCACGTTATTAACAGCGCCCCTCCCCCTGTGTCCCCCTCCCCTATGGGGAAGGGGATAAAAAAAGGTTGTCCTCTCCCTATGGGGAAGGTGATAAAATAAGGTGGAAAGGATCAGAAACATAAATAAGGAGTAGATACAAATGGCAAGAAGACCGATTATTGCAGGAAACTGGAAAATGAATAAGACCGCGTCCGAGGCGACTGAACTTATCAAGGAACTCAAGCCCCTCGTGAAGGATGCGAAGTGCGACGTTGTGGTGTGTGTGCCCGCCATCGACATTCCCGCCGCCAAGAAGGCCATTCACGGCTCGAAGATAAGGTTAGGTGCGCAGAACGTGCACTTTGCCGAAAAAGGCGCGTACACGGGCGAAATTTCCGCCGCCATGCTCAAGGAGTACGGGGTGCAGTACGTCATCATCGGCCACAGCGAACGCCGCGCCTACTTCGGCGAGACGGATGAGACCGTGAACAAGCGTACCCTCGCCGCCCTTGCCGCGGGGCTCACCCCCATCGTGTGCATCGGCGAGAGCCTCGAGGAGCGCGAGGGCGGGCTCACAGAGAAGGTGCTCGACAAACAAATTGCCGCGGACTTTGTGGGCATTGAGGACTTCTCCAAGATCGTCATCGCCTATGAGCCCATCTGGGCCATCGGCACGGGCAGGACGGCGACCGACGAACAGGCAAACGAGACCATCGGCTATATCCGCAAGCGCATGAAGAAAGTGTACGCGGGCAAGAACGTGGGCCGGATGCGCATCCAATACGGCGGCTCCATGAACGCCAAGAACGCCAAGGGGCTCATGGCGCAGCCCGAGATAGACGGCGGGCTCATCGGCGGCGCCTCCTTGAAGGCCGCGGACTTTGCGACGGTCGTCAACTTCGACAAATAATCGAGCCGAGGCAAAAGTTTTTGCGCCTCGGGGAAGCATCGGCGGGAAAATTATGAACAAGTATATGAATGAAGCGATCGGGGAAGCCAAAACGGGCATCCTCGCAGGGGAAGGTGGCCCTTTCGGCAGCGTCGTCGTAAAGGACGGAAAGATCGTCGGGCGTGGACACAACCAAGTCGTCAAACTCAACGATCCCACCTGCCACGGCGAGATGCAGGCCATCCGCGACGCCTGCAAAACTTTGGGGACGTTCGACCTTTCGGGGTGCGAACTCTATACCACGGGCGAGCCCTGCCATATGTGCCTGACGGCCTGTATGTGGGCCAATCTCGACAAGGTATATTACGGCTGTACGGTCGCGGACAACGAAGAGATCGGCTTTCGGGACAACAAGATGGATAAGATCTTCGGCGGGCGGGACAAGCTGGGAGATTTCTTGAACGAGACCGAGCGCGGCGAGTGCCTGAAACTCTTCGACGTGTACAAAAATTTGAAAGACAAAATCAAGTATTGAGAATTGGAAATGGAACAGTGCCCCGAGCCGTTTGGCTCGGGGCACTGTTTTCTTCATTTAATAGTCCGTTCTGCCGACGAGGTAATCGAGGGAGACGTTCAGGTACTGCGCGAGTTTGCACACCGTGTAGAGCATGGGCATTCCGCCACGCGCCCACTTGGTAAAGAAAACGTCCGCAACGACGTTTTTGGCGATTTGATACCGCGTAACGCCCTGCTCTGCCATCACTTTGCGCAAATTTTCATAGAAAGGCGGAAGCGGGTGCGCCGTCACCTTGTGATCCACCTCGGAGAGCCCCGCGAGATAGTCGAGAGAGCACTCGAAAAAGTCCGCCACTTTTACGGCGTTTGCAAGGGTGATGTCGCGCTTTTCGTTCATCCACGAGCGCACCGTCGGGCCGGACACCTTCAACTGCTTTGCGAGCGCTTCCGACTTTATCTGCCCGCAGTCGAACATGAGTTCTTTGAGCCTCTCCGAGAATTTCGACATGATTTCCATAAACTTCCCCTTTTTCGACAAAATATTATCCCACCAACACGTTTATTTTCCTTGTCAATGTAAGCGGTGGTGGGTTATACTATTTGTGTCGGTGGGTTATACTATTGTCGATAAGGAGAAAACTTATGAAGAACGGGAGAGAAAATTTTTCGGGAATGCGGGGAGAGGAAGGCGAAGCGCAAAACGCGGCTGACGCCGTGCGGGAGGCGGAGATCGGCGCGCGGGAGTTGACGCGCGAAATTTTGCCCCTCCTGAAGGACGCCTTTGTGGCGACGTGCCGCCTCACGGAGGACGGCATCTCCATGCGGTTCCCCAACGGGCAACACGCCACCGTGGCGGTTTGGTTTTCAAAGTAAAACAGCGCCCCGAGCCGTTTGGCTCGGGGCGCTGTTTCTGTTTCCCGATTATTTTACGATGAGGCTCCTGCCCGTCATTTCGGGCGGAATGGGAAGCCCCATGACTTCCAAAAGCGTGGGCGCGAGGTCGGCCAAAATGCCGTCCGTGCGGAGGGTCGCGTTCTTATATTTCTCGGAAATGAGCACGACGGGCACGGGGTTTGTGGTGTGCGCTGTGAAGGGCGAACCGTCGGCATCCAGCATCTTATCGGCGTTGCCGTGGTCGGCGGTGAGAAGCGCGCTTCCCCCCATCGACAGAATTTTATCGACGACCCTCTTCACGCATTCATCGACGGTGTGCACCGCCTTGACTGCCGCGGGAATGACGCCCGTGTGCCCCACCATGTCGCAATTGGCGAAGTTCAGGATCATCGCGTCGTACTCGCCCGTGGAGAGTTCTTGAAGGACGCGCTCGGTGACTTCGGGGGCGGACATTTCGGGCTGTAAGTCGTACGTCGCCACCTTGGGCGAGTTGATGAGGACGCGCACCTCGTTCTCGTTGGGCGCCTCCACGCCGCCGTTGAAGAAGAAGGTGACGTGGGCGTACTTCTCCGTCTCGGCAATGCGCAGTTGCTTCTTGCCCATCTTGGCGAGGTATTCGCCCAAAGTATTTTCGAGGCTCTGCTTGGGGAAGGCGATCTCCACGCCCTCGAATTGCGCGTCGTACACCGTGAAGCAGACATAGACGGGAGCGAGGAAGCCCGTTTTTCTCTCAAATGCCGTGCCCTTTGGCACAATGAACTCCTTTTGCGAGAAGGCGCGGGTGATCTCGCGGGCGCGGTCGGGGCGGAAGTTGAAGAAGATGATGCTGTCCCCCTTCTCCACGAGGGCGACGGGCTTGCCGTTTTCCACGATGTTGGTGGGAAGGACGAACTCATCGGTCACGCCGTTTGCGTAGGACTTTTCAAGCGCCTTTACGGGGTCTTCCTCGTGGATGCCCGTGCCGAGGGTGAGCATATCGTAGGACTTTTCCTCTCTGTCCCAGTTGTTATCCCGATCCATCGAATAATAACGGCCGGAGAGCGAGGCTACCTTGCCATAGCCGAGTTTTTGCATGAAGGCGAGGAGTTCTTTGACATATTCCACGCCCGAGGTCGGGGAGACGTCGCGCCCGTCCATAAAGCCGTGGACGTAGGTTTCGGGAACGCCGCGCTTTTTCGCCATTTCGAGGAGGGCGAAGAGATGGGTGATATGGCTGTGGACGCCGCCGTCCGAAAGCAGCCCCCAAAGGTGGAGTTTTTTATGATTGTCGCGCGCGCTGTCCATCGCCTTGATGAGGGCAGGGTTTTCGAAGAAGTCGCCGTCCTCGATGGCCTTGGTGATCTTGGTGAGATCTTGGTAGACGATGCGCCCCGCGCCCATGTTGAGGTGCCCCACCTCGGAGTTGCCCATCTGCCCCGCGGGAAGCCCCACGGAGAGACCGCTCGCGCCGAGCGTCGCCGAGGGATAATTTTTGCGGTAGGCGGTGACGTTCTTGCTGCCGTCCATATAGATGGCGTTGCCGTTATGCTCGGGGTTGAGCCCGTAACCGTCCATAATGATGATCGCGTAGGGAATTTTCATGGTAATTGCCTCTTTTTTGCTTTCGCCCTATATTATACACGAAAAAATCGGGAAAGGCAAGCGGGGAGCGATAATATTTGCTCCCCGCTTTTCATTTACGGCAAATTTTTATTTTTTTGAGAACCAAACTGCGACGGTGGCGTGTTGCCCGTTGGGAAACCGCATGGAAACACCGTCCTCCGTGAGACGGCATTTGGCGACGAAGTGCTCTTTGAGGAGGGGCAAAATTTCCTGCGCGAGTTCCCGCGCGCCGATCTCCGCCTCGTTTTGCGCTTCCCTTTCGCTATCGGTAAGTCGATCTTTCATAGTGTACCTCTGAAAATTCTTGCCCTTTGCACTTCAAAAAACTACCGATTTGGTAGTTTTATGGTTATTGTACTACTGAAATGGTAATATGTCAAGGAAATATGAAGATTTTCCTTGCAAAACGGCTGAAAGAACTTAGGACGGAGCGCGGATTGACGCAACGGGAAGTTGCGGAAGCCCTCGGCATTCACAGCGTGACCTATCTGCACTACGAAAAGGGAGAACACGAACCGCCCCTCGCGCTCCTTGCCGATATGGCGAAATTTTACGGAGAAACCGTAGATTATCTCCTCGGGATAGAGGACTGACCGCCCTGCGGAACGTGCCGCGGGGTGGTTTTTTATGATTGCGCCCGCGTTCAAAGCTATTCTATACGAGGAAACCTCGTATATCAAGCATTTTACGAAATTTCTTCGTAAAATATGGCCATGGAATATTCCTTGGGACAGAGGATCCGCGAGATCCGCACGGAAGCGAAACTGACGCAGGCGGAATTCGGCGAAAAAGTCGCCGTTTTGCAGGATACCGTATCGCTTTGGGAGAACGGCAAGAGCGCGCCGTCCGCGGAATATCTCGCGGCGATCTGCCGCATATTCAGAGTTTCGGCAGATTATCTTCTCGGATTAAAAGAATTTTGATAGTATGAGCGCCGCCGAGGCTTGCCTCGGCGGCGCAAAAATTATCGCCCGCGGAGTGCGGGCGAGCGCAGTTTTACATGACGCGGTAACCGAGCGCATCCAACCGAGCCTTTGCCCTTTGGGCAAGTTCCCAATAGTCGATGCTCAGGTATTTCCCCTTGCGGTAGCGGAGCGAAACGGCCGTTCCCTGCTCCCCGGGATAGCCGATTTCCACGCTCTCCCAATAACTGTCGCGCAAGATCTCGTGCACGACGCGCTCGCGGCACTGCGGGCAGTGCGGAATGAGAATAAACAGCACGATCTCCGCTTCCTCTTCGTAATCTAGCAATCTGAACCTCATTCGTTTTCCGCCGTTTTTTCTTTTTTCTTGGTGCGAAACAGCATATATCCTATCACCGAAAGGCAGAAAATGACGACGGCAATGGAAATATACTGCGAGGTGGAGAGCCCTCCCCATACGCCGCGGATAGCGTCGCCGCGGAAAAATTCGAGGATAAAGCGCACCGTCGCATAGGACAGCGCATATACGGCGGCGCTCACCCCCGCCCGCTTTCCACGATAAAACACGATCTCACAGACAATATAAATGGCGATAAGACAAAAACTTTCGATGAGTTGCATGGGAAGGAGCGGAACGCCGAGCGGAGTATTCGGGTCGATGGCGTGACGATAGATGACATAAAAACCGCCCGACGTAGGCAATCCGTAACAGCAACCCGATAACAGGCAACCTACCCGCCCGATCGAATGCCCGAGAGCCGTTCCCGCGGCGAACAAATCGAAATATTGCAAAACGGGGGCATGAAACATCTTGGTAAAGAGGAAAAGCCCGAGCGCACCGCCGAGCAATCCGCCATAAAACACGAACCCGTTTTGAATAATGTTGAGAAAGGGAATTTTATACTCTATGATATAGCGAATGGAGGTTAGGATCGACAAAAGTTTTGCGCCGAGGATCCCGCCGACGCCCGCAAAAACGCCTGCACAGATAAGCCCCGTAAACGGCAATTTCATCTTGCGCGCCTTGGGGATCGCTGTTAAAACTGCGACGGCAAATCCGACGATGAACATGATCCCGTAAAACGGGATCTCTCTCCCGAAGAGAGAAAACGAGTTGACCTCAATTTCCATAAACTGAAAATACGTGTCGAGGGAACGTACATGGCGTTCCCTCTTTTCCGTCTCACAAAATTGCGTTTGCGGTTCCGGCGGCGCAGAGAACGCAAATGCCGCAAGTGAAGAATGTGACCGCAGTGAATACGGTTGCGATGATCCCGATCACGAGACCCGCGATCGAAAGACCGTTTTTCTGCCGATGCAACGCAACTGCGCTCAAAATCAAACCGATGAGCGCAACCGGCAACCCGATGATGCTTAAAATCGGCACCGCAAACCCGATAAACCCGCAGACAAGTCCGAGAATTGCAAACACTAAACCAGCAACAGCCATATCGTACCTCCTATGTGAATTTGGATTTTCACCCATTACGGGTATTTTACCACGATATTTTTATTATGTCAACTCAATTTGAGTTTTTTTGAATAAAAATTACCCGTTTTGTTATAATTCTTATAAAATCTTAACAAAATGGAGAATTCAGTGTTTCGTCTCAAAGAAATTCGCCTTGAAAACGGTTTGAAGCGGAGCGAACTTGCCCGCCTTACGGGCATTCATCAAAATACGATCGCAAATTACGAAAACGAGGAACGGCAAGCCCCTTACGAGACGCTGATTTTGTTTGCGGACTTTTTTTCGGTGAGTCTCGATGAACTTCTCGGCAGGGAGGGAACGGTGAGCCCCAACCCCATTCTCCCCTCTTCCCATGAGCAAAATTTGCTGAACCGCTATCGCGCGCTTCCGCAACAAGACCGTGAACGCATCGATAAGATTTTGAAAGTTTTCGAGGAAAGCGCAAATTAAATTCTGCGCCCCGCGGTGAATGCCGCGGGGCGTCTTTTACGACTGCGCCGCCGAGGCAAGCCTCGGCGGCGCGAAAATTTTTTTCGATTACATATTATTACATATTCTGGGTGCCGCGCTTGCCCTTGGAGAGTTTCTTCACGGAGGTGCGGTGTTCCTCGCCCGCGAGGAGGCGGAGAAGATTTTTCCTGTGGGCGAACCACGTTAAGAAGTTCAATCCGAGGAGGAGGAAGTAAATGCCGATGACCCAGCCCTGTGCGATGTTCGTGGAATACCGCAAAAAGAAGAAGATCCCCTGCCACACGGAAAGCCCCGTAACGCCGAGCAGCGACCCCATAGACCCCCACTCCGTAGAGATGATGTAGCCGAGCACGATGAGAAGTGCGCCGAGCGTAGCGAAGATGTACCACGGGTTTTCGCAGGAGAGCCCAAAGCACAGCAGCCCCAATGTGGAGGCGATGCCCTTGCCGCCGCGGAACTTCATCGTGACCGGCCAAATGTGTCCGAGGACGACGAACAGGCCGCAGAAGTACCGCGTGAAATCGGAGACGATGACGTTCGTCCCCGCAAAATAGTAGCCGCGGAAGATGAAGTAGCTGACGAGCGCGGGGACGCCGCCCTTGCAGAAGTCGATGACGAAGTTGCAAAAGCCCACTTTCAGCCCGAATTCGCGGCTCATGTTCATGGTACCGGGGTTGCCGCTGCCTATTTTGTGCACGTCGCGCTTGTGCGCCCACGAATAGATGGCCGCAAAGTTGATGCACCCCACAAAATAGCAAACGACCGCCATGAGGAGGAACCAATACCAAAGCTCGGAAAATGCAAGTTCTTTCATTCCTTCTCCTTCCTCCCGTTCGTCTTGATGCGGATAGGTGTCCCCGTGAAATCGTAGGCGCCGCGGATGACGTTCTCGAGATACCGCTCGTAGGAAAAGTGCATGAGCGTTTCGTCGTTCACCTGCAACACGAAAAGCGGCGGGCGCACGGCGACCTGCGAAGAAAAGTACAGTTTCATGCGCTTGCCGTTGTAACTCGGCGGCTCGGAGATACGCACGGCGTCCGTCAAAAGGTCGTTGAGTTCCCCCGTCGGCACACGGAAACTTGCGTGGGCGTAGACTTCCTCCGCAAGCGGCAGGATCTTTTCCACGCGCTGACCCGTCTTTGCCGAGATGTACACGGACTTATAGTAGTCCATGAATTTGAGATCCTCTTGGAGTTTCTTCTCGAATTCCTGCACGGTGTGGGTATCCTTCTCGATCGTATCCCACTTGTTCATGACGATGAGGGAGGGCTTGCCCCCTTCGTGCGCCATGCCCGCAATTTTGACGTCCTGCTCGGTGAGCCCCTCTTTGCTGTCCACGACGAGGAGGACGACGTCGGCGCGGCCGATGGCATCGATGGCGCGGAGCACGGAGTAATACTCGACGTCGTCACTGACCGACCGCTTGCGGCGGATGCCCGCCGTATCGATGATGGTGTATGCCTTTCCGCCACGCACAAAGCGGGTATCGACGGCGTCGCGCGTGGTGCCTGCGATGGGTGTGACGATGGCGCGCTCTTCGCCGAGCAGCCGGTTGACGAGCGAACTCTTGCCCGCGTTGGGCTTGCCCACGACGGCAATTTTGAGGCTGTCGTCCTCTACGGTCTCCCCCTTGGGGAAGCGGGCGACGGCTTCATCCAACACGTCGCCGATGCCGCGGGAGTGCTCCGCCGAGACGGCAAAGGGTTCGCCGAGCCCCAAGGAATAGAATTCAAAAATTTTATCGGGAGAATAGTCGTCCACCTTGTTGACGACGAGGATGACGGGCTTTTTGGAGCGGCGGAGCATCTCGGCGACGTCGTAATCGTTGGACGTGAGCCCCTCGCGGGCGTCGGTGAAGAACAGGATGACGTCGGCGGTATCGACGGCGAGCGACGCCTGAATTGCGATCTGCTTCCACATTGTATCGTCGCTGTGCGTCTCGAGCCCGCCCGTATCGATGAGGGTGAAGGGTCTGCCGCGCCACTCGCACTCTACGGTGATACGGTCGCGCGTGACGCCCGGCCTGTTCTCGGTGATGGAAATTTTTCGCCCCGCCACCTTGTTGAAAAAGGTGCTCTTTCCCACATTGGGGCGGCCGACGATGGCGACGACGGCTCCTGCCATATGCTTCTCCTTACTGATTTTTTACAGGGTGAGCCCCAAGATGTTGCCCACGATGAACGCGGCGAGCGCGACGAAAAAGATTATCTTCCACGCGATGCCCTTGCGGTAGACGAAGTACCACGCGGGAATGGCAATGGCGGCGAGCAGACAGTACTGCGCGATGATGCTGACCGTCTCCATCGCCTTGACGCCGCCCGTCTGCTCGAGGATGAGTTTCAAAAGAGGCCCGAGCACCATGAGGAGCGCCGCAAAGATGAGCACGGCGAAGGCGAAAAAGTCGCAAAAACGCGCGTTCTTCCGCCTCTTTTCCGACCTGTGGAGTTGCAATTCGAGGTCGCGGATGCGCTCTTCCTTCTGCGCCTCCTCCTTTTCGCGGAGTTTGCGGGCGCGGCGGGACTCCTTGGGCGCCTCGGCTTGAACGGGCGCGGGAACTGCCGCTTGCGGGGCGGGCGCCTCTTGGGGCGCCTTTTCGGGGCGCTTTTTCTTTCTGCCGAACAGCCCCCTCTTCTCCTCTTTGGCTTCCTCGGCGGGCGCGGGGGCTTCTGCCTCCCGCTTGGTCTCTTCCGCCTGTTGTTTCTTCTTTCCGAACATGGTTTCCTCCGTTAAACCTCTTCCCCGCGCTTGAAGAGATAGACCGCGTCCTCGCCGTCCGTCTCCGTAAAGTGGACGACGATGCGCTCCTCGCGCGAGGTGGGCACGTTCTTGCCCACGCCCTCCGCCGTGAAGGGAAGTTCCCTGTGGCCGCGATCCACGAGGCAGTAGAGGCGCACCGCATTCGCTCTGCCGAGCGAGGAGAGCGCGGAGAGCGCCGCCCGTACCGTTCTGCCCGTGTACAGGACGTCGTCGCACAAAATGATTTTTTTGCCCTCCACTTCGAAATCTATCTCGCTGCCCTTGAATACCGCATCGCACGTCCCCGAGAGGAGGTCGTCGCGGTAGAGGGAGATGTCGAGAATGCCGAGCGGGAGCGTAACGCCTTCGAGGCGCTCGATCTCGGCGCGCATACGCTGTGCCAAGATGACGCCCCTCGTGCGGATGCCGACGATAGCGAGGTCTTCCGTCCCCCTGTTCTTCTCCACCGCCTGCATGGCGAGGCGGGTGACGGAGCGGCGGATCTCCTCCGCGCCCAAGATAGTCCTCATGATTCCCTCCGTAAAATTTCCAATACGTGTGTAAAATATGCGGGGAGCGGCGCTTCGAACGTCATGCGCTCGCCCGTCGTGGGCTGGGTGAGTGTGAGGCGGAAGGCGTGGAGCAACTGCCCCGAGAGCGCAAAGCGCTGTTTTTTGTAGCCGTAGAGCCTGTCCCCCACCACGGGATGCCCCATATATTTTGCGTGGACGCGAATCTGGTGCGTTCTGCCCGTTTTCAGTTCGAACCGCACGAGCGCGTGGTCGCGGAAGACTTCTTCGACGAAGTAATATGTCTCGGCGCGGCGCCCCTTGCCCGCGGGCAGGACTGCCATTTTGAGGCGATCGTTGGGATCTCGCCCGATTTGCGTGACGATGTGCCCCTTTTCCTCCTTGGGAACGCCCTCGAGAAGGGCGAGATACTCGCGCTTTGCCGATTTTTCGGCAATCTGGCGGGAGAGGGAGAGGTGCGCTTTATCGTTTTTGGCGACGACCATGAGACCCGACGTATCCTTATCGAGGCGGTGCACGATGCCGGGACGCATCGCCCCGCCCACGCCGCTCAGATCGTGCAGGCGATATAAAAGCGCATTGACGAGGGTGCCCGTGTAGTTGCCCGCGCCCGCGTGGACGGTCATGCCCTGCGCCTTGTTGATAATTGCCATATCGGCATCCTCATAGACGATGTCGAGCGGGAGATCCTCGGGGACGGCAAATGTGGGAACGGGGTCGGGAATTTCCACCGCGACTTCGTCCCCCGCGCGGAGGACGTGCCCCGCCTTGACGGGTGCGCCGTTCACGAAAACGCGCCCCTCGTCCGCCAACTTTTTGACGGCGGAGCGCGTCATGGAAGCCCGTTCGCTCAAAAATACGTCGGCGCGGATAGCCGCCTCTGCCGTGAACGCCTTTCTATCCGCCATGTTTGTTTCCGTCCGTGTGCGGCGGCTTGGGTGCAGCCTTGGGTTGAGGCGCGGGTGCGGCCTTCGGCTGTGTTACGGGCTTTGCCGCAGGGGTAGTTTTGGGTTGCGGTGCGGGTTTTACCGCAGGTGCGGCTTTCGGCTGCGCCGCTGGTTTTGCTGCGGGGGTGGCTTTCGGCTGCGTTGCGGGTTTTGCCGCGGGGGTGGCTTTCGGCTGCGGGGCGGGTTTTGCCGCGGGCGTAGACTTGGGCTGCGTTGCGGGTTTTGCCGCGGGGGTAGACTTGGGAGCGGCTTGGGGCTGTGCGGGGGAAGGTTTGGGCGGCTGTTTTTTCTCCGACGGGGTGCGGCTGAACACGACGACCTCCTCGAATGCGCCCTCCTCCGCCTGCGAGGGGCGGATGGGCTCCTTTGAGATCTTCCCCGTAAAGCCGTTCTTCTTCGCTTCGGCCTCCTCGTCGAGCCGTTTGCCCTCCGCGCGCCACTTTTTGGTGAGCGGGAACACAGAGCGGGGCCCGATAAAGAGGATGCTGAACGCGAGCGCGACGGCGCCGAACGTGATGCAGAAATCGGCGATGTTGCATACGCCGAAATGAAGGGGCGAGACGTCGATGAAGTCCCGCACGGCCGCGCCGTAGTAGAGTTTGCCGGGTGAACTCGGAACGTTCGTCGCGCCGAAGATGGAAAAGTACAGCCGATCGAAGAGATTGCCGAGCGCGCCCGCGAGAACGATGGCAAGACATACCCGTACGGGCAAATTGTGCTTAAAGACGGTGAAATACAGGGCGATCATGCCGCCGATGAGGAGGAATGTGAGAATGGTGACGACGATCATCGCAACGGGGTTGTCCGCCGCGATGCCGAACGCGATGCCCGTGTTGAACATGAAGTTGATGCGCACGATGCCGAGGAAGTACTCGTTCTGGTGCACCCCCGTCATGAGGAGTTTGGTCAAAAGGTCGATGAACAAAAAGACGAGCACGATGAGCGCACAGCCGAGCGTCTGCATGGTGCGCTGTTTGTAGGTGTATTCCTCTTTCATCCGTCGTCCTCCATGAGACCCAATTCCCTGCACAACTTTTCCAAATCGAGCGGCTGTTTGGGGGAAATGACCTCGTCCATATCGAACACGTACTCTTCGGACTCGCCGCCGAGGCGGGCGTTGAGTTCTTCCTGAAACGCCTGAAACGCCGCGACGTCCTCTTCGTCGGGATACTTCTTTTGCAGACGGTCGAGCATGAGGCGGCACTTCTCGGAAAGAAGCGCGAGTTCCTTTCTCTCGTTCTCCGCCTCCGCGGCGCTCTCCGCGCGGATGCGGGCACCCTCCTTTTGGGCGGAGACGAGCGCCTCGCCCACGCTACCACGCTCGGCTTCGAGTTCCAAGACGCGGGCACGAAGGCGCCTGTTTTCCGCCTTCAATTCCTCCGCCGCCACCCTTTGGCGCGCGAGTACATCCTCATACTCCTCTTTGAGGCGCAGGACTAACTTTTTTACATCCTTTTCGTTGAACAAACGGAACACGTTTTTTACGCTCCTTTTCCGCTTTCCTGCACCATCGTGCGCTTCAATTCGTACAACTTCTGCGAGAGATCCACCTTATAGATATGCGGCATATCCTGCCGTGTGTACTCCTCCCAAAACCGCGCGTACTCCTCTGCGCGGTAGGCGGAAATTTCGCCCAAGGAATAGACGGGCGCGACGCGCTTCCCCCCTTCTATGAGGGGCATGAGCAACTTGCGGGCGCGGAAATTTTGCACCGTCATGTGCTTCCACCGCTCCACGGGATGGTAGAGTTCGAGCGGCTTTGTCTCGTCCACCGTCTCCCCCGCGCGGGTGATATAGTCGGCGATCGCCTTGTCCGTCTCCCGATCGTAGATGCGCCAGACCTCTTTGAGCGAGGGGTTGGTGATCTTCTCCGTCGTATCCGAAAGTTTGATTTTGGGGATCTCCACGCCGTCTTCGTAGACGGCGGCGAGTTTATAGACGCCCCCGAGTGCGGGAAGATCGGCGCTCGTGATGAGTTTGGTGCCCACGCCCCAACTATCGATCTTTGCGCCCTGCTCCTTCAAAGAGCGGATGGAATATTCGTCGAGATCGCCCGAGGCGCAGATGATGGCATTCGGGAAGCCCGCCTTGTCGAGCATCTTTCTCGCCTCCTTGGAGAGGTAGGCAAGATCCCCCGAGTCGAGGCGGATGCCCTTGGGCTCGTGCCCCGCCGCGCGGAGTTCTTTGAACACCTCGATGGCGTGGGGAACGCCGCTTTTCAAGGTGTTGTAGGTATCCACGAGCAAAAGGCAGGCATCGGGGAAACTGCGCGCATAGGCGCGGAATGCCTCGAGTTCGGAGGGGAAATTCATCACCCAACTGTGCGCCATCGTGCCCGAGACGGGGATGTGGAAGAGTTTGCCTGCGTACACGTTGGATGTGGAGACGCAGCCGCCGATGACGGCAGCCCGCGCCCCGTAGACGCCCGCATCGGCGCCCTGCGCACGGCGGAGACCGAACTCCATGACGCCGCCGCCCGCCGCCGCGCAAATCTTGGACGACTTGGAGGCGATGAGCGTCTGGTGGTTGACGAACGTGAGGAGCGCCGTCTCGACGAGTTGCGCCTGTACCATGGGCGCCTTGACGGTTAAGATGGGCTCGTATGGAAAGACGATCTCCCCCTCGCGCACGGCGTACACGTCGCCCGTGAAGCGCAAGTCTTTGAGATAGGCGAGGAATTCTTCATCGAAGAGGGAGAGACTGCGCAAATATGCGATGTCGTCCTCGGAAAAGTGCAGGTTTTCGAGATACTCAGCCGCCTGTTCCATGCCCGCGGCGACGGAATAGGTGATGAGTTTGTTGGGGCGGAAGAAGATATCGAACACAGCGAGTTGTTCGTGCTTTCCCTCGCGGAAATACCCCTGCCCCATCGTGAGTTCGTAGAGGTCGGTGAGGAGCGTCAGATTTCTCATTTCTTGTTCTCCTCATCCTCTTTCCGTTGCCGCTTCTCTTCGGCCTTTTGGCGTCTTTCTTCGGCCTTTTGGCGTTTTTCTTCGGCGCGGCGCTCCCTTTCCTCCGCCTCCATGCGCTTTAATTCCTCCTTGGGGGGCTTGGGCGGATAGTTTGCGCCCATCAGGTTGATCTTGGAGAAATAGGGCGGCTCGTCCTTATAGGGTGTAAGGTACTCGGTGATGCCGCAGGGATCCCCCTTGGCGCTGCCGATGAATTTGCCTTCCCGCTTGAAGTTGACGATCATGAGCACGAGGCACCCGATGATGCCGAAGCCCGCAAGCAATATAGCAAAGAGTTCGCTCCACATGACGCCGCCGCCGCCGAGGATGTCCGCCTGATAGCGGAAGGGCTCCATACAGGCGCGGACGGTGCCGTACCAAGCAAAGTACAGGAACATGGAGATGCCGTTGGGCTTGCTCTTTCTGAACCACGTGAACGTGAAGAGCAGGGCAAACCCGACGAGGTTGATACCCATCTCCCAAAAACAAAATGCCTGATACCAACCGACGGGCGCACCGGGGCCGTTGCCGCGCTCGATGTAGACCGCGTACGGCGCCCAGTGCAGGGCGGGGTCGGTGACGGGTTGGCCGAATACTTCCTGATTGAAGAAGTTGCCGAACCTGCCGAGCGCCTGCGCAAACAAAATGGTGATGACGACGCAGTCCGCCGCGCGCAGGAAACTTATTTTCTTCACGAGGCAGACGATGAGCCCCGAGCCCACGCCGCCGATGACGCCGCCTATTATAGAGAGCCCGCCCTCGTGGATCTTGTACCAATCCTCGATGGGAAGCGGCTTCGTCCAACAATAGAAAAGGCGCGCGCCGACGATCGCCGACGGGATGCACACGATGAACAGCGTAAAGATAAAGTCGGGCGCCATGTTCCTCCTCTTCATGAGGAGCGCCGAGAGACACGCCGCCAAGATCATGCCCGTGACGATGCAGAGGGCGTAATAGCGGATGTCCAATGTAAAGATATACAGCCCCTTTCCGTTCGGGTTGACGCCGAACATGGGATTTGCAAGCAAAAGTGACTGCATAGACCTCTCCTTATACAAACTTGTATCTATTATAACACCGCGCGAAAACAAAAGTCAACCGCAAGCGGTTGACGGAATGGGTATTTTTGCCGATTTTATGAAATTTCCCCGCCTGCGGGGTGGGAATTTTCGCCGCCCTCCATGGGTTTGCCGTGTTTGCCCTTGGTGCGGGTGAGGCGCTCCACAAGGGGCAGAAGCGCAAAGAGCAGGACGGCGTTTCCCACGTACACCGCCGTCTGAATGGCGATGCGCGGCGGGAAATAGCCGACAAGGTACAGCCAAAGCGACTTTTTCATCTCCCCCTGCCATAGAAAGACCCACGCGTAGGTGTAGTTGACGAAGGTGTTGATACACACGGTGAAGAGAAGATAGCACACGACGGAGACGATGACGCTCTTGATAAGCGGCGCGCGCTTGCCCTTGAAGGGAAGATAGTGGAAAAGGATGCCCGCCGTAAAGCCCATGAGTCCGAGTGTGAGGCCGTAGAACCAATAATTGCCGTCGGGCATGAGGAGATGTCCCAAGCCGTCCCCTGCAAACCCGATGAAGAACGCAGGCACGGCGCCGAGCATATAAGCCGAGAGAAAGGTGACGAGGTAGGTAAACGTAATTTTGTTCTGCGGGGTGATATCGATGTCGAGGACGGTGTTGGCGACCACGGAGAGCGCGAGAAAAAGCGCAGCGTATGCGACTTTTTTCGCCGCATTGAGGGAAAGAAAAAATTTCGAGAACATAAAAAACCTCCCGTAGAGAGAGGTCCGCAACAATCGCAAAAAAGATTCCATAGGAAGATTTTTTGCGAAGAGGAGGCACAACGAAGCGCACTTGCCCTTTGCGCTTGCGCGAAGGGCTCAAAGCGGAGTTTGTGCCGACGAGCGGACGCGCCGCGGCACCGCAGGGCTCAAATTCCGCCCTTTCGTTTGCGAACAACGTCCCGTTTCGCAACACTTTACGCGCCTTGGCTACTCTTCGGGCGTCATTATAACACGCCCGCCGCGGCGGCGCAAGAAATTTCAACATAATTTTTGTGAAATTTCCGATACTTCTTTTATGACCCTCGTCATCATCCGCACGGCAATCATCTACGTGACGCTCCTCATCATCATGCGCCTCATGGGAAAGAGGCAGATCGGCGAAATGCAACCCTTTGAACTCGTCATCACCCTGCTCATCGCCGAACTCGCCTGCATCCCCATGGCGGACGCCTCCATTCCCCTCTTATACGGCATCATCTCCGTCGTCACCATCTACGTCTTGCACGAGATCGTCACGCTTTTGGATCTGAAGGTGAAGCCGTTGAAGTCGCTCATCAGCGGCAAGCCGTCGCTCGTCATCAACAAGAACGGCATCGACGACTATCAGTTGAAGAAAAATAATTTGGACGTGAGCGACCTCATCGAGAGTTTGCGCGCGGCGGGATATTTCTCCCTCGACAGCATCGACTACGCCCTCTACGAGTCCAACGGCAAGTTCTCGGCGCTTCCCAAGGAGAACTATGAGGAGACGCAGACCTCGCTCCCCCTCGTCATCATCGACAACGGCAAATATGACGGGAAAAATCTGCAAATTGCGGGACTGGGGCAGGAATTTTTCGACGATCTCCTCAAAAAACAGGGCGTCAAAAAGGTGAAGAAGGTGCTCGTTCTCACCGCAGACGGCAAGGGGAAAATTTACTTGCAGGTGAAGGGCGAGAAATTCATAACGCTGCAGACCGAGTACCCGGGAGGCAAGACATGGTAAAGAGTTTGACGGCCATCGGCATTGCGACCGCCCTTTTGTTGGGGCTCGCCCTCTTTGAATGGTTTTACGTCGCCGAGCAGTTCGAGGAGTTCGGCGAAGAGGTGCAGACGCTGTACGACAAGGCGGAAAGCGGCACGGCAAATGCCGACGACGCGCGCGCCGTGCAGACTTCTTGGGAACAGAAAAAGAGCCGCCTGCACGTGTGGATCCCGCACAACGACGTCAACAAATTGGACGACTACATGGCCGAGGCGGTGCGGCTCATCGGCGAGAAGGAGTACCCCCTCGCCCTCGCCAAGTTGGAAATTTTGTTGCACCTTTCCGAGTGCATCCCCGGTACCTACCGCCCCGAAGTGGAAAATATCTTCTGAAAATATTGTTTGAAAACCGCCCGCAGGCGGTTTTTTTGTAAAAATCTCTTCTTTTCTTGACATATCCCCCCGCCCGTGCTATACTGAATATGCCAAACAAACTTTATATCTTGAATAGGAGGGCGTGGATTTTTTTATATTTTTGATTTGAATGGGAAGGCATACTCTACCCTTACGGTGTCGATATTTGAATTTGGCAAGACGGCAAATTCCATTATATCGACGCTGTGTGTATCACGCCTTGGTATAAAGTTTGTTTGGCGACAATCGGAGTTTGCGTTTTGCAGTGCGCTGACTTCGGTTGGCGCACTTTTTATTTTATAAAAAATTTTATTAAAGGAGAAACTCTTATGAAAAAATGGCTCAAAGTTATGGTTTCCGTCCTGTTTGCCGTCTGTCTGTGCCTCGCGCTTGTGGCGTGCGGCGGCCTGTTCGGCGGCGGGTCGAGCAATAACAGCGATTCAAGTTCAAGCAATGTAAACAATCAACCGGTGGATAGCGACGGTACATTTATCTATTCGGGAGCGACCGTAAAAGCGGCGAGCACCTCTATTTCGGGAGATATCGTCATCCCCACCGAGCGCAACGGCTCCCCCATCGATACCATTCCCGCCAACGCATTCAAGGGGTGCAATGCAATTACTTCCATTACGGTGCCCAACGAAATTACGTCGATCGGTGAAGGAGCCTTCAACGGATGCTCTTCGCTTCGGAGTATAACTTTACCGTTTGTTGGCGGGCAGAGAGGGAACACTGGTTCTTCATCTCGGTTTGGCTACATCTTTGGAACAAGCTTCTATCAGGGTTCAACAGAAGTCGCCTCTGGGATAGGATCTTATACACACTATCACATCCCCTCTGGCTTACGAACCGTTACAATTACCAATGAAACTGTAATAGGGTACAGTGCATTTGAAGATTGCTCTATGCTAACAGCTATTAACTTGAATGATGAAATTACACAAGTTGGCGAAGGGTGTTTTGAATTTTGCTCTAAAATTACAGAAATCAGTTTGCCGAATGTGTCTATTCTCCCCTCGAAATTGTTCAAAGGGTGCATTGCGTTGAGCAAGTTCACCATCAACAGTTCCGTCGATACAATTGGCTCAAGTGCATTTGAAGGATGCAATGCGCTTTCCTCTGTCAATTCCGATACTGCGGGAAAATTCATCATCCCCGATACGGTCACGTCGATTGGCGATGGCGCATTCAATGGCTGCATCCAAATTGAAAGCATCACGCTTCCTTTCGTTGGAAGCCGAAAGGGAAATACCGGAAGTGCCTCATACTTCGGATATATTTTTGGTACAACTTACTATCAAGGTAGTACGTTGGTACGCCACTCCGGCATAACCGGGCCAAGGAATTATATCCCCTCGACGTTACGGAGTGTAACAATTACTAATGAAACCATTGTCGGAAATTATGCCTTCCGAAATTGCACTATGTTGCAATCCATTACAATCAATTCTGGCGCACAAAACAACGTTGGAGAAGATGCATTTGAAGGCACAGTAAAGCCGACGTGGAATTGACCGCGCCGCTCTAACAACAAAAACCCCGTACCGTGTGAATGGTGCGGGGGTTTTCTTCACCGTGAAAAGTTGCAAAAAAATTGACAGAATGGCGCGGGTTTCATATAATAGCGGTATGCAAGCGTTACGCTCAAAAAATAAGGGCGCGGTCATCTGCGCCGTCGGGGTCGTGTGCAACCTCCTCCTCTGTGCGGCGAAAATTACCGTCGGACTCATTTTCGGCTATGTCTCCGTGACGGCTGACGGCTTCAACAATTTGAGCGACTGCGGGAGCGGGCTCGTTGCCCTCGTCGCCTTCTATATCGCCGCGAAGCCCGCCGACAAGGAACACCCCTTCGGCCACCACCGCGCCGAATACGTCGCCGCGATGATCACGGGCTTTTTTGTGCTTCTGCTCGCCGTGGGGCTCCTTAGAGAGGCCATCGAGACCCTCGTGCGCGGCGGCTCGCCCGCACTCTCGTGGGTCATTTATGTCGTGCTCAGCGTCTCTATTGCCGTAAAGTTCGCCATGTGCGCACTCTACCATATTTCCGCGAAGAGGCTGGATTCCTCCACGTTGAAGGCGGCGGCAATGGACAGTTTCTGCGACGGCTTTGCGACGCTCTTCGTCATTATCGGCGCGGTCGTTTGCCCCTATCTCCCCTCCGCCGACGGCTGGGCGGGCATCGTCGTCTCCCTCTTCATCGTGTGGCAGGGCGTCAAAATTATCGCGGAGGCGAGTTCCCGCCTCTTGGGGCAGGCGCCCGACCCCGCCCTCGCGGAGCGCATCCGCGCTATGAGCCTTTCCGCGGAGGGCGTACTCGGCGTACACGACCTGCAAATTTATACCTACGGGAAGGGCGTCTCATTTGCCACCATTCACACCGAGATGGACGCGCGCCTCTCGATGCTCGAAGCACACACGATAATCGACGCGCTGGAAGCACAGATCAAAAAGGCGACGGGCGTCGTGCTCACCGTGCACATCGACCCCGTAGATCTCACCAACCGCAAGGAATCCGCACTCAAACTCCAAGTGTGGGAGGCGGCGCGCGAACTCGCTGAGGGGTTGGAACTGCATGATTTCCGCCTCATTCCGAATAGCAATCGTGTGGAATTCGACGTGGGCATACCCTACGCTTGCAGGCAGACGGACGAGGAACTCTACGGCGCGCTCGTTGCCATCGTGAAAAATTTGGGCGACTACGAGCCCGCCATACGGATCGAGCGCGAATAGAACTCCCTCTGTCTCGGCGAGGCCTCACCAGCTCCCCCATAGGGGGAGCCAAGAAAACGAAAATCCCCGTACCATGTCCGAGGTACGGGGCGTTTTTTTACGTTATTTTACTTCTCTCTCGCCTGTGCGAGCATGAGTTTGATGCGGTTCTCCTGGTTAACGCGCGTTGCCGAGGGATCGTAATCGACGGGCACGATGTTGGCGTCGGGGAAGAGTTTTTTCACCGTGCGCACCGCCCCCTTGCCCGCGATATGGTTGGGCAGACACCCGAAGGGCTGGGCGCAGACGATGTTCTCGATGCCCGTCTCGCACAGAGCCGCCATCTCGGCGGGGATGAGCCATCCCTCCCCCATCTTCACGCCTTGGTTCAAAACTTCGTCGGCACAGCGGCGCAGGTGCTCGAAATCGTGCAGGGGCGCAAATCCGCTCCTCTTTTGCATGAGCGCGATGAGCCTTTTTTGCCGCTTATAGAGGTAGCGGTAGGCGATGCGGAAGAGAAAGGCGCGGCCGCGGTGGGTGCCGTATAACTTTGCGTCGTTGACGTTGTTGATGACGCAGTACAGGATGAAATCCATGAGCGCAGGCACGACGGGTTCGCACCCCTCGGAGAGTAAAAACTTCTCGAGGTCGGAATTGCCGAGCGGTGAGTACTTCACATAGATCTCGCCGACGATGCCGACTTTTATTTTCTCCCGCTTCTCGACGGGAACGGCGGAAAACGTCTCCAAGATGAACAGCACATTGCGCTTGAATTTGTGAAACGTGCCCTCGTCGAGCGCCTTTTTCAGCGTATCGAGGCACAGACTGCGCGCCGCCTCCGCCGCCCCCGCCTCTTTTTCGTAGGGCATCGTCTGGTTGAAGCACGTCATGATGAGGTCGCCGTAGAAGATGCCGTAGAAGAGGTCAAAGAGGAACGGCACATCGATCTTGAGCGTGTTGCCCTTCTCGAGCCCCGCAAAGTTGATCGAGAGCACGGGCACCTGCGGGAATTCCGCCTTCAAAGCCTTGCGGATGAGGGGCACGTAGTTGCTCGCGCGGCACCCGCCGCCCGACTGCGTGATGAGCACCGCCGTTCTATCGGGGTCGTACTTGCCGCTCTTCAAGGCGTCGAGAAACTGCCCGATGACGCACAGCGCAGGGAAACACGTATCGTTGTGGACGTGCTTCAACCCCTCGTCGATGACCTGCCGCCCGTGGTTTGTGAGCATTTCCATGCGATAGCCGCGCTTTTCGATGGCGTGGATGAGGAGTTCAAAATGCCACGGCAACATATCGGGGACGAGAATTGTGTACTCGCTCCGCTTTTCGTCGGGAAATTTGGGATAGTTTTCGGTGAAGTCCACCGTCGCCTTTTCCGTACTCATAGCCTTGCTTGCTCCTCGATCTGCCTTGCTTGCTCCTCGATGGCGGCGAGCATGGAGCGGAGGCGGATCTTCACCACGCCGAGCCCCGCGATCTCGTCGATCTTGATTTGCGTGTACAGTTTGCCGCAACTTTCCAGGATGGCGCGCACCTCGTCCGTCGTAATGGCGTCGATGCCGCACCCGAAGGAGACGAGTTGCACGAGGTTGACGTTTTTATGGCGCGTCGCATACTCCGCGGCGCGGTAGAGGCGGGCATGGTACGTCCACTGGTTGAGGACGTTCACCTTCACGAGGTTGCCCTCCTCGAACACGGCGTCCTCCGAGAGCACGGCAATGCCCAAAGAGGTGAGCAATTTATTGACGCCGTGGTTGATCTCGGGATCGACGTGGTAGGGTCTTCCCGCGAGGATGACAATCTGCTTGTTTTCGCGCTCCGCCTCGGCGATGACCCTTCTCCCCTCCTCCACGACGGCGGCATGGTATTCCTCCATGCGGCGCATTCCCCCGCGGAACGCCCGCTTTACGAGGGAGGCGGAGAGTTTGTATTTTTTGAGGGCGCGGCAGAGCGTCTTTACGGTCGCCTTCTCGCTGTTGGGGTCGAGGTAAGGCATGACGAGGTTATCGTCCGTGAGGCGCTCGTTGTTCGCCTTCAAGAGTTCGGGGTAGTACGCCACGACGGGACAGTTGTAATGGTTGACACTGTCGTGCTCGTCCAAATTATAACTCTCGCAGGGGTAAAAGATGAAGTCCACGCCCTTGTCGAGAAGGCTCTCGATGTGCCCGTGCATGAGTTTGGCGGGATAGCAAGCGGTATCGCTCGCCACGGTGTGCTGGCCGCGGAAATAGAGTTCGCGGGAACTCCTGTCCGAGAGCACCACTTCAAAGCCGCACGTCTCGAAAAAGCCCGTCCACAGCGGGAGTTGTTCGTACATCAAAAGTTGGAGCGGAAGCCCCACCCGTGCGCGGGGCGCCTCCATGGGGCGCGGCAGGGAGAGAAGCGCTTCGTACTTATAGCGATAGAGGTCGAGCGGATTTTCGGCGGGCTTCAACCCCGCGCCGCGCTCGCACTTGTTGCCCGAGACGAACCGCCGCCCGTCGGCAAACGTGAGAATGTTCACGCCGCACTTGGAGGTACAGCCACCGCAGGTGACCGACTTCGAGGTATAATGAAAGTTGTTGAGTTCCGCCTCGGTGACCATGGTGGAGATCAACTTATCCGCCGCCGTGTTCTCCTTGGCATAGAGCGCCGCGCCGAACGCGCCCATCAAGCCCGCAATGGCTGGACGGACGACCTCGCGCCCCGTTTCCAACTCAAAGGAGCGGAGCACGGCGTCGTTTAAGAACGTGCCTCCCTGCACGACGATGTGTTTGCCCAGTTCCTCGGGGGTACGCGCGCGGATAACCTTATAGATGGCGTTCTTCACGATGGAGGCGGAGAGCCCCGCGGAGATGTCCTCCACGCTCGCCCCCTCCTTCTGTGCCTGCTTCACCGAACTGTTCATGAACACCGTGCACCGCGAACCGAGTTCCACGGGGTGCTTGGCGAACAGCCCGAGGCGGGAGAAGGGCTCAATTTCCATGTCCATCGCCTTGGCGAACGTCTGGATAAAGGAGCCGCAGCCCGAGGAACACGCCTCGTTGAGCATGATGCTGTCGATGGCGCGGTTCTTCACCTTGAAGCACTTGATGTCCTGCCCGCCGATGTCGATGATAAAATCCACGTCGGGGTTGAAATGGAGCGCCGCCTTGAAGTGCGCCATCGTCTCCACAATGCCGAAATCGAGTTTTAAGGCCGCCTTCATCATGTCCTCGCCGTATCCCGTGACACACGCCCCGCGGATGACGACGCGGCTGCCCGCAAGGTAGTAAATTTCGCGCAGTTTGTTCGTGACGATGTCGAGCGGCTGGCCGTTATTGGTCTGATAACTCGAATAGAGAATTTTATTGTCGGGCGTGATGAGCATGAGTTTGGTCGTCGTCGAGCCCGAATCGATGCCAAGGTATGCGTCGCCCTCGTACTTTAAGATGTTTTCAAATTCCAGATCGCTCCGCATATGGCGGGCGATGAAATCGCTGTACTCCTGCTGGGAGGAAAAGAGCGGCTTGCCGACGGCGATATTCTCCCCCGCCGAAGCCGAGGAAATGCGCGCGGCGATTTCGTCGAGTTCCTCCTCCTTCTCGCTTGCCGCATGGAGCGCGGCGCCCACCGACATGAAGCACGGGCCGTTCTCGGGGAAGACGGCGTGTTCGTCGTCGAGGCCGAGCGTCCTTTGGAACGCCCTCCGAAGCCCCTTCAGGAAGTGAAGGGGGCCTCCCAAGAAGAGCACTTTGCCCTTGATGCGCCGCCCCTGCGCGAGCCCCGAAACGGTCTGATCGACGACGGCTTGGAAGATGGAGGCGGCGATGTCGCTCTTTTTTGCCCCTTGGTTGAGCAGGGGCTGGATATCCGACTTTGCGAACACGCCGCAGCGGGACGCGATGGGATAGACCTTCTCCGCCTGCAGGGAGAGGGCGTCCATCTCGTCCACCGTGAGGTCGAGAAGCGTCGCCATCTGGTCGATGAACGCCCCCGTGCCGCCCGCGCAACTGCCGTTCATGCGCTGCTCCGCGCCACCCGTCACGAAGATGATCTTGGCGTCCTCGCCGCCCAGTTCCACCGCCGCGTCGGCGTCGGGATAGAGTTTTTTAATGGCGCCATAAGCGGCCTGCACCTCCTGCACGAAGGGAAGCTTCCCCCTCTGCGCAAGCCCAAGCCCCGCCGAGCCCGTCACGCAGACCTGAAAGCGCAGGGCGACGGCGCGCACCTTTTCGAGTTCCGCGAGCACACACTCCTTGACGCGAGAAAAATGGCGCACATACGAGGAGTAGAGGATCTCCCCCCGCTCGTCCATCACACACGCCTTCACCGTCGTAGAGCCGACATCGATGCCAAGTAAGTATGCCATAACCGAAACCCGAAAGTTTTTTGTCTATTATATCACAATCGACGGGAAATGACAACTTTCGCGGAAAATTTTTCGCAGGGATTTTTTGCATGAAAAAAGAGGCCTTAAAAAGCCCCTCTTTTCGCCGTTTCGACCTTTCAAAATATGAGTGCCAACGTCGCCCCCACCGCGATCCACACGATCGTCCAGATCAACGTGGAAATGATCCCTATGACGAGCCCCGCAACGGCGAGCCCGTTACAACTTGTGTACTTCTTCCGTAAGCACACGCCCACAATGCTCAACACCAATCCGACGATCGAGGCGATCACAAAGAAATAGCCCAAACCGAGGGAGATAAGGCTCACGACGAAACCCGCAATGCCCAAGCCGTTGACTTTCTTCGGCACATTGGACACCGTAGGGACAGGCGTTGCCACCAACACGCCGCAATACGGACAGACGTATGCGTGTTCGTCGATTTCTTTCCCGCAATTTTTACAAAACATGGTTTCCTCCTGTGTGAGTAAAATTTTACTTTATACCCCTATTATATGAGTTAAATTTTTCTTTGTCAAGGATATTTAAGCAATATTTTTTATAATTGAGTAAAATTTTACGCAAATGGGAATGGTTTCTGCATGAACAATCGCATTAAAAGTTTACGTTTGGAAATGGAACTGAGCCAGCGGGCATTGGCGGAAAAGATAGGATGCAGCCAAAAATCCGTAGACGGCTGGGAGAAAAACAAGATCGAACCCGCCGCAGGGTTTGTCTGTGCGCTCGCGGACGTATTTGAATGCACGACGGACTATCTTCTCGGCCGCGAAGACGACTTCGGAAATATCGCCCCCGCTGTTGATTTTACGGCGCAAGAACGTGCACTCGTGCAACATTATCGCGCCCTTTCCGTAGAGAAGCAAACCCAACTTCTCGATTTCGCCGTGTTCTTGGATAAGGGAGAGCGCCACACTTAACATATTCCAAAGAAATTCCGCTTTTCATGGAAGTCCCGCCCATCCGCAGAAATGCAGACGGGCGGGACATTTCAATTTTTCTTGCCGCGAAGTTCGTACTTCCGCCGCGTGGCGTCGCCGCCGCGCAGGTGCCGCTCGCTCAGATTGAATTCAAGCACCTTCTTCACCCGCTCGTACAGATCGGGATCGATGAAACGTAGCCGCTCGGTGACGTCCTTATGTGCAGTTGTCTAAGTCGGGAATGGTCGTCTCTTCCCCTACTTCACTTTCAATCGGAATGGCATTTTCCAAGCCGAGTTCGGAATTTAATTGCAGAAAAATATCCACATTCCCGTCGTGATCGACTTCGATACGCCTCACGATGCGTTTCAGTTGTGCGTTCGTCATCTGCGACACATCGGCTATGTCCGCGATGGAGCGAAATGTCTTTTTCAGAACGATGTCCAGCCGCTCGTGCATCGTCATACGGCTCTCTATCATTTTCAGTTCTGCTTCGAGGGATTCCTTCCTCTGCTTCGCGCCCGAGAGACGCTCATTGAGTTCCTCGCGCGAAATCAGATCGTCGGTGTAGAGGTTCATGTACTTCTCCCGCATCTTCTCGAGCTTTTGAAGTTCCGCTCTCACCGATTTTTCCTTTTCGACGTTCTCCTCTTTCTCCCGGTAGACCTTCTTGAACTCTGCCGTCACATATTCGATCACGTTTTTCTGGTGAGACAATATGTAGGCAAAATAGTCGGAGAGCACTTTAATGAGTTCCTTTTCGTCGATGACGGTGCGGTTGGGGCAGCTGTCTGCGCCATGCCCGTTCCGTCCCGAACACACCCATGTGACGTATGTATTCTTATAGGTGCGCTCGACGCGGCGGAACGACCACCCGCAGTCCTTGCACTTGATCAGCGTTGAAAACAAATACTGATTGCTGTGCCGCGTCTTGTCGAGTTTGAACGTCTGCCCGCGTGCGTGGATGATTTTCTGCGCCTTCTCGAAAACGTCCTGCTCGACGATGCGAAGGCTCTCCTTCTCGGTGATGAGCCATTCCGATTCGTCCTTGCATTTGCGCTGTCCCGTCAGAAAATCGGAGATCTCCTGCTTTCCGTTGACGACTTTCCCCGTGTAAATTTCATTTGTCAAGATGCGCATGACGGCATTTGGCGACCACGCGCAATTTCGCTTTGTCTTAATTCCCCTCGCATTGAGCATCTGCGCGATCTTCATCGCGCCGTCCTCATCCTCGCAATACCGCCGGAAGATCTCCCGAACGATCTCCGCTTCTCTCTCGTTGATCGCAAGGTCGAACAGTTCCCCCTTCGTCTTGTCATAGCCAAAGACGATGTTGGGGACCTTCCCCTTTTCGGCGTTGACTTTCTTCCCGAACTTGACGCGCTTGGACATATTTGCGCTCTCTTCCTGCGCAAGCGCGCCGAA
>CANRAR010000003.1 GCA_947628675.1 uncultured Clostridia bacterium
AGTCGGGGCTTTTCCTTTTATATGAACTCATTCAAAGTAGGATTTACCACTATGAGCGTAACGCTTTTTATAAGATAGGACGGCGGCTATTTATTCCACGGTGCTCTTGACACGAGCCTCGCAGACGTGCGGTATTTATGGCAATGCGCCAAGTATCCCGCCCCTGCGGGGCTTTTTCTTGCCTTTGGCAAACAGCCTACCGCACGTCTTTCTCATGTCAAGAGCCTTTCGCGGCATAAACCGCCGCCGAAAATGAGAGCGCAAAAAAGCGTTTACAAGCCTTGAAAAATCCCCGCCGAGAATGACACCGAAGTCCATAAAGAAAAGCCGCACAGGGCAATTCTGCACGGCTGGCGGCATAAAAAAACAAAGCCGCTCCCTCAACTCAATGAGGGTTCGACTTTGTTACAGAGTGGTGACCTTGCCGGGAATCGAACCCGGGATTGCGCCGTGAGAGGGCGCCGTCTTAACCGCTTGACCACAAGGCCGAATTGAATTACGTTGCAAGTATACCATATTCTGCGGGAACTTGCAACCGATTTTGTGCGCGTAAGGCAAAAATTTATAATCGCGCTAAAAAATTTGTGGGGGTGCGCCTCTCAATTTATAATCGCGCCCCAAAAATTTGCGTGTGTGCTCCCAAATTTATAATCGCGCCGAAAAAATTTATGGGGATGCGGCGCAAATTTTGCCCGTCTTTGCGTAAAAATTTTCGCAAAAAAAGACATCCGCCTGTGCCGCATTTCGGAAAAAGGTGAACCCGCTTCTCGCAGGTGGGTGCACTGCGGGGAAGAGATCAGACTTTCCGCGCCTTCGCGCAGACCTCGCCTATCTTCCGCGACAGCCGCTCCCGGATAAAATCTGTGGATTACCGCGTATCCCGAACTCCGTACACCGCAGGTGTCATTCTTATTATATCAAACAAGGCCGCAAATGGCAACGTTACAGCGAAAAATTGTATTGGAATTTTTTGGACGAAGTCCGCCGCCGCGTTTTTCTTCCGCCCCGCGGCAGTCCCGCTTCCCGTCGCCGCCACGACTGCGTCGCCGTGCCCTTGCCGCCGAGCCTCGTCGCCCGCAGCATATCGCCGCCAACCGCCAAGCCTCAGCGTCCGCAAAATTTTCCGCCGACCGCCGAGCGCTTCCCGCTCGCAAAATTTCGCCGCTCGCCGCGCCTGCGCCTCTATGCCTCAACGTCCGCGGAAGGCGTCGGTCAGAATGCCGAGTTCCTGCTCGTAGTTGATGCCGTATTTTTTATCCTCGACTTCCACGGCGGTGCGCTCGATGGCGCGGCTGCAAAACTCCGCGGCGACCGAAAGGGCGCCTTTCAGCGAGAACCCGCCGCCGATGCATCCCGCAAACGCCGCGGCAAACACGTCGCCCGCGCCGTGAAAATTGCCGTCCACTTTATGGAGCCGCATCGTCTGCTCGCCGCCGTCCCAATAGTAGAGGCGGTAGCCGTCCGCGGCGTCCGCGCCGGTGATCACGGGGTGGGGGCAAATTTCGGCGAGTTTTTTGAGCGCCTTGGAAAAATCCCGCTCGCCCGTGAGCAAAAAACTCTCCGTTTCGTTGGGCAGGATGTAGTCGGCGACGGCGCACAGCCCGCGCATCTCCCTCGCAAAGTCCTCGTCGAAGCCCTTATAGAAGGTGAAATTGTCCCCCAAGACGGGATCGACCACAAACTTTCCGCCCGGTTTCAAAAAGCGCTTTTTCAGCCCCTTGACGAACTCCACCTGCGCGCGGCTCCCCAAATACCCGCTGTAAATGACGTCGTATTTGAGCCCCAAGGTGTCCCAGTGCCTGCAAATTTTCTCCATTTCGGCGTCGAGGTCGAGGAAGGTGTACCCCGTAAATCCGCCCGTGTGGGTGGAGAGCAGCGCGGTGGGCAGAATATCCACCGTCGCGCCGCAGGCGGAGAGCACGGGCAGGGCGACGGTCAAAGAGCATTTTCCCACGCAGGAAATATCGTTTACGGCAAGAGCGCGCATAGTAGCCTCCCAAATTTTCACCTACAATTATATCCGCCGCCGCGCGCCTTGGCAAGCGATTTGCAAAAAATTCTCGCCGAAGCCCCTAAAAATTGTTTACAAAATGAAGAAACAATGCTATGATGTTCACTATGAAAAAGGTCATCGAAGTCGAGGATATGTGTTGCAAGAAGTGCGCGGAGCGCGCCGAAAAGAAGTTGCTCCTTCTCGGCGGCGTCTCGGGCGCCAAGGCCAACTTCAAGAAGGGCGTCATCTTTGTGGAGAGCGACCTTCCCGACGAAGCGCTCGCCTCCTGCGTCGAGGACGCGGGCTTCAAGGTAAAGGAGATCCGCCCGCGCAAGGGCATCTTCGGGTGAAAAAATGAACGACGATCTCATCACGCAACTCATCTACCGCACCGTGCTGTGCTGCGTCTCGCTCCTCGCGGTGCTCTTGACGTTCGGCATCTTCTATGCGGGGCAGGGGGCGACGACGCCGACGTGGGAATTTCTCAAATTTTACACCAATCTCTCCAACTATTTCGTGTTCGCCGTCTCGGTGGCGGGGCTCGTGTACACCGTAAGGCGGGTGCGGGCGGGGGAGAGAAGGGGCTACTGCCGCATTTGGCGCACCCTGCGGTTCATGACCGTCGTCATGATCCTCGTCACCTTCCTCGTCTATCTCATCCTGCTCGGGAAGCCCTTCACCGCGGATTTCTGGCGCAACATCGGCAATCTCTCCTATCACGTCGTCGCGCCGCTGCTCTTCATCGCGGACTACATCGTCTTTGAGGAGAAGCGCACCGTCTCGGTGTTCGCGCCGCTTTTGAGCCTCGTCATTCCGCTCGTGTACGTCGTGTACATTTTTATCCTCGGCGCGGCGATCAACGGGTTCGAGTATCCCTATTTCTTCCTCGATGTGAACGACCTCGGCTACGGCGGCGTGTGTATTTGGGTGCTCATCCTGCTCGTCGTGTTCACGGCGCTCGGGTATCTTTTGTGGCTGTGGAACCGCTTCGGCAAGTTCGACGGGAAGTGGAAGTGCGATTTTCACAACGTCCTCCTGCGCAGGGAGACGCCCGCAGCGGCAACGGACGGCGACACGCCCGCAGAGGCGCCGGACGGCAGCGAGGCCGTAAGAGAGAACGGCGAGGAGACCGAACCGTAAATTCTGCCGCAAAACGCTTGCCTTTTACGGCGGAAAGGGGTATAATACAGGAAAATCCATAGAGGCGTTTACGGAGGACGCGTCCGCATCGGTTGGCCGCTCAAAGAGAGTTCCCGCAAGGTGAAAGGGGAACAGCGGGGCGGTGCGGGTATCACCTCTCAGCCTGCGGGGAGAACATTGCAGTAACTCCGCACGGCGTCGCGGCCCGTTATCCCCGCGGCAAATGATCGTTTGTTTTGGTGGTTGATATGCCTTCGCGTATTCCGAAACGCGGAGGCTTTATTCTATAAAAAGGAGCAAGGTATGTACAAAAAGGTAGATACGTCCCTCAACTTTGTGGCGCGCGAGAAGGAGGTCATCGACTTCTGGAAAGAGAACCGCATCTTCGAAAAATCGGTGGAAAAGAATGAGGGCGGCGAGGAATTTTCCTTCTTCGACGGGCCTCCTACCGCCAACGGCAAGCCGCACATCGGGCACGTTTTGACGCGCTCCATTAAGGACGCCATCCCCCGCTACCGCACGATGAAGGGCTACCACGTCCTTCGCAAGGCGGGCTGGGATACGCACGGGCTGCCCGTCGAACTCGAGGTGGAAAAATCCTTGGGGCTCGACGGCAAGAAGCAGATCGAGACATACGGCATCGAGCCCTTCAACAAGAAGTGCAAGGAATCGGTGTGGAAATATCAGGGCGAGTGGGAGAAAATGAGCGACCGCGTCGGCTATTGGGTGGATATGGAACACCCCTACGTCACGTACCACGACGACTACATCGAGTCGGTGTGGTGGGCGCTCAAAGAGATGCACAAGAAGGGGCTTTTATACAAGGGGCACAAGATCGTGCCCTACTGCCCGCGGTGCGGCACGGCGCTCTCCTCGCACGAGGTGGCGCAGGGCTACAAGGACGTGAAGGAGACCTCCGTCATCGCCCGTTTTGCGGTAATGGGGGCGGAAAACACGTACATCTTGGCGTGGACGACGACGCCGTGGACGCTTCCCTCCAACGTCGCGCTCTGCATGAATCCCGATGAGGACTACGTCGAGATCGAGGCGGACGGCGCGCACTACATCCTCGCCGAGGCGCTCGTGCCCAAGTTCTTCGAGGACTACAAAGTTATTTCCCGCCGCAAGGGGAAAGAGTACGAGGGCACGGAGTACGCGCCCCTCTTCCCTTGGGCGAAGGGCACCTTCCGCGAGAAGGCGTACTACGTCGTCTGCGACAACTACGTCACCCTCACGGACGGCACGGGCGTCGTGCACATCGCCCCCGCGTTCGGCGAGGACGACTACAAGGTGGGCAAGCGCTACGGCCTCCCCGTCGTGCAACTCGTCAATGAGCGGGGCTGTTTCGACGAGCGTTGCCCCGAACTCGACGGTCTCTTTGCAAAAAAGGCCGATAAAGTCATTCTCGATATGCTCGAGGAGAAGGGGCTGCTCTTCAAAAAACTGCTCTTCGAGCACAGTTACCCGCACTGCTGGCGGTGCGATACGCCGCTTTTATACTACGCCCGTTCGAGTTGGTTCATCGAGGTCACCAAGGTCAAGAATGAGCTCATCGCCGCCAACCGCTCGGTGAATTGGATGCCCGAGACCATCAAAGAAGGGAGGATGGGCAACTTCCTCGAAAACGTCATCGATTGGGGCTTGTCGCGCGACCGCTATTGGGGAACGCCGCTCCCCGTGTGGGTGTGCCCCGATTGCGGCGAAATTGAGGTAATGGGGTCAAGAAAAGAACTGCACGAAAAGACGGGCGCGCCCGAAAATACCGAACTGCACCGTCCGTACGTCGATAAACTGTACTGCACGTGCCCCAAGTGCGGCGGCAAGATGTCCCGCACCCCCGAGGTCATCGACTGCTGGTTCGATTCGGGCTCCATGCCGTTTGCGCAGTACCACTATCCCTTTGAAAACAAGGACCTCTTCGAGGAGACCTTCCCCGCCGACTTCATCTCGGAGGCCATCGACCAGACGCGCGGCTGGTTCTACGTGCTCCTCGTCATCTCCACCATCCTCTTCGGCAAGTCGCCCTTCAAGAATTGTATCAGTCTGGGGCTCGTCGCCGATAAGAACGGCATCAAAATGAGCAAGCACAAGGGCAACGTCGTCGATCCATGGACGGTTTTGAATAAGCAGGGCGCGGACGCCGTCAGGTGGTATTTCTACACGGGAAGCGCGCCGTGGATCCCCTCGCGGTTCAGCGAGGAGGCCGTCTCCGAGGTGCAGCGCAAGTTTCAGGGCACCCTTTGGAACACCTACGCCTTCTTCACGCTGTACGCCGAGATCGATGGCTACGACCCCTCCAAATACGACTTGAAGAAGTGCAAACTCACCCTCATGGATCGGTGGGTGCTCTCGCGGCTCAACACCCTCATCAAGGATGTGGACGAAAAACTCGCCGCGTACAACATCACGGATAGCGCCCGCGCCATTCAGGATTTCTCCGACGAACTCTCCAACTGGTACGTCCGCCGCGGCCGCGACCGCTATTGGGGGAGCGAGATGACGGAGGACAAGGCGGCGGCATACACCACGCTCCACCACGTGCTCGTCACCCTCGCCAAACTCCTCGCGCCGTACACGCCCTTCATGGCGGAGATGATCTACCAAAATCTCGTGCCCGCGTTCTTCCCCGGGGCGCCCGCCTCGGTGCACCTCTGCCCGTTCCCCGTCGCCGAGGAAAATTATATCGACGCCGCGCTCGAAGCGGGCATGGAGGACGTGCTCAAAGTCGTCGAACTCGGCAGGAGCGCGCGCAACGCGGGCTCCGTCAAGAACAGGCAGCCGCTCGCCGAAATGCTCGTCGCAAGCGAGCGCCCCCTTCAAATGGGGAGCGAGTTAGAGGCGGTCGTCCTCGATGAACTCAACGTCAAAAAACTCACCTACGTCTCGGGCGGCGAGAGCCTCGTCAAGTACACGTTGAAGCCGCAACTGCGCACCCTCGGCCCCAAGTACGGCAAGAAACTCAAACTTATCACCGAATTTTTGAACACCTGCAACGCGGCAGAAGTCGTCGCGGTTGTCAAGGGCGGCGGCACGTTCACCGTCGATTTGGACGGCGAAGTCGCCCTCACCGAGGAGGATTTGCAAGTTTTCACGTCGTCGGCGGAGGGCTACGCCGCGGCGCAGGACGGCGGCATCACCGTCGCCCTCGATACCCGCCTCACCGAGGAACTTCTCGATGAAGGCTGCGAGCGCGAACTCGTCTCCAAGATCCAGACCCTCCGCAAGGAGGCGGGCTTCGAGGTGACCGACCGCATCGCCGTCTATTACACCGCCGAGGGCAGGGCGAAGCGGATGCTCGAAAAGGGCGCGTTTGCGCAGGGCGTCCTCGCCGTCGAAGTCAAGGAGGGCACGGCGGAGGGCTACGCAAAACCCTTGGATATCAACGGCGACAAAGTCACCCTCACCCTCCAAAAACGCTAAAACGCTGTGAGTTTTCGCACAAAGAAAGCCCCGCCGACGCGAAGCGTCGGCGGGGCTTTCCCTAATTTTTCCCCTTACTTTGTCAATCGTTCGATTGCCATTTTATAGATGTTGAGCAGCAGTTCCACGCGCTCCACGGTGATGTACTCGTCGGCCTGATGGATGACGGGCGCGTCGCCCGGCATCTCGGGGCCGAACCCCACGCCGCACTTCAACGCCCGCGCGTAGGTGCCGCCGCCGATCGCAATGGGCTCCGCCTTTTTGCCCGTGCACTCCTCGTATACCCCGAGGAGCGTCTGAATGAGCGGGCTGTCCTTCTCGTGGAAGAGGGGCGCCTGGTGGTGCACCGTCTCGTATTTCACGCCGAAGAGGGCGAGTTTTTCGTACACGCGCTCCACGGTCATGGTGGCGGGGTAGCGGATGTCGCACAAAATTTGCAGTTCCCCCTTGCGGTACTTCACGATGTTGGGGGAGAGGGTCAGGTGCCCCGTCTCGTCGGCGAGCGCTTTGAGCCCGTAAATATCGCCGAACACGCAGTCCACCGCGCGGCGGACGTCGCCGTTGCGGCGGGCGAAGTATTCGAGGAGGGGGAGCATGGCGTTCACGCCCTGTTCGGGGGTGGAACCGTGCGCGCTCTTCCCGCGGGAGATGAGCTTATTGCCCGCGGTCTCGAGCCCCAATTCCTTTGCGCGCGCGCCGCCCACCGAGCGCGCCGTCGCCGTGCAGAAGTCGCACACCATGTTGGCGCTCTTGCCGCCTTCGAGGAAGAGGAAGGGGGCGCGGGCGAGGGGGAAGTGCAGCCGCACGTGCAGAATGCCCTTCTCGGCATAGATGACGGGAAAATCGGCGTCGGGCGAAAATCCCGTGTCGGGCAGGGAGGTAACGTCCCTATAGTGCTCGATACACGCCCAGCCGCTCTCCTCATTGCAGCCCACGATGAGTTTGATTTTTTTGGAGGGAACAAACCCCTCGTCTTTGAGGCGCTTCAAGGCGTAGAGGACGCACACGGCGGGGCCCTTGTCGTCCACGGCGCCGCGCCCCCAAATTTTGCCGTCCTCTATGAGGCCGCCGAAGGGGGGCTTTGTCCACCCGTCGCCCGCGGGCACCACGTCGAGGTGGCAGAGGATGGCGAATTCCTCGCCCGTCCCGTATACGACCTCTCCCGCATAGCCGTCGTAGTTGTGCGTCTCAAATCCCAAATGCTCGGCGAGGGATAAAAAATGAACAAGACAGTCGTATGCGCCCTTTCCGAAGGGCATTTTCGCCGTACGCTTATCAGAAGAAGAATCGAAGCGGATGCTCTCGGCGATCGCTTGCACCGCTTCATTGAGATAAAAAGTCATAAGCCGTTTCTCCCGTAAAGTCCAAAAGATATTTTACCACGCTACGGGCGAGTTGTCAAGTGCGTTTTTTCACAAAAGGCGCGAAAAAAAAAGACAAAAGCGTGTGCAATTCCGTGCAAAATCGGAGAAAATATGGTACAATAGGCCAAACGGGGACGAAAAATGCACGAAGGGCACAGAAATCGTATGTTGGATCGGGCAACGGCGGGGGATCTTCAAGACCACGAACTCTTGGAAATTCTCCTCTTCAACCCCATTCCGCGCAAAAACACCAACGAGATCGCGCACGGCCTTCTTGCGAGGTTCGGCTCCCTCAAAAACGTGCTCGCGGCGGACGAGGCCGAACTCATGCGCGTCGAGGGCGTGGGCAAGCGCACCGCACAGTACCTTGTGAGCATCAAAGAACTCGTCTCGCGCGTCGTCGTCTCGGAGACCCGTCCCACGGCGCTGAGCTTCGGCAACATTTCCTCCTTCGTGCGCGAGCGCTTCGTCGGGCTCGGGGAGGAGGTGATGGACATCTTCTGCCTCGATAAGACGGATAAGATCAAGCACACCGCGCGGTTCGAAACGGGGGAGACCCTCCGCGTCTCGCTCAATATGGACGAGGTGGAGCGCGTTCTCATCGCCCACAGCCCGTACAGCGTCGTCGCGGCGCACAACCACCCCAAAAACACCTGCCACCCGTCCGTGCAGGACGATCTCTTCACCGCCCAACTGCAACTTCTCTGCTCCCTCAACAAGGTCAAATTGCGCGACCACATCATCGTCGGCGCCGACGGGATGTTCAGCTATTTCGCGCACGGCAGAATGGAGGAGATCGAGAATATGTACAGCGTGGAAAATATCATCAAGCATATCCCATGAAGAAGCAGCCCGAAAACAACGCGCCGCAGGCGCCGCAGGAACAACTCGATGTGCTCCGCGTGGTGTGGGTGGGCAAGATCGTCGCCTTTGTCCTCACCGCCGTGGTGTGCGTCATCATGCTCGTGAGCAACTGGGATACATCGCTCCTCGGCGTCTCCGTGGCGGGGTATGTGCTCCTGCCTGCCGCGCTCGTCCTCCTCATGGTGAACGCCATCCGCACGTGGGCGCTCAAATCCTTCCGCAGCAAGATAGCCTTCTACGTCATCGATATTCTATTGCTCCTCGTGCTCACCATGTTCTCGGACGGCGAACTCATCTCGCTCCTCTACATCGCCATTCTCACGCAGTTCTATCTCGAACAGCAATCGCTCATGGGGAACGTCGCCATGTGCGTCGTCAGCATCGGGCTCTTCCTCATCACGTTCACCGTCTCGAGCGCCGTCGTGCGCGGCGGAACGGACGCCGCCTCCATCTTCTCCCGCTCGTTCTCCGACCTCATCATCATCCTTCTGCACTTCCTCGTCATCAACTTTACCCTGCAGATGTACCGCAAGAATAAGGAGATTACGGCGACGCTCGCCGAACTCGGCGAGACCAACGCAAAACTCGTAAAACTCAACGAGGAGGTGCGCGAGATCACCGCCCTTGAGGAGCGCCAGCGCATCGCAAAGGACATTCACGATACGGCAGGGCACTCCATCACCACCGTCATCATGCAGACGGAGGCCGCCAAACTCGTCCTCGACGAGGATCCCGAGGAGGCGCGCCGCAACATCTCGGCGGCCAACTTGCAGGCCAAACACGCCTTGGAGGAACTGCGCGAGAGCGTCCACCTCCTCTCGGGTTCCACCGTACAGCCCACCTTGAAGGAGGCGCTCCTCGAGATCGTCCACGAGTCCACCGACGGCACGGGCATCGCCATCCGCTACGAGGTGGACGACGTCACGCTCTGTGACGCCAAGCGGCGGTTTTTGTGCAATTCCCTGAAAGAGGGCATCTCCAACGGGCTACGCCACGGCAAGGCGACGGCGTTCTGGTTCTCCTTCAAGGCGGAGGGCGGGCGCGTCACCTTCCTCCTCTCGGATAACGGCACGGGCATGGAGATAGGAGCGCTCAAAGAGGGCTTCGGGCTCACGGGAATGCAGAAGCGGGCGGCGGCGCTCGGCGGCGACGTCTGGTTCGAGACCGAGCCCGGCGAAGGGTTCGAAGTTCACATTTTATTGCCGCTCGACGGCGGGGAGGAAACAAAATGAAGATCAAAGTATTGCTCGCGGACGATCAGGCGATCTTGGCGGACGGCATCAAGAGCGTCCTCTCGTCATGCCCCGAGATCGAAGTTGTGGGCATCGCGTCGGACGGGTTCGAGGCGGTCACGCTCACGGGGAAGTTGAAGCCCGACGTCGTGCTCATGGATATCCGTATGCCCAACATGAACGGGGTCATCGCCACGCAGGAGATCAAGCGCAAGCACCCCGATACCAAGGTGCTCGTCCTAACGACGTTCGACGACAGCGACTACATCCTCAACGCCATCAACAACGGCGCGAGCGGGTACCTGCTCAAAGATACGTCGGCGTCCGCCCTCATCGACGCGGTGAAGAACGCCTACGCGGGCGATACCATCCTGCCCGCCAAGATCGCCCGCCGCATCGCCGACGCGGCGCGCATGGTCTCGAGCGACAGGGAGTACAAACTGAAGCGCAAGTTTTCGCTGTCCGACCGCGAGGTCGGCATCGCCCTCATGATCTACGAGGGCTTCACCAACAAGCAGATCGCAACGGCTCTGAAACTCACCGACGGCACTGCGCGCAACTACATTTCCACCATCTACGAAAAACTCTCCGCCTCCTCCCGCACCGACGCGGTGCAGAAGATGAAAGCGGCCATCGAGGAATAACCGAGCCGCTTCCCGCGGAGCAACGCGTCATTTTGCCCCGCGCCTGTCCCATCGCGTCATTCTGCTCCGCGCTTGTTTACCGCGCCATCCTGTTCCCCGCGCCCGTTTTAACGCGTCATTCTGAACCCCCTTCCCGCGCCCTGCCCCCACAGGGGCAGGGCGCGGGAAGGGGGGTGAAGAATCCCGAACAACGAAGTCCGACCCTCCTTCGCGGAGGGTCTATTTTTGCCTTCTCTTTTCAAGGGGGCAAGGGGTTATTTTTTTACCCTCCCCCTTTTTAAGGGGGAGGGGTAGGGGAGGGGGTTTCTCCAATATCACAAAAAAAGCGCGGCGATTTTCGCCGCGTTTCCTCATTTTTCGTACACCGTTTATCGGTCTGTAAGGCCGAGAAGAAAATCGGCGGAAACGTCGAGATAGCGGCAGATAAGAAAGAGCGTATCGAGGCTCGGCTGGCTCTTTCCCGCCTTATAGTCGGAAATGCATTGCTTGGATACGCCCACCGCGCGCGCCAACTCCGTCTGTTTGATTTCCGCATAGCGCAAGCATTCCGTAAACCGTAGCTGAAATTTCGTCCCCATAAAATTATTATAGGAAAAAAGTACGTTTATACTTGACAAGTACGTTAATAACGTACTATAATCAGCGTAAGCGCACCGAATTTTTTTAAGGCGGTTTTTACAAATGAAATTTTTGATCTTGAGTTGCGGCACGGGGGAAGGGCATAACAGTGCCGCAAAGGCGATTAGAAATTATCTCATAGGGAAAGGGGAAACCGCAGAGATTCTCGATGTGCTGTCGTTCAAGAGCGAACGGAGCAGAAAGCGCGTCACGGGCGCCTACGGAACGGTCATAAGAAAAACGCCGTGGCTGTTCGGTCTCGTATACCGTTTGGGCGCCGTTTATGATAGGCTCAAACTTCCGTCGCCGATTTTTCGCTACAACGCCGGCTATGCCGACCGCATCTATTGGTATGTCAGGGAAAATGCGATCGATGCCGTCATATGTACGCACCTTTTTTCCATGGAGGCGATGACGGCGATCCGCAAAAAATATGCCGAAAAAATTCCGAGTTACGGCGTTTTGACCGATTACACGGAAGTCCCGTTTTATAAGGATACGCAGCTCGACGGTTATTTTGTGCCGACGGGCGAGGTGCGTGGCCAGCTGATCAAGCGGGGGATCGGGGCAGAAAAGATCCATGTAACGGGGATCCCCGTCGGTGAGAAATTCGGGCAAAAAACCGAACAAGGAAGGGCGCGGGAGATCATAGATATTCCCCCCGGCAAAAAAGTTATCGCCGTCATGACGGGTGGCGCCGGTTGCGGGAAGATAGCAACGCTGTGTAAAAAACTCGATAAGTTGACCGACGGGCGCCATGCGATCTTTATTTTTACGGGCAACAATATGAAGCTCAAACAAAAGCTCGAAGTGCGCTACGGCGGCGAAAAATTCCGCATTTTGCCGTTTACGCCGTATATGCATCTCTATCTGAAAGCTGCCGATGTCGTTTTGTCCAAGGCGGGCGGACTTTCCTTAACGGAGGTCGCCGTATGCCGTGTGCCTCTCGTGCTTATGAAGTCCATTCCGGGCGTAGAATCCGCAAACGTAAAATATTTTGTCGGCAACGGGCTCGCACTTCATTCCGGTTTCGCCAAAGGAGCCGCAAAATCGGCAATGGAATTGCTGAAAGACGCGCAGCTTGCGGACTCCGTAAGAAGGGCGCAATCGGAAGCCGTCCACCCGAATGCGGCGGCGGATCTGGCGGAAATCATTTTGAAGGAGATCACAAATGACGATCCTGTATTGGAGCGCGGCGATCGCGGGCGGGTTTCTGTCCGGTAGCGTGATGTATAGCGAAATTCTGCCCAAAATTTTTGCGCATAAGGATATTTGCAGGTCGAGCGACGACTGCAATCCGGGTGCGTTCAACGTATTTTCTCAATGCGGGGCGAAGTTGGGAACGGTATGTTTGTTGCTCGATTTGGCAAAGGGGCTTGTTCCCGTCTTGCTTGCCGCACTGTTTTTAAGCGTCGATAGTTTGGCTTTCGTATTTGTCATGCTGGCTCCCGTCTGCGGCCATGCAGTCGGAATATTCAACCGTTTCCGCGGCGGAAAATGTATCTCCTGCGCGTTCGGCGTCATGCTCGGCGTTACCCCCGTCACCCGTATCGTTTTTGTATTGGCGGCGCTCTACATCCTGTTCTCCGTTCCGCTCAAAATACGGTCGCATACGGTGAGGACCGTCGCCGTATTCGGCCTTTTTGCACTGTTCTCGGCGGTCATTCTTTGCTTGCGGGAACTCCTCTGCGTCGCCATAGGCTGTGCGGCAGTCTCCGCTCTCGTCATCTTCAAACATCTTCCTTTTTTCGGAACACGCGGGAAAAGCGGATAAACAATCGCGTATGAAAAAATGCCCCGTCCGCGGGGCATTTTCAGATAGCGTTTATACAGTTTCCAAATTGATGAGCGAGGAATTTCCGCTCTTGCCGTTGGGGGTGCCGCCCGTGATGACGATGACGTCGCCCTGCTGCACGAGCCCGCTTTCGACTGCGGCGCGCTTTGCAAAGTGGAACAAAACGTCCACCGAGAAGTATTCCTCGGAGAGGACGGGCAGAACGCCCCAAGAGAGGGCGAGTTTTCTATAACTCTTCTCGTCCGTCGTCATGCCGATGATGTCGATGTTGGGGCGGAAGCGGGAGACCATCTTGGCTGTCCCGCCCGTGCGGGTGCAGACGACGATGGCCTTCGCCTTCACATCGTGGGCGAGGAGGCAAGCCGAGTGCGAGAGGGCGTCCGAGAGCCCGCGGATGAGGTATTCCTTGTCCTCGACGTATTGGATGTACTCCGTCTTGTTCTCCGCCTGCTCGGCGATGCGCGCCATGGCGGCAACGGCCTGCACGGGGTATTCGCCCGCGGCGGTTTCGCCCGAAAGCATGATGGCGGAGGAACCGTCGTACACAGCATTGGCAACATCGGAAATTTCCGCACGGGTGGGGCGGGGCTGGTGGATCATGCTCTCCAGCATCTCCGTCGCCGTGATGCACCGCTTGCCCGCCTTACGGCAGGCGGTGATGATGGTCTTTTGAATATCGGGCAACTCCTCATAGGGAATTTCCACGCCCATGTCGCCGCGGCCGATCATGATGCCGTCGGAGACCTTCAGAATCTCATCGAGATTGTTCACGCCCGCGCGGTTCTCGATCTTTGCGATGAGGTCGATGTCCGTACAGCCGTTCTCTTTGAGGAAATTTCTTACGTCCAGAACGTCCTGCGCCTTGGAGACGAAGGAGCAAGCCACAAAATCCACGCCGTGCTGAATACCGAAGAGGAGGTCGGCCTTGTCCTGCTCGGAGAGATAGATAAGGTCGAGTTGCTTCTCGGGGAAGAACATGGACTTGCGGTTGGAGAGTTCGCCGCCGATAACGACTTTGCAGATGACGTCGGGCGCCTTGACTTCCACAACTTCAAACACCATGAGCCCGTTGTTGAGAAGAATTTTGTCCCCGGGGTTCATGTCGTTGCAGATATTTTTGTAGGAGACGGAGACGCGGTGCTCGTCGCCCTCTATTTCGTGCGTCGTGAACGCGAAGGTGTCGCCCTCTTTCAGGAACACCTTGCCCTCTTTGAAGGTGCGGATGCGGAACTCGGGGCCCTTCGTGTCGAGCAGAATGGGCAGCGGGATGTTCTTCTCCGCGCGGACTTTTTTGATGGCGGCGATCTTCTTCGCGTGGTCCTCATGGGTGCCGTGCGAGAAGTTGATGCGCGCAACGTTCATGCCCGCGTCCGCCATGGCGGCGATGATCTCCTCCGTTTCGGAAGAGGGGCCGAGCGTACATACGATCTTTGTCTTTTTCATAACCATTCCCCCTCGGAAAAAATTCCGCCTTTATTTTATCATATCCGTGCCAAAAAACAAGTACTTTTTCAAATTTTGTGGTATAATAATTGCGATCCGAGCGGACTACGCGGTCGCGGCGCGCTATACGCGCGATGAGGAAAGTCCGGGCATCGCAGGGCAGGACGCCTGATAACGTCAGGTGGGGGCGACCCTAAGGAAAGTGCAACAGAAATAGACCGCCTTGTATCCTCTTTCGCCTTTAAGGGCTCCCGAAAAAGATTGCGAAGCAAGATTTTTTGGGAAGAGGAGAAGCAATCGAACGAAAATTGCTCTTTGCGTGAGCGAAGAGCAGGAAGTGAGATTTGCTTCGACGAGGCAAGGATGGAAAGGCGAGGTAAGAGCTCACCGACGGGACGGTAACGCCCCGTGCCATGTAAACCCCGTCCGATGCAAGTTTGGGATCTTCTCACATAGGGTTGCCCGCCCGGGGAGATCCGTGAATAACGCTGGAGCCTATCGGTGACGGTAGGCGTAGATAAATGACCGCGCTCGACAGAACCCGGCTTACAGGTTCGCTCGTATCCCACGCCCGCCCCGCTTTTTTGCGGGGCGGGCGTGGATATAAGCGGACTTTACGAAGAGGGCTCCCAAAAAAGATTGCACAGCAAGATTTTTTGGGAAAGAGGAGCCGCAACGGAGTGCAGTTGCCCTTTGCCTTTGGGCGAAGGGCTGAAAGCGAAGTTTGCGGCGACGAGGCTTACAGGTTCGCTGTTCCGCATTTTGCGGGGCGGGCGTGGATATAAGCGGACTTTACTTGTCAAGGGCGCGGGAATTTGGTATAATCAAAATATGGAGCAAACATCGGAAAATCAAACCGCGGAGCAAAATGAAATTCGGGCGAAGGCGGAGGAGTGCCTGCGCAAAAAATTCCATAAGGCGATCTTTTCCAAATTCACGAAGGCCGTCGTCACCTATAAATTGTTGGAGCCCGAAGATAAAATTGCCGTCTGCATTTCGGGCGGCAAGGATTCCATGCTCATGGCAAAACTCTTCCAAGAGTTGCAGCGCCACCGCAAATTTCCCTTTGAACTAAAATTCCTCGTCATGGATCCCGGGTACAGCGCGGAGAACCGCGCCCGCATCGAAAAAAACGCCGCGCTGCTCGGCGTACCGATTTCAATTTTCGAGACGGACATCTTCGCAAGCGTGTACCCCGTGGAAAAATCGCCGTGCTACCTCTGCGCGCGGATGCGGCGGGGCAATCTCTACGCCAAGGCAAAATCGCTCGGGTGCAACAAAATTGCGCTCGGGCACCACTTCGACGACGTCATCGAGACCATTTTAATGGGCATTTTGTACGGCGGGCAGGTGCAGACGATGCTGCCCAAAGTGAAGAGCGAAAATTTCGAGGGGATGCAACTCATCCGCCCCATGTACCTCATCCGCGAGAAGGACATCATCGCGTGGCGCGACTACAACAAACTGGAATTTTTGCGCTGCGCTTGCAAATTCACCGACGGAAGATATGAGGACGGCAAGCGCAAAAAGGTGAAGGAACTCATCGCAAATCTTGCCAAGGACGACCCCGAGATCGAGCAGAATATTTTTCGGAGCGTGGAGAACGTGAGCCTTTCCATGGTGGTGGAATACAAGGATAAAAACGGCGTTCGCCACCGCTTCGACGAGGAATAGGAAAATTCCGAACGGATTTTTGAAGGAATTTGACGGAAATTTGCGCGGAGTTTTTTGCGAGATTTTCGGGCTTTGACGGAATTTTGGGTGGAATTTTTAAGAAATTTTATCGCGCGGAAAATTGAAAAAACGGGGGATAAAAAAATAAAATTTTCCACTTAAAGCGCCCCGCTGCTCCGCGCGCTGCCGCCGCCCTCGCGGCAGCCGCGCGCGTTGCAGCGGGGCGCTTTTTTTCACAAGGCGCACTCGCTTCACGCTCTTTTCTCTTTCCACAATGTAATGGTACCACAAATTTTTCGCCCTGTCGGGTGTATATGCCATGTTTTTTGAAAAAAGTCGGAAATTTTTTTAAGATACGCTCGCCCGCGCCCGCCGCGCTCTGCGCGACGGGCGCGGGTTCGGTATGAGGGGAAGGAAGGGGAGAGGGGGGAGCGGGGAGCGGGAAGGAAGCAAAAGCAACCTCTCATTCGGAGAAAAACTCCGCATATCATAGGTCGCCTTTCCTGAAAGCCATAAGGAAGGCTCCCATGAGGGGGCGAGAGAGGAAAGCGCGCGGGGAGGGGGTAAGATACGCTCGCCCTGCGCCCGCGGCAAATGCCGCGGGCGTAGGGCTCGGTATGAGGGGCGGGGCGGAATGGCGCGGGCGATAAATTTTGCGGAAAATCTTGTAAAATTTGTGCAGCTGAATTCGGCAAACAATGTCCACCAAAAATAGAGATTTTTTATAACTGTGTCGGAGCAATACTCGATTCGTTAAGCAAAAGAGAAGCCTGAAATGAAACATAACAAAAGGCCGTTCATCGAAAGCGAGAGGATTTATTTTATATATGCGAGGTTCGGAAAATGAAATCTAATTTGGTAAAATGACGCAAACCTCTTTGATATCGGGAAAAAATGTGATATAATAAAATAGATCGGTAATAGAATCGAGGTATTCAAATGCGCTTTTTGGGTAACAAAACCAGAATGTTAAGCAATATTCAGTCGGTAATAGAAGAGAATAATAGCATAAATCTTGATGTGCCTAACAATATTGTAGCACTATGCCCGAATTGCCATTGTCAAATTCATTTAGGAAGTCGCCAAGCAAGATTGAAAATTTTAAGTGAATTGTATGTAAGGAATAAAGCGAAATTGCTCGCATTGAATCCTGGCTTAACATTGTCTGTTTTAGCCGCGTATTACAATATTGGGTTGGGGGAGGAAGAAGAACGGGATTGGTTGAAACGAGCAGAAAAAATCGTGTCCGAAAAGAAGTATTTTCACGGCTAAAAGTATGAATCGAAATGAAATACAAAATAGAGATATAGAGAAATTCAACGGTAAAAAAACAGGATTGAATTTGAAAAACAAATAGATGAAAGGGATGAAAGCATTTGTTGCGCCGCCGCGGCTCATAGAGCCGCGGCGGCGCGTAGTATGTGGGGGGCAAGATGAGCGGCGCGGCGGTGTCCGCGCCGCGGGGCATTGGTAGAAACAGGAGAGAACCCCCTACCCTACCCTCCCCCCTTAAAAAGGGGGGAGGCAAGAGAGGGCGATTGCCCCTCCCCCCTTAAAAAGGGGGGAGGCAAGAGAGGGCGATTGCCGCGGTGGCGTTTGGATGTTATGCGGCGGGAGTGTTCTCGTCCGAGGTGGGCTCCTCCGCTTGAGAGAGGGGTTCGGCGGGGGAAGATACACTCGCCCCCTTCGTGGCATACTTCGTCGCTTCGCTCCTCGTGCCGTCCTTAGTCGAAAATGGTGCGGACGGGGCGGTATGAGGGGCTGTGAGATTCTGCGCGGCGGGCTCCTGCGTTGCGGCGGGCTTCTTCGCGCCAACAAGTTTGAGGGCGGGGATCATGAGGCCGCCCAGGGAGTTCCCCAAGATGACGAGCCAAATGAAGAGGAGCGCTTCGCCCGAGGCGATGCCCGAGGCCGCGAAGTAGAACATATCGGCGATGGAGTGCTCGTAGCCGCTCAAAATGAAGGCGGGTATGCAGAACACCACGCCGAGCGGCGTTTTATGGTTGCGGTAGATGTCAACGGCGAGAAAGACGAGAATGCCGCAGAAGAACGCCCTGACGAGCGTCTGCCACCATTCCTGCGATTGCAGTTTGCCGTCACAGAGCGCAAACGCCGCGTCCTTCAGCGAGGGGACGGCGGCGGCGAGCAGGTACCCACACGCCACGGTGCCGATGAAGTTCCCGAGGAGCCCCAACAGCATGACGGAGATGTCCTCTTTGGAGTGTTTTTCGAGCACATAGCCGATTTTGCCCGTGTACAGGGAGAAACCCTTGATGCAGATGCATAGCAGCGCCGTGCAGAAGAACACCGCGCCCACGTATTTGCCGATGGGGGGCATCTCGCCATAGCAGGCGAGGAACACCGCCCCGCCGATGGAGATGAGCGCACCCGCGAGGAAGCCGTCGATGATCTTTTTGAGAATGTCGAGCACGGTTGCCTGCGCGCCGCCCTTTGTTTGCCGCTCTTTCATGGTTTTGCTCCTTTTTTCGCCGTTTTTCGTCGGATTTTTCCGCTGAAAATTATAGCACAACGGCGGGCGGCTGTCAAAGGAAATTTTGGGGATAAATGGGGGCGGGCGCCGTGGCGAGGAGGCAGGTCGAAGATGAGGCGTGGCGGTTGGTTCATGCGTTTGGATTGATGTGGATGGGCGCGGTGCAACGCTTAACGGGTCGCTTGCTCCTCCCGCGCTCCCGCTTGGGGCCCTCCTCATTGCGTGAGGCTTCAAAGGGCGAAACCTCACGCAACGAGGAGGCTCAGCCGCTCCGCGGGTGGAGCAGTGCACCATGCTCAACAGCCCAGTGGGCTGTGAGCGCACCGCGACAGGAGCGCCGGAGGGCGCGTCCCGCCCGCACTATTTTCAACCAAGGGCGGCACGAGCCGCAGGCGAAGTACGGGGTTTGCGGCGGTTCCTGCCGACGCAAACGGGGTAGCGGCAAAAAGACGATGATGATAGAATTCTACTGTGAGTAGATACAAATCGGGACGCATCAAAAAAACGAGCGGGCGGGAGGTGCGGCAGTGGGAATGGACGGGACGATTTTATTTAAGGGGGAGGGCAGAGAAGCCCATGGGAGAGAAACACACAGGAGCATAGAAAAAGTGGCGCGGGGCAAAGAGAAGAATTTGTGGCGAGCATATGAAGGGATAGATCTTCTCCCTATATAAATTTTGCACGGGGGTTGTATTTGTTAAAGCGGCGTGGTATAATTGTAACGCGGTGAACAAATGAGGATCAAATGGCTCGGGACTGCGACGCTGCTGCTCGAGAGCGGCGCAACGCGCATCCTCCTCGACCCCTATCTTCGGGGGAGAAACAAAAAACTTGCGCCCATTTCGCCCGACGAGACGGCGGATGTGCAGGCGATCTTTATCACCCACCCCCACCTCGACCACTTTGCCGACGTGAACGCGTGGACGGAGCGCGGCGTGGAGCGGGTATTCGTCTCGGAAAACGGCATCAGAAATGCGGAAAGGAACGGCATGGACGTCTCCCGTATGCTTCCGCTCGGCTCCGATGAGATGCACCGTGTGGGCGATTTCACCGTGCGCACCTTCAAGAGCCGTCACTGCAAATTCGACGTTCTGACCGTACTGCGCGTATTTTTCTCGCCGCGCGCGTGGGCGCACTTTTTCGGCACCTGTGCCTTTTTGCACCGCGTACGGAAGTTCCCCCTCGACGGCGACATCTACGCGCTCGAGATCTCCGACGGCGAAAGGACGGTGCTGGCGCTGGGCTCGGCGGGCATGGACGAGCGGGTGCACTATCCCGAGGGCGCCGATCTTCTCGTGTTTCCCTATCAGGGGAGGGTGCGCATGGATAAGTATATGCGGAAGTTCTTGCGCGCTATGAAGCCCAAGAAGGTCATGCTTGACCACTTTGACGATGCGTTTCCGCCCCTCACGCACCGCGAGAACACCGGGCGGTTTGCCGCCGCGGCGGAGGAAGAGGGGACGGAGGGGTTCGTGCCCGCAGAGGGGCAATGGTACGAGGTGTAACATGACGAGAGCAGAAAAGGCAAAGGAATACTTCAAACAGGGCTACAACTGTGCGCAATCGGTGATGCTTGCCTTTGCGGACAGGCTGGGGCTGCCCGAGGAGAGGGTCGCCGCGCTCGCAAAGCCAATGGGCGCGGGGCTGGGGCGGCTCCGCGAGATGTGTGGGGCGGTCTCGGGCGGGGCGATGTGCCTCGGGCTCATCTACTCCGATGTGGAGCGGCGCGAAATGTATACGCTCGTGCAGGACTTCGCCAAGCGCTTTCAGGCGGAGAACGGCAGTTACAACTGCGGTGAACTGCTGACGGGGGCGGGCGTCCGTCCGGAGAACTTGCCCACGCCCGAGGAGCGCACCGAGGCCTATTACAGGAAGCGCCCGTGCGCCGACCTCGTGTACAGCGCCGCCCGCATTCTCGAGGAGATGACGGAGGAAAATTAAATTTTTTTCGGGGGGACATGGAAGGAGCCGCCCGCGCTTTCGGCGCGGGCGGCTCCTCATATTTTTATGGAGATTTTTTCAAAGAGTGCAAAACGCTGTGAGTTTTTCAGGCGTCGATGCCGATCTTCGTGCAGGGGACGGCGCCCGAGAGGACTTCGGAGATGGTGTATTTTGCGCTTGCGATGTACACGGTGGTGCCCTGCGCGGCGGCATCTTTGACATATTCGAGTTTGGCGCGCGCGCCGTTCGCCCCCGCGCGGGACGCCCCCTCGCAGAACTTTTTGTGCGCCTCGATGTTCTCCACGAGTTCGTACGCATCCTTGCCCGAAATGCGCTTTACGAGCGTTGCGGCGTTCTGCGGGTCGGTGTAGATGCCCTCCGCACTCGTGAAGATGACGAGATTTTTGGCGCGGACGAGGCAGGCGATGCGCGAGGCCGTTTCGTCGTTATCCACGCACTCATACACGTGGCGGCGATCCTTGCCGAGGGCGGCGATCTCCAATCGCCTGTTCTCCTCGGAGGAGACGGCGTCGTTGTAGTTGACGATGGGTACGGCGTTCTGCTCCTTGCAGCGCAGGAGCAGATCCTTGATGTGCTCGCTCTTTGTGGGGTCGTTGAAGTGCTGGTGTTCGACGAGCACCTGCCGCACGTTGTAGCGGGGGTCGATAAACTGCCGGTACGTCTGCATGAGGATGGCCTGCCCCTGCGCGGCGTAGTCGGTTTTGGCGTGTTCGCCCGTAAGTTCTGCCCCGCTGCGGGAGAGATAGTCGAGGCGGCCTATTTCCGTTGCGCCGCTCGAGACCCAGATGACCCCGGGGCGCAGTTCGCGTGAAATGCGCGCCACGCGCGTATAGTCGATGATGTGCGCCTTTTCGTCGATGAGCGCCATCGAACCTATCTTGCCCACGAGTTCGGTATCGAATTTCATAGTTGCACCTCGTAGCAATCATAGCATGATTTTAAGGGAATTGCAAATAATTTTTGTATGAGAAGAATGATTTTTCCCGTTGTGCTGCTGTGCGCCGTCGTTTTATGCGGCTGCCTATGCGGCTGTGACGCGCGCGAGATGACCTCGCTGCCCGACATCTCCAAGCCGTATGCGGGCACCTACGAGTGCACCGAACTCACCCTCGGCGGCGAGGACGCCCTCGGGCGGTTCGACTACGTGCGGCTCGAACTCAAGGGCGACGAGACGTTTGCGCTCTCCTACCGCACCGCGGAGGGCAATGAGGGCGGCGTCGATGGGGAGTACAAGATGGACTTGGAGCGGGGGGAGGTGACCCTCTCCAAAAAGACGCTCCTGCGCACCGTCTCCTACGTGTTTGCGGTGGAGAAGGGCGAAATTTTCGGGGAGATGAATATGAGCGGCGAACTGCTCCACGCGCGGTTTGCGATGCCGTAGTTGCCCCTTCCCCCGTGTCCCCCTCCCCGCGCCAATGGCGCGGGGAGGGGATAATAATGAGGGGATCATAATAAGGAAAGGCGCGTATTTGCCGCCCGCCGCCCGCCGTGCCCCTGTGGGGCGCGGCGGGCGGCGGGCGGCAAAAGATACACTCCCTACGGTCGGTATGAGGAGAGGATACACTCACTGCGGTCGGTATGAGGGGGGGGAGAGAAAATTTTTCAAAAACATAGAACAAATGTTTGCAATTTTGCGCGGGGTGTGGTATACTTTCCGTGTGGAACGGACGGCGCTTTCCGCTTCTCCCTCGCTCACCTCCGATCAAGCCGAGGCGGCAGAGCTCATCGAGGAGTGGTTCTTCAACCTGAATACGCAGATCTTCGTCCTGTGCGGGTATGCGGGCACGGGAAAAACTTTCCTCGTGGACTACATCGTGCGCAAGATGGGGCTCGTCCCCGGGGAGAGCGCCGTGTTCGTCGCGCCCACGGGCAAGGCGGCCTCCGTGCTCATCCGCGGCGGCACCCCCGCGGGCACCGTGCATTCCCTCATCTACACGCGCGAGGAGGACATCGAGGTCAACGAGGACGGCGAAGTCATCTCCGAACGCTTCCTGCGCTTCGTCAAGAAGGACAGGCTGAACAAGGACATCCGCCTCATTGTCGTGGACGAGACGAGCATGGTCTCGGACGACGTCCTGAAAGATTTGCTGTCCTTCGGCGTCAAGTGCCTCTTCTGCGGCGACCCCGCCCAACTTCCGCCCGTCGGCGGGAGCAATTCCCTGCTCTCTATGCCCGTTATCACCTTGAAACAGATCGTGCGGCAGGAGGAGAGCAACCCCATCGTGCGGCTCTCGGCGCGGGTGCGGGCGGGCGAGGGCATCTCCCTCGGGAGTTACGGGGAGAACGTGTGTGTGCTTCCGCGCCGCTCCCTCGACAGGGACACCCGTCGCGAGATCTTCACCCATGCCGATCAGATCATCGTGGGCTCCAACCGTACGCGCGCCTTCGTCAACCGCGAGATGCGCGAATTTTCGGGCATTCCGCCCACGGCGACGCCCACCGACGGCGAAAAACTCGTGTGTACGCTCAACGATTGGTCGAAACCGCTCGACGAGAGGGGGGATTTCCACCTCGTGAACGGCATCATCGGCACCTGCCACCACGTGCGGGAGGGGGAGGACGGGCTGCTGCTTCTCGACTTCCGCGCTGACTTTTTAAGCAATACGGTGTGCGATCTGCCCGTGGATGCGGGGGTGTTCCGCGAGGGGAAATACTACCACAACTACGGCGCGAAGGCGTATTTGCTTGCAAACGGGCGGCTCGTGCACGAGAACAACGTGGAGGCGCTCCGCTCGGCGCGCGTGAAACGGGAGGATACGGTGTGCCGCTTTGAATTTGCCTACGCCGTCACCTGCCACAAGGCGCAGGGCTCGGAGTACGACAGCGTGGTGGTCTTGGACGAGAGTTACCTCTTTGAAAACAGCGCGTCGTGGCTGTACACCGCCATCACGCGGGCAAAAAAGAATTTGGTGATCATAAAATAAAAAAGCGCCGCGACCGCGGGGTTTTTCATATGAAGCGCCGCCCGCGGCTCTGCCGCGGGCGGCATAAAATTTTGCGCGTTATTCTTCGGGGGCGGGGAGCCAATCGCCCACGATCATGAGGGGGAATTGAATGGGGCTTGTGGAGTAGGGCGCATACCATGTGACCGTGCAGATATTGCCTTCCAACGTATAATTGCCTGTATAGATGTAGCCCGTGTAATAACTCTGATCGGAGTAGGTGACTGTAGCGGCGACGGTGTTGAATTCCTCCATGGAGGAGCAATCAGTTCTCGAAATTTTGACGCTTGAACTTGAAAAGGACTTCTTCGCCGAGAGACCTATTTCATCGTTGTACCTGACGTCGAGGAGCAAACTCGATACCTTTTCATCATTGTCAAATTCAATGGTAAGGCGTTTATAGATAAGTTTTTTTGCCTGTTCTTTGATCTCTGCGATGTCTTCTTCAAGGGACACCATCTTGTCAAGTTTTCCGTCAAGAAGCGCTTTTTCTTGTTCTTCCATAAGATCGGCGGCCTTTTCTTCGAGTTCTATATAATCGTCGCTCATATATTCCCAAGTAAATTTATCGGGCTCTTGATCGTGGGCGGTCGGGGAGACGTAGGGCTCTCCAAAGATTCTTTCTACCGTCTTTTTATCCGCGCCGAGTTCTATTTTCATAGCATTTTCGAGAGTAAGGCGGTCGCGGGATCCGCCGAGAAGAGTAACGGGGATAGCAATCACGAGGATGACGATGTACAAAAGAAAGACGCCGAGTGCTGCAATGCGCACCCAATCGTGGGTTATTTGTTGAGTATGGTTGTGTTTCGCAAGCGCGAGAGAACGCGCGGTCTCCTGTATGCTGATGACGGGGATGTCTGCCTCATAGATGGGGTCGGATTTGCCGTAATAGCCTGTTTCGAGCTTTTCGCCGAGGGGAAGGGTGAATAGACCTAGAAGAGCCGCGGCAAATTCCGAGGCAAATGCAAGCCATATGATGACGGGGACGAGAATCCCCCAAATCCAAGTAGTCGGATTGGTTTCCCCATATAGCGCATAGACATCATAGGGTTTGGGCGCCGTCAAAATGGGCAGGGCGAGTACATGGAACAAGATCCCGCCAACGAGCAAGAGGGCAGCGAGAAAGCAACCTATTATCGTTCGGGTGCACAACTTTTTGCGCTCTTGGCCAAGCCTTGCGGGGTTCCAATCGGAGAGCGAAGGGCTCTGAAATCCCCTGACGATACCGACGATAATGCCAATGATGCCATAGAAGGGGATCCCGCCGAATAGATAGCCCGTAATGGCCTTTCTGCGTGAGATCCAATTTTCCGTCTTTTTTGCGAGTGCCACGTTGGCGGCATCGGGCTCCGCGGCGGGCTCGGGATCATATACGGGCGAGGGCGCGGGAGATTGCATCGGCGCGGGGGCGCCGCAGTTCGGACAGAACTTGCTATCGAATTCCGTCCCGCAATTTTCACATTTGTGCATATGTACCTCCATATAAGAGAATAGTTTCATTATATAGACAAAAACTGTCTATGTCAAATGTTTTAGACAACTTTCGTCTAAAATCTTCGATATGAAACTGATGTTTGCAGAGAGATTGAAAGATTTGAGAACGGAGCGGGGTCTTAAACAGAGCGCCCTCGCGGAGGCTTTGGGGACGACCCAGCGCCGCATCTCCTATTGGGAGACGGGCAAAGTGGAGCCCGACCTGCTTTCGCTGTGCAAACTCGCCGAATTTTTCTCGGTGTCGCTCGACTATCTCGTCGGGCTTAAAGATTATTGACCGTGCCGCTTGCCGTCCGTATGACCGCCGCCCAAAAATTTCGGGCGGTTTTTTTGCGGAACGGCGCGAAAACTTGACATTTCCACGCAAACAAACTACAATAAGAAAAAAATGCACGAAGGTACGATATGGCTTACAGAACTCACAACTGCGGCGAACTTCGCAAAGAGGACGTCGGCAAAAAGGTGACGGTCGCGGGCTGGCTGGATTCAAAGCGCGACAAGGGCGGGCTTTTATTCGCCGTCCTCCGCGACTACTACGGCGTGACGCAGGTCGTCTGCTCGGAGGAGCCCATGCTCTCCGCCCTGCGCGAAATTCCCACGGAGTCCACGATCGCCGTCACGGGCGAGGTGGCGCTCCGCTCCGCGCCCAACGAGAAACTCCCCACGGGGCTCATTGAGATCGTCCCCGAGAAGGTGGAAATTTTGGGCAAGCGCCTCACGCCCGCCCTTCCCTTCGAGGTCAACCGCTCGACGGAGGCGGGGGAGGACGCGCGCCTCAAATACCGCTTCCTCGATTTGAGAAACCCCGCCGTGAAGGAGAAGATCATTCTCCGCGCCAACATCATTGCCGACCTTCGGCGCCTCATGACGGAGCAGGGCTTCCTCGAAATTTCCACGCCCATTCTGACGAGTTCCTCGCCCGAGGGCGCGCGCGACTACATCGTGCCCAGCCGCCTCTACCCGGGGCAGTTCTACGCCCTGCCGCAGGCGCCGCAGCAGTACAAGCAACTTTTAATGTGCTCGGGGTTCGATAAATATTTCCAGATCGCGCCGTGCTTCCGCGACGAGGACGCCCGCGCCGACCGCTCCCCCGGGGAGTTCTACCAACTCGATATCGAAATGGCGTTCGCCGAGCAGGAGGATGTGTTTGCGGTGCTCGAAAACGTGCTCCCGCCCGTGTTCGCAAAGTACAGCGGTTGGGAGGCGGATAAGCCCCCGTTTGCGCGCATTCCCTACCTCACCGCCTTGGAGGAATTCGGCACCGACAAGCCCGACCTTCGCAACCCGCTCCGCATCAAGGATGTGACGGAACTTGCAAAACGCTGCGAGTTTGAGCCCCTGCACGGCGTCACAAAGGCCATCGTGGTGAAGGACGTCAACGTACCGCGCAAGTGGATCGACAAGACGGCGGAGGAGTTCACTGTAAAGACGGAGGGCGGCAAACTCTTCTGGTTCAAACTGGACGAAACCGGCGCGCCCGCGGGCGGCATCGCAAAGTTCGTTGCGGACAGCGCGGAAGAGTGGAAATCGGCACTTGGGGTGGAAAAAAACGCCTTCGTCGCCCTCGTCTCCGAGGAAAAACTGCAACTCGTGCAAAAGCGCGCGGGGCTCCTTCGCACCATGCTCGGCACGGGGCTGGATCTTTGCGAGAAGAATGTTTACAGGTTCTGCTGGATCGTCGATTTCCCCATGTACGAGATCGGCGAGGAGAGCGGGCAACTCGAATTTTGCCACAACCCGTTCTCCATGCCGCAGGGGGGCATGGCGGCGTTTGAAAAGGACCCGCTCGAAATTCTCGCCTATCAGTACGACATCGTGTGCAACGGCGTGGAACTCTCGTCGGGGGCTGTGCGCAACCACGACCCCGCCATCATGCTCAAAGCGTTCTCGCTCGTCGGGCTCGGCGAGGAGGAGGTGCGGGCGAAGTTCCCCGCCCTCTACAACGCCTTCGAGTACGGCGCGCCCCCCCATGCGGGCGTCGCCCCCGGGGTGGACAGAATGGTGATGCTCATCGCCGATACCACCAACATCCGCGAGGTCATCGCCTTCCCCATGAACGCCAAGGCGCGCGATCTTTTGATGAATGCGCCGTCGCCCGTCGAAAAGAAGCAACTCGACGAGGTGCACATCGAGGTCAAGGAAGAGAAAAAATAGAGGGGAAACATACAGAACGGCACGGCCGCGTCTGAGGCGCCGCAGGCATAAGTTTTGTGTAAAATGTGAGAAGCCGCTCCCGTTCGGGGGGGGGCGGTTTTCGCGTAAAATTTTCATTGCTTTCTTGACATTTCGGGTGTGGGCGATATAATAAAGGCAATCAAAACAGGGGGGAAAACAAGTATGAAAAAACAATTCACAGCGCTCATGGCGGGCGCGGTGGCGGCGGCGCTGCTCTTCTCCGCGGCGGGCTGTGGCGGCGGGGAGAAGCCCGACCGCGAGGCTCCCGCGTTCGACGATGCGCAGGCCACGTTGAAACTCACGGGCGTCGATACGGGCGCGAACGGGGACGTCTCCGACGAACTCTACGGCGTCTTTCTGGAGGACATCAACTACGCCTCGCAGGCGCTCGACGACAACATGGTGAAGAACGGCTCGTTCGAGAAAGTTGCGGGCGCGAAATATTCCGACGGCAAGCACGGCTGGACGGCGAGCGGCGCGACCCTCACCGTTCTGACGGACGCAAACGGCGTCATGGGCGAGAGTTATAAGGACTATAATAGCAGTTATCACCTCTCCTATGCCTCCGTCGAGGCGACGGCGAACGGCACCCTCGTAAACAGCGGCTATACGCCCGCGCCCATGGCGGTCACGGAGGGGACGGACTACGTGTTCTCCGCCTTCATGAAGTCCTCGGCGGCGGTGAACGTCACCGTGACCGTCACCGACGGCACTGCGGATTACGCCTCGGTCACCATTCCCGTCTCGGGCGGGTGGAAGAAGTACAAGCGCACCGTAACAGCGACGGGCACCATGGCGGAGGGGCTCAAATTGCAACTCAAATTTTCGGCGGCGGCCACCGTCTGCCTCGACGCCGTCTCCTTCGAGACGACGGATAGTACGGTGGGCATCAAAAATTACCTCTACAACGCCGTCAAGGAACTCGGTCCCAAGTTCATCCGCTTCCCCGGCGGGTGCATCATCGAGGGCGAAAATTACAATCAGGCGTACGATTGGAAGAACAGTATCGGCGCGGTATCAAACGGCGCGAACGCGGGGGACGATACGGTGCCCGCCCTCAACTACACCCTCAACACCGAGAGCGGCGACGAAGCGGTGACGACGTACGGCGAATATGTCACGCGCGAGGCCAACGTAAATCTATGGGAGAACAACGGCGGCGAATATTTCCTCATGGACTACGGCATCGGGTTCTACGATTACTTTTTGCTCTGCGATAGCCTCGGCGCCTCCGCGCTGCCCGTCGTGAACTGCGGGCTCTCCTGTCAGGGGCAGGCCTATCCCGGCGCGGCGCTTCAAGGCAGACACAACAAGAAGATCGCCGACTACATCCGCGACGCCGCCGACCTCATTGAGTTCGCCAAGGGCGACAAAACAACGACATGGGGTGCGGTTCGCGCCGCCATGGGGCACGAAGAGCCCTTCAAGATGAACTACATCGGCGTCGGCAACGAGCAGTGGAACGCGGGCGGAAATTCCGACTACTTCACGGGCTACTACGAGAAGTTCCTCGAGGACGAGTACTTCATGGAGAAGTGCGAGCAGTACGGCGTTCAGCTCATCGTCGGCAACCACCAAGAACTGCGCAACTGCGAGGGATACGACAGTTCCATCGCGGATAACCCTTGGAATCAAGGCACGGATGCGACGGGCGGGGACGCGCGCAAAGCCGCGCTCGCCTATATGAACAAGGGCAAGATCTCCTCCCTCGGCGAATACGGCGTACAGGATCACCACTATTACAACAGCCCCGTCGATTTCTTCCTGCACACGCACCTCTACGACAACTACACCCGCGAGGGCGCCAACCGCTACGAGGTGTTCGTCGGCGAGTATTCGGCGAACAACAACCTCAAATATTCGGGCGACTTCTCCTCCATCTATAAGATCAACAATTGGTTCTCGGCGCTCGCGGAGGCCGCCGCGATGACGGGCTTCGAGCGCAACGGCGACATCGTAAAACTCGCCGCCTACGCGCCCATATTCGCCCCCGTGAACGAGAGCCAGCGCCATTGGGCGGTGGATATGATGCTGTTCACAAACACCGAACTCGTCCGCACCGCCAACTACTACGTGCAGCAACTCTTTATGCAGAACGCGGGCACGAAGAAACTCACCTCCGAACTGAATTTTGCGAGCGGCACGGAGACCACCTTCGAGCCCGAGACCGCGGGTAAGACGCGCAAACTCGACAGGCTCTACTACGTTGCGAGCGTCGATGAGACGACGGGCGACTACATCGTGAAGATCGTCAACGCCGACGAGTTCTCGGCGATAAGGCTCAACATCGACCTCGGTGACGCAAACATCACGGGCATCGCAGCGGTCACAGAACTTTCCGCCGCCTATCAGGACGTGAACTCCTTGGAGGATACCCCCGTCGCGCCCGTTAACTATACGGTGGGCGGCTTTACGAAGTCGGTCGCGGGCATCCGCCTCGCCCCCTCGAGCGTCACCGCCATCCGCTTCCACATCGGGTAATCGCATCGGAATGCAAACTATCACGTGCGCCGCGCGGCAGAAGCCGCGCGGCGCTATATTTTTGCCGCAAAAATGGGCTTATGCCTTCGATGTGGATAACTTTGCCGAAAAAAACCGAAGAAACTTGTTAAGATTTGTTAAGAAATGAAAATATACATTTCGGACAGTTGACAGGGGGGGGAGGTTGTATAATTGCAATTGAAATTCTCTGTATTGTGGAGAGTGAAAAATGCAAACAAAGCGAAAAACAAAGAAGAAGGCGATGCTCGGTCTTGCGCTCTTTATGGCGTCGGCGATCGCGGCGGGCGTAGCGTTGGGGCTGCCCCAAACAGGGACGGCGGACGCGGCGCGGGATGCGGGCGCATGGGCGACGGTCAATGAGATCTACAACGATGACACCCAATCGTTTGACGGCGCAAACATGATGGAGCTCATCAAGGCGCTCACGGGGGAGCGGTCGTATGATGCCCTGGAGAAGGCGGCGGAAGCAACAACTACTTCCGATGGCTTTCGCACGGCGAACGGCGGAAAAAACGTTTCGGTGTATTTCGGCGGCATGAAGTGGGATGCGGTCTATCTCACAACGGCAAAAACGACCGCAGAGAACACAAAGGCGGGCGACATCATCCTCGACTTGTGGCGTTCGGCGGACACGCTTACGTCGTCCGATGCCGCACCCTATTCTTACTATTGGTCTGCCAACAGCACCGACTATTCGTACCCCTCGAATATGTATTCTACGAGCCTTATCCGTGTTCAGACGCTGAACGTGGGCGGGCAATATTCCCAAAGCGGCGGCGAAAGTTTGAAATCGAGCACTCAAGACGAGAAAAACCAATACGCCCGCTTTACGATGGATGGCGTGGAGGGCAGTCTGACGGAGTACATTGCCAAGCCCTCCGAAGTCGGGTATCAGGAGACGGAATACGACAGAGAAACGATGCTGTCGATCTACGGAGAGCCACGAGAAACAACACGCTATCAGGCAGGTAATTACTTCTTATATTTCCCCAACGACGCATACGGTACGCCGAGCGGAAGCAAATTCAGTAGCGGCGAGACAGAAAGTAAGTGGTACGACAACATGAATTACAGCAGCAAGGGGGAGGGTGCAACGGCATACAATGCGTGGAAAGACGACTACCTTTGGCTCCCCTCTCTGACGGAAACGGGTATGTCCAATGGCAGCGATGGTATGTGGGATACCGATGCGCCTCTCAGAAGCGCGAAGAGCGGCGTTGGGATGGGCTATTGTTGGCTCCGCTCCGGCGATGCCTACCGTGCGGACCGTGCGTCCTTTCTCGACGCTTCCGGCAATCGCAATCCTATTGTTGTGAGCTCCAACTGCGGGGTGCGCCCTGCGCTCCATCTCAATCTGACTGCTGCCGCGCACACAGCGATACTCGATAGAGAAAATTGGAAGGATGAAACAAAGACCTACTCCCCCAATGGTGTGACATGGGAGATCGTAAATACCGACATGGTAGAGATCACCGCCGTTGCGGAAGGCGGAGATACGAGTTGGTATAAGACGGGAGAGCATACCACCATTACGGCGGACAAAGTAGGCGAATATAAACTGAACATCAAGCCCTCGGATGGTTTCCAATGGAAGGACGGCACAAGTGATGCAATCACCGTTACATATAAAGTCGTACCCGCCGATATGACGGTGACGTTCAACAACGGGGCATCGGGGGTGTTCAATAACGGGAGACTTGAAAAGCGGCGGGAGGTCGTTTACAGTTTGGGGATGGAGCCGATCGCACTCAAACTGCCCGACCCGACGGAGAGCAACTTCCCCATCACTTGGAAGGATGTCTCATGGTTCAGTGACGCCAAAGATAAAATCGAGATTCAGTATATCGTAACCAAGCGCGAAGATTACGATAAAACAGAGATAGAAGAGTATCTCGATGACCACCTGAAACTCGGGGAATACGCCGAAGATTGGAAGGATTACGATAACCTCACCGACAAAACCGCCCAAGAGCTGATGTACTACGTCGTATATTTCAAGGCGGTGGATACCGAGGGAAACCACAACCCGTGCTATGATTATTTTGTCGTCCACATTGCGACAGAAGATCTGAAAATTACTTTGTCCGCGGCGGCAAGAGCGGGCTTTGAAAAGGGCGTGGAGTATGGCGACGTCGCCCATACGAAAAATGCCTTTGAAGAAGATATCCTCGGCGGCATCGAAAAAGTCACGGCGACTGCCGCAGATCCGGAGGGCGCCGATATCGACAAAACGAAAGAATTCAAAGACAATCTCGATAGTTTTACGTTCTATCTCCGCAAGGACAACTCCATGCAAGGCGGTACCGTTCAGGACGACGGCGATATTTACACCGTGGAAGATGGCGGCATCTACCTTCAGAAAGACGGCTCGGAATCGGAAAAGGTAGACAACCTGCCGCGCGGCAACTATCATCTCTACGTTGACGCCGTGGACGCAAATGCTTCAAAATATTTGACGCTTGCGTGGTCGGGCGACAGGCCGGGTTTCACCGTTTCGGCAAGAAAAATAAATGTCACGCTGACTTTTGAGAAGGGGGCGACCTACGGGGATGCCCACACGGGCTGGGTGACGGCAACCGCCTCCCGAGTAACAGCGGGCGCGGAAGGTTCTTGGTACGCCCCCAATGAGGCGGAGGGGGAGGATGATTTCCACATCCTCGGTCTTTCTTATACTCTGCAAGGGATGAGCGGAGTGCCGAGCATAAGCACGCCTGCGGGCACCTATACCGTCACCCCGACGCGGACGAATACGAATTATGAGGTGCACTTTGCAGACGAGCAAGGCGGTACCGCGTTTGAGTACAACATCGGGAAAGCGACGCTCACCGTGACGGCAAACGATAATGCCATTACTTACGGCGATGCGCCCGCGGGGAACGGCGTGACATACAGCGGGTTTGTGAACGGCGAGGGCGAGGACGTCCTCAAAAAAGAGGGTCTCGGCTACACCTTCTCGTATCCGTACAGCGCGACCGGACTTGGCGACGTCGGCAATTATACGATCACGCCGAGCGGACTTCTTGCTGACAATTACGACTTCCGATATGTGAACGGGATGCTCACCGTAGTAGCGCGGAAACTTACGTTTTCCCTCAATTCCGCAGAGGGCGCAGACGGGCTCGTCAATGCGATATTTGAGGACGAAAAGGGCAATTCCGTCGCCCTTGCCGCAACCGATTACACCATTACCTATTTCTTGAACGGAGAGGTGGTGGAGAACATGACCGCCGCGGGCGAGTATACCGTCACCGTCACACTCCTTGGCGACGCGGCGAGGAATAACACACTCATTGCGACAGTGTATATGCTCGCGGAGGGCATCTCGGGCGGCGAAACGACGGATAAAGACGATCTCGACATCGGCGTCGCGGTCGTGTTGATCGGAGCGCAAGCGGTCTTACTCGGGACTGTGTTCGGTTTAGCGGTCAAGAAAAAGAGAGAAGAAAATACAAACGTAGAGGAGGATAATTGACATGAAAACATTGAACGCTTCATTTTTCGGAATTGAATCGTCTATGAGCAACAATACACTCATGACCATCCTTTGGATCGTCGAGGCTGTGATCTGTGTGCTTTTGGTGGCGGTCATGATTTATGTCCTGCACCGCAAGAAGCCCGGTGAAATGCAGAAGGAAGTTCCCATGCCCGCGCCCGCCGAACCTGTTCAAGAGCCGCAGGAAGAGCCCGTACCCGCCGCGCTTGTTCCCGTGCCTGCACCGCCCGTCATCGCGGAGGAGTCCTTTGAGGGCGTTCTGCGCTACAACAAGAGTTTCACGGCGAAGTACATCCAGTCGGGCGACGAGGTGAAAAATTGGTATACGGCGCTCAAAAACGAGATGCTTTCCTACAAAAAGGTCAAAGCGCGCACAAGTTGGAAGCGCGAGACCTTCCGCTTGGGCAGAGAGGCGGTCGCGCGGCTCGCCTATCGCGGGAATACGCTCTGCGTATACTTTCCTCTTAACGCCGCCGACTACACAGGCAGCAAATATAAGGTGGAGGACGTCTCGGAGAGCGCCGCATACGCCGATACGCCGTGTATGTACCGTCTGAAAAACGGGCGGCGCGCGCGGTATGCCATGGAGTTGTTTGCCGCAGTCATGGAGCGCATGGGCGGCGTCCGCACCGAGCGCATCGCCGAAGATTACTACCTTCCCTACGAGGGCGTCGTCGAACTCATCGAAAAGGGGCTTATAAAGCGCGTTGTCAAGAGCAAGGCCGAAGAGGCGGCGTTCCTGCGCCCCGCTGAAGCGGCCGCTTCCGAAGCCGCTCCCGAAGCCGTTCCCGAGGAGCCCGTAGAAAAGCCCCTTGAAGAGCCCGCGGAGCAAGTCGCGGAGGAAGTTGCGGAAGAGGTCGCCGCCACCGCGGAACCTGTTGAGGAAGCCACCGCGGAGCCCGCCGAAGAAAACAATTAAATATCTTTGAACAACGAAACGCGCCGCGCGGCAGAAGCCGCGCGGCGCTTATCTTTCTTTCCGCAGTTCATAGGACAACCCGCCCGCGTCATACAATACAAAAGCGAGGAGAATATGCTTCAACTTTTGTATGCCGTATTCGGGCGGCTGTTTTTTTTCACGGGCGCGCTGTCGGATGGCACGTCGTACCCCAAACCGCTCTCCCGCGAGGAGGAGGCGCGCTGCCTCAAACTCGCCCGCGAGGGCGACGCCGCGGCGAAGGAAAAGCTCATCCGCCACAATATGCGGCTGGTGGCGCACATCGCCAAGAAGTACGCGGGGGCGGCGGAGACCGACGATATGCTCTCGGTGGGCTCGATCGGGCTCATCAAGGCCATCAATACCTATGAGGAAGGCCACGGCTCGCGGCTTGCAACGTACACCGCAAGGTGCATCGAGAACGAGATCCTGATGCTCATCCGCGCGGGCAAGAAGCACCGCGGCAACGTGTCTCTTTCCGACCCCGTCGGCACCGATAAGGACGGCAACGAACTCACGCTTATGGATCTTCTCTTCGAGAAGGAGGAGAAGGTCTTTGCAGGCGTGGAGCGTTCGCTCATGCAGGAAAAATTTTTGAAGGCGGTCAAGGAGCTTCTCACCGAGCGCGAGACGGTCATCATCTGCCTTCGCTACGCCCTGACGGGCGATGCGCCCCTCGCGCAGAGGGAAGTCGCGCGCAAACTCAACATTTCGCGCTCCTACGTCTCCCGCATCGAAAAGCGCGCCCTCGAAAAACTCCGCGCGGGTCTTCGCCGCGAGGATTTCTTCTCGGAGTAGGTTTTCCCCATACACTCACGCGCCGCCGCGGCATAGCCGCGGCGGCGCGTGAGTGTATCTTTTCTTCTTGTGTTTATTTCAACGCGATGCCTTCCTCAAAGTAGGCGAGTTCGCGGCGGTACTTGCGCCAAACCTTACGTTGCTCGTTCCGTTTCGCAAGGTAGGCGTTTTTCTGCTCGATATATGTTTGTTTTTGCAAAATAAAGGCGCGCTTCAGTTCTTTTACCGCTTTCGAATGTCGGGGGTGTCTTGCGCCGTAAACGGCAAGCGAAAGTTTTTCTCCTTTATTTATCTGCGCACCTGCGGCAGAATAAAACGCGACGATATATGTAGCATAGATAGGCAATGGAACATAGTGAACAAGTATCCAACGCGGGGGCATAAATACAAAAAAGAACATGATGCCGCAGCCAAGGAGTACGATACCAAAAACCGATACCGTCCAAAACATCGGCGCATTGCTCCAAGTGCGTTTGCTTTGCCAATTGAATTTTGGTGCCTTCTTTTTTTGGTACTCAGATCCCAAAATGCCGCCGAGAACAACTGTAAGTATACCGTAACAAAGGAAGAAGATCCATAACGCGGGAGGGAAAGTTTCATCACCTTCTAGACCTTCTATATATAGGGGGATCAAAAAGCCGATAAGAAAAATCAACGGAAAAATAACTCCCGCAAATATCATAAGCAGATTTCTCGCTTTTACGTGTTTGGCAATTTTATCCTTCATCTTTTCCGAACACTTTGCTTCCGGATATTGCTTGATTTTCGGCTTTCTCGGCTTTGTCGGCTTGACCAACTCTTTCCATTCGGGCTTTGTGGGCGGCGTTAAATCGGCGCGGCGTTCGGCCTTGCGCTGTTTCGCTTCCTCCACGGCGGCGGGGAAGAGTTTGGGCGAAAATTTTTGCAGGAGAACTGCACCTGCGGAGCACAATCCGAAGAGAAGCGCAAACACGAGGACGCAGACGGGCCCCGCGTCGGGAGAAGTGATCTCATCGTTCACCGTGCCGCAGAGAATGCACCCGAGGAGAAAATCGATAAAGTAGAAGAGCAGAATGCCCCAATCGAGGAGGGTGCAGATGCGGAGATTTCCGATTTTCTTGGCGCGCAGGGGAATATAGAGGCGGAAGGCGAGCGCACAGGCGGCAAGGACTATGCCGAACGAGGCGAATACGACGAGCGCGATGCAGAGATTTGCGATGTCGTTTCCGCCCGAAGAACCCATCATTTCCCCGAAGAGATCCGCCTCCCCGCCGACGCTCAAAGCGGTGTTCTGATAGATGCTGCCCGTGCTCATGCCCATGACCGAGGAGACCGAGCCGAGGAGCATCAAAAAGAGCAACACAGAGAAGAGGGCGAAGAGGGCAGCCGTCGCATAGGGGAGCAAGGATAAAAATTTTACAGCCGCGGGCGAAACAGTCGTTCTTTCCGCCACAGAACCCACGCCATAACGGTTGTTATTCCCGCCATAATGGCCGTTTCCGCCATGCTGCCCGTTCCCCTCGTCATCCCGAGTGTTTCCCCTGTCATCCCGAGCGTAGCCGAGGGATCCCGTCTGCTTTCCCGCGCCCTTCAAAGCGCAGCCGCATTCGGGGCAGAACTTATCCGTGGGGGAGAGTTTCGCGCCGCAGTTAGGGCACGCCTCCAAGGGCGCGGGGGCGCCGCAGTTGGGACAGAACTTGCTCTCAAATTCCGTCCCGCAATTTTCACATTTGTGCATATGTGCCTCCAAACAAAAATGTCATATAAAGTATATTACATTTGTTAGTCACTTGTCAATACATTTGGTGAATAAATATTTGCCATTTGTATAGTATGCTTGGTGTGGAGGTGACCCATGCAAGCATATGAGATCGTGGAAAAAATCGAAAAATTACGCGAGGAGCGGGGGTGGACATACTACCGTCTCGCGGAGGAAGCGTGTCTGTCTCAAACGACGCTGCTCAATATGCGTACGCGGGGAACGCTCCCGTCGGTTACGACGCTTGCGGGCATTTGCGATGCGTTCGGCATCACGCTCTCCGAATTCTTTTCGGAGGGGGACGGAGCGGAATCGCTCAACGCCGACGAGCGCGCGCTCATTGCCGCCTACCGCAAATTGAGTTTCGGCAACAAGAAGGCTGTAAAATCACTCGTCGAAAACTTACAACCGTAAATCGCCCCTCGTCTGGAACATTTCTTGTTTACTCCTCATACTGCCCCCCCATACGCGGCGGGCGCGTGGCGCGCGTATCTTTCCCCGCACTTTTCCCATTCTCCCCGCATAAAATATAAAAATGTGCGCATAAACGCTTGACTTCGCAAAAAATATGCGATACAATGAATGCACAAAAGCGACGACGAAGAGGAGTAACCCGAAAAACGCCTTGTTCAGTGAGCGGGCAGAGTGCGAACCCCGCAGGACGCTTCGGGCGAAAAACACTTCCGAGCTGCCACCCGAAAGAGATCGAGTAGGGAGAGCCGCCGCCCTGCGTTACGGGGCAGCCCCTTTGCGGGGGAAAAAGGGATTGCCTTTGGGCAATAAGTTAGGTGGCACCGCGGATACAGCGCTATCCGTCCTGATGAAAAAAGGACGGGCGGCGCTTTTTTCGTCCCGTCGGGAGGGTCATATGTGTTCGATTTTTGTGCTTACGGGCAAGAGCGTCCCGCGGGAGAAGGCCGAGCGCGCGTTCTATCAAACGCTGTCGCGCGGGCCCGATTTGAGCAATTTTTCCGTGACGAAGGAGGGCTACGTCGGCTTCCACCGCCTCGCCATCATGGGGCTCACCGTCAAGGGGATGCAGCCCTTTGTCCGCGGGAAGAACTTCTGCGTGTGCAACGGCGAACTGTACGGCTTCCGCGCCGTCCGCTCTGCCCTTGAAGAGGAGGGCTACGAATTCGAATCGGAGAGCGACTGCGAGATCCTTTTGCCCCTCTACGAAAAATACGGCGTGGAGATGTTTGCCCGCCTTGACGCCGAGTTCGCCTGCGTTCTCTACGACGGCGAGAGGGGGGAATACATCGCCGCGCGCGACCCCATCGGCATCCGTCCCATGTACTATGGGTATCTCGCGGACGGAAAGATCGCCTTTGCGAGCGAGCCCAAGAACCTCGTGGGGCTGTGCGCCAAAATTTTGCCCTTCCCCCCGGGGCACTACTATCGGGGCGGCAAGTTTGTATGCTTCCGCGATGCGACGAAATTCCGCTCCCCCGCCGCGGGCAGTCTCGACGAAATTTGCGCGAAAATCAAGGCAAAACTTACATATGGGGTGGAAAAACGGCTGGATTCGGATGCCCCCGTCGGCTTCCTCCTCTCGGGCGGATTGGATAGTTCGCTCGTCTGCGCCATCGCCGCCCGCAGGGAGAAACAGCCCATCCGCACCTTCTCCATCGGCATGGAGAAGGACGCCATCGACTTAAAGTACGCCCGCGAGGTCGCCGAGTACATCGGCTCCGCGCACACCGAATTTTTCATGACGCGCGAGGAGGTGCTCGCCCACCTCGAATTTGTCGTGAAGACGCTCGCCACATACGACATCACCACCGTCCGCGCGAGCATGGGGATGTACCTGCTGTGCAAGAAGATCCACGAGAACACCAACGTCCGTGTACTCCTCACGGGCGAGGTCTCCGACGAACTCTTCGGCTACAAATACACCGACTTCGCCCCCGACGCCGCGGCGTTCCAAGCGGAGGCGGAAAAGCGGGTGCGCGAACTGCATATGTACGACGTTCTGCGCGCCGACCGCTGCATCTCGGTCAACTCCATGGAGGCGCGCGTCCCCTTCGGCGACCTCGACTTCGTGGAATACGTCATGGGCATCGACCCCGCCCTCAAGATGAACACCTACGGCATGGGCAAGTATCTTCTGCGCCGCGCCTTCGAGGGCGACCTGCTCCCGCATAGCATTTTATACCGCGAGAAGGCGGCGTTTTCCGACGCGGTGGGGCACTCCATGGTGGATGACATCAAGGAGTTCGCCGAGGAGAAATACGGCACCGATTGGGAAAAAACGGCAAAACGCTACGAGTATTGGCGCAAACCGTTCACCAAGGAGGCGCTTTTATACCGCGAAATTTTCGAGAAATATTACCCCGGTCAGGCGGAGATGATTGCCGACTTCTGGATGCCCAACAAAGCGTGGGAGGGGTGCAACGTCAACGATCCCTCCGCCCGCGTCCTCTCCAACTACGGCAAGAGCGGCGAATAATTCCACGGTGCGCCCTTGCTCGCCCCCTCCCGAGGAGGGGGGTAGGGGGTGTGGCAATCCTCATACGCTCGCCCCGCGCCCCGTTTTTTCGCGTCATTCTGAACCGCCGCCCGCGCTCCGCCCCCGCTGGTGCGGGGGCGGAGCGCGGGCGGCGGTGAAGAATCCCGATGGGCGAAGTCCGCCCCCATCCATAACCTGTACTTATACTTCTCGTCAAAACGCCAAAAGGGAAAAGGAGAGCGAAACGTTTGACTTCCCTCGCGCGAAATCATATAATAGGGTCGTAAATCAACCATATAAGAGGAAAACGTATGAACGTAACCGAACTTTTCGGCACCAACGTATTCAACGACGAGGTGATGAAGAACTCCCTGCCGAAGGAAGTCTATAAGTCCCTCCGCAAGACCATCGACGAGGGTGAGCCCCTCGATAGTTCCATTGCGAGCGCGGTCGCCAACGCCATGAAGGACTGGGCGGTGAAGAAGGGCGCCACGCACTACACGCATTGGTTCCAGCCCCTCACCAACCTCACGGCGGAAAAGCACGATAGTTTCATCGAGCCCTCGGGCGACAAGGCCATCCTGCAACTCACGGGGAAATCCCTCATCGTGGGCGAGCCCGATGCCTCGTCCTTCCCCTCGGGGGGAACGCGCGCCACGGCAAACGCCCGCGGCTACACGGCGTGGGATCCCACTTCGCCCGCCTTCGTCAAGGAGGGCACCCTCTACATTCCCACGGTGTTCGTCTCCTACACGGGCGAAACGCTGGATAAGAAGGCGCCGCTATTAAAGTCCATGACCGCGCTCGATACGCAGGCCAAGCGGCTTCTGAAACTCTTCAACATCGAGTGCAGAAAGGTCTCGACGACGGTCGGCCCCGAGCAGGAGTACTTCCTCGTCGATGAGGAGGTCTACAATCAGCGCAAAGACCTCATCCTGACGGGCAGAACGCTCTTCGGCGCGCCCTCCACGCGCGGGCAGGAACTCGAAGATCACTATTTCGGCACCCTCAAGACGCGCATCTCGGAGTATATGCGCGACCTCGACGAGACGCTCTGGAGTTACGGCATCTTCGCCAAGACCAAGCACAACGAGGTCGCCCCCGCCCAGCACGAACTCGCGCCCGTCTTTACGACGACCAACGTCGCCGTGGACGATAACCAACTCACCATGGAACTCATGAAGAAGGTGGCAAAGAAGCACGGCCTCGTCTGCCTCCTCCACGAGAAGCCCTTCGAAGGCGTCAACGGTTCGGGCAAGCACAACAACTGGTCGCTCTCCACCGATACGGGGCTCAACCTCCTCGACCCCGGCGAATCCCCCGAGGAAAACCCCCGCTTCATGCTCATTTTGGCCTGCGTCATCGCGGCGGTGGATCGGTATCAGGGGGTTCTCCGCGCCTCGGTAGCCTCTGCGGGCAACGACCACCGCTTGGGCGCCAACGAAGCGCCGCCCGCCATTCTCTCCGTGTACCTCGGCGATCAGCTCGGCGCCCTCGTCGATAGCATCGTCTTGGGCAGAGAGTATGTGCCTAAGAAGGCGATCCCGGGCTCCATCGGCGTCCCCGAGAGCCCCATCTTCCCCATCGACACGACGGACAGGAACCGCACGTCGCCTTTTGCGTTTACGGGCAACAAGTTCGAGTTCCGTATGCTCGGCTCGCAGGCGTCCGTCGCCGACCCCAACATCGTGCTCAACACCATCGCGGCGGAACTCTTCTCCGAGGCGGTCGAGGAACTTTCGGGCAAGAAGGACTTTGAAAAGGCCTGCAAGGCGTACACCGTAAAACTTCTCAAAAAGCACTACCGCATCATCTTCAATTACAACGGCTACGGGCCCGAGTGGGAGCCCGAGGCGGAGCGGCGGGGGCTTCTCAACAACAAGACGACGGCAGACGCCGTGCCCGAGTTCTTCAAGCGGGAGAACATCGATGTGTTCGTGCGGCAGGGCGTGTACACCGAGAAGGAGGTCATCGCCCGCGCCAACATCCAACTCGAAAACTACATCAAGACCATCGCCATCGAGGCAAAGACGACGGCGGAGATGGCGCGGCAGGACATCTACCCGTCGGTCAACGGTTACATCACCGAACTCTGCTCGGCGATCGCCGCCAAGCGCGCCGTCAGCGAGAAGTTCCCCTGCGCCGCGGATATGGCGCTCGCGGAGAAACTCTCCGCGCTCAACGAGGAACTCATGGAGGCAGTGGAAGCGCTCGAGGGCGACCTTGAAGAGATGCCCGAGGGCGAGGCGGCGGCTTCGCAGAAGATGGCGCACACCGTCGTGCCCGCCATGGAGCGGGTGCGCAGGGCTGCCGACGAACTCGAAAAACTCACTTCAAGCGACTATTGGCCGTTCCCCAAATACACCGACCTCATGTACAGCGTCCGCTGAAAATGCAAACCGCCGCGGATAGGCATCCCCGGCCGCGGAGCAAGGAGACAAAATGCGCCGAAAGCTAAAAGAGAGAACGAAAATTCTTTTTTTGGTTTTCGGCTGTATTTTTTTACTGCTCCTCGCCGCCTTTTTGGCCGTCACGCAGACCAAGACGCTGTCCGAGGGCGCAGTGAGCGAGGACGGCTCCTACACTTCCGTCCTCGCGGATATCGCAAACATTGCGGAGGCCGACCCGCGCGTCGTGGATCTTGCCATGCTCGGCTCGCACGATGCGAGCACGGGCGCACTCTCGGTGGGCGCTCCCGCCGATGAAAGCACGGGCGGCGGCGTAAAATTTCTCTATGCCGTGGCGCCGGGGCTCTCCTACCGCTACACCAAGACGCAGGTCTCCACCGTCACCGCGCAACTGCGGCAGGGCGCGCGGTTTTTGCACATCAAGTGCGCCTATCACGAGGGCAAGTGGTGCGGAAGCCACTCCATGGTAGACGGCGCCATCGAGGGCTACGTCCGCGAGGTCATCTCCTTTTTGCAAGGTGCGAAAGGGGAGATCGTCGTCCTGCAATTTCAAATCGCCTACGGCGGCGAGAGCACCCTCTCCGCCTTCCTTACAGAACTCTTCGCCTACGAATGCGAGGGGCATACGCTCAAAGACTTTGTGCCCTACGAAAACGTCCCGCTCGGCGAACTCACCTACAACACGGTCACACAGAACGGCACAAAGGGCGGCGCCGTCGTCATGTTCTCGGGGGAGGACGACCTGCCCGACGTCGAGCGGGTGTTCGATCTTCAAAACAGCGAATATCGCGGCAAGTGCTATTCAAGGAACTCGATGACAAACCGATGGTATAACCGCATGAAGACCTCCGCCATCGCGGAGGGCGTTGCTAAAAGGTGCGCGGAGATTCAGGGGGAATTTGACCGCTACAAAAATATGTTCCGCGTCATGCAGATCAACACCTCGCCGTGCGGAAAGGACTTTTTCGAAACGGTCGGCGCGTGGTCGCTCGTCAGCAAGGCGAAGAAGCACAACGCAGAGATGCTCCACTGCGCCGATTTCGACAAGTGGATGGAGACGATGCCCGTCGTCCTGTGCGACTTTGTGACGTCGGCAAACGGCGGCTTCAACGCCAAGATCAACCAAAAAATCGTCGCGTACAATCAGAGATTGGTCGAACGTCTGCTCGCGGAGTAGCGCGTCCGCTTTGCAAACGGGCTGCGGCATTCCGCAAAGCAGCCCTTGTCCCCGCCGAGGCGGGGTTTTTTCTTGACAGAATTTTCCCGGGGCGGTATAATGGCGCCATGAAAGTCAACGTGAAAAAACTCAACGAAAACGCCAAACTTCCCACTTACGGCTCGGAATTTGCCGCCGGCGCCGACCTATACGCCGCCGAGGGCATGGAGATCCCCGCGGGCGAAACGCGCTTCGTGCACACGGGCATCGCGGTGGAATTGCCCGCAGGCACGGTTGGGCTCGTGTACGCGCGGAGCGGCCTCGCCTCCAAGCAGGACCTCGCGCCCGCCAACAAGGTGGGGGTCATCGACTGCGACTACCGCGGCGAAATCATCGTCTCCCTCCACAACCACGGCAAAGAGCCGCGCACGGTGAGCGCGGGCGACCGCATCGCCCAGCTCGTCGTCGCCCCGTATTACACCTGCGAATTTGAAGAGGCGGCCTCGCTCTCCTCAACCGTCCGCGGCATCGGCGGCTTCGGCTCAACGGGCACAAAATAGGCTCACAAAATTCTTTGATATAAAATCCGTCGGCAGGAACCACCGCAAACCCCGTACTTCGCCTACGGCTTGTGCCGCCCTTGGAGTGTAAGTAGTGCGCGCAGGGTGGCGGAAGTGGATTCCGCCTAAGGCACATAATTTACAGTAAAGACGGCAAAGCGGTTGTCTAACAAGCGGCGGGAGTGTCGCTTCTTATTATCCTGCGAACGGGATAGGGGATAAGACAGACAGCCCCCATATACTTACAACAAATGATATTACCAAGAGAATAAAAAAGATAAAAGATTAGATTATTTTATCTTTTTATGATGCGCCCCGATCCATATCTACTCACAGTAGAATTCTATCATCATCGCTCATTTTGCGGCTCCCCGTTTGCGTCGGCAGGAACCGCCGCAAACCCCGTACTTCGCCTGCGGCTCGTGCCGCCCTTGGTTGAAAATAGTGCGGGCGGGACGCGCCCTCCAGCGCTCCTGTCGCGGTGCGCTACTACGTGCCGCGCTTAGTAGACAATGGTGCGCGCGGGGCACAGCCCACTGGGCTGTTGAGCATGGTGCACCGCTCCACCCGCGGAGCGGCTGAGCCTCCTCGTTGCGTGAGGTTTCGCCCTTTGAAGCCTCACGCAATGAGGAGGGCCCCAAGCGGGAGCGCGGGAGGAGCAAGCGACCCGCATAGCGTCGCACCAACTCCGTCAACAATATGCCCAAATCGCGGAGCAAGCGATTTGCCGTATCATTCGGCGGGCGTCTATCACGAAACTCCACCAAAAGGAAAAAATAGCAATGCGAATGCGCAAAAAGCGGCATTTGGAGCCGCGCATGGAGCGGTGCGCCGCCATCTTGTTGGCGCGCGGCAAGCCCTGTAAAAACTTAAAGGAGGCGGCGGAAAACTACCGCTTCCTCCTAAATTATGCCGAAATTTTCGGCAATAGTAACCCCGTCGAACTCGAGATTGGGTGCGGCAACGGCGGCTTTCTCCTCGAAAAGGCGAAGCGCGAGCCCGCCGTCAACTTCCTCGCCGTCGAACTGTGCACCAACGTCATCCTGACGGCGATGGAGCGCACGATGGCGGCGGAACTTAAAAACGTCCGCTTCCTCAACATCCCCGCCGAAATTTTGCAGTGCTACATTCCCGAACGCAGCGTCCGCAAAATTTACCTGAATTTCTCCACACCCCTGCCCGAAAAGAGCCGCGAAAAACAGCGCCTCACCTCGCAGCGGTTTCTCGAAATCTACAAAACGCTGTTAGTTTTCGGGGGGATCATCGAGCAAAAGACGGACAGCGCGGAGTTCTTCGATTATTCCATTTCCGGGTTCCAAGCGGCGGGCTTTCGCGTGGAGGAAGTCACGCGCGACCTGCACCGCAGCGCATATGCGCAAAACAACATCGTCACCGAGTACGAGGCCAACTTCGCATCACAGGGCAAGCCCATCTGCCGCTGCCTCGCCGTTTTGGAGCAACCATGAATTTTTCCTCCCACATTCCCACCAAGGTAATCGCGGGCAGGGGGTGCGTACGCGCCCACGCCGCGGCCTTAAAACCGCTCGGCACGTGCGCCCTCATCGTCACGGGAAAGTCGTCCAAAACGAGCGGCGCGCTCGCCGATGTCACGGCCGCCCTCGCGCAAAACTCGCAGCGTTTTGCCGTTTTCGACGAAGTCGCCCCCAATCCGACGCTCGCCTGCGTCAAAAAGGGACTCGCCCTTTTGCAGGAAACGGGCGCCGATTTCGTCATCGGCGTCGGCGGCGGCTCGCCCATGGATGCCGCCAAGGCGATCGCGCTTCTGGCGGTGGAGCCCCGCGCCGACGGGGCAATTTTCGCAGGCAATTACGGGGCGAACGCCCTGCCCATGGCGCACATTCCCACGACGGCGGGCACGGGGAGCGAGGTCACGCCTTACGCCATTCTCACCGACGATTTCGCCCGCACCAAGACGAGCATCACGTCGCCCGCGCTCTTCCCCAAGATCGCCTTTTTGGACGCCGCCTACACCGACAATTTGCCACCCCATATCACCAAAAACACGGCGATGGACGCCTTTTCCCACGCCGCCGAGAGTATGCTGAAAAACTCCTCCTCGCCCGCCTCTGAACTGTTCGCCCGCGAGAGCCTGCGCATCCTGTATCCGCGCCTCAAATCGCTCGAACACCCCACCGAGGAGACGCGCGACGTCCTGCTTTGGGCATCCTGCCTCGCTGGCATGGCAATTGCCCACACGGGCACCACGTTCGTGCACGGCATGGGGTACTTTTTGACCTACGATTACGGCATCGCCCACGGTCGCGCCAACGGGCTCTTGCTCGGCGAAACGCTCCGCATTTTCGCGGAGAACCACGTTCCCGCGGTAGGGGAAATTTGCGCCGCCTGCGGGGCGTCCGCCAATGAAATCATCAACACATTGTCGGTTTTATGCGGTGCGCGCGAAAAAATTCCCCGCGAAAAATGCAGGGAGTACGCCGCCCGCGCCATGCAGACCAAGAACATCAAAGCGTGTAAATATCAGCCGACGGAAGAGGACATCCTGCGCATCTTCACAGCATCGCTCGGCGGGGAGGAAACATGAGAAGGGCAGATCGGGAAGTCACGGACTTCGGAGAAATTTCAGAGATCATCGCGCGGTGCGACGTGTTGCGCCTCGCGTTGAACGGCGAGGGGTTTCCCTACATTTTGCCCCTCAATTTCGGCGAAAAGTTGACGGACGGACGCGTGGAATTTTATTTTCACGGCGCGCGTGAGGGGGAGAAATACGCGCACATGGCGCGTGACAGCCGCGCGAGTTTCGAGATGGACTGCGCCCACCGCCTCGTCGCGGACGAGGAAAAGGGGCAGTGCACCATGGAGTACGAGAGCGTCATCGGGCAGGGACACGTGGAGGAAGTTTTCGGCGCGGAAAAGGAAGAGGGGCTACGTATTTTGCTCGCCCACTACGGCAAGGAGAATTTTGCCTACAACCGCGCCGCACTCCCCGCGACCCGCGTCTTTAAGTTGGTCGTGGAGCGCATGACGGCAAAACGCCGCAAGTGCAAGACGGTGTAAGGGGGAAATATGCAGAAGCGGCGGTGTGATTTCAGTTTGGGCGGAGGGCGCGTCTCGGAGAAGGCGCTCCTCTATCACGATACGCGTTGGTGCAAGCCCGAGCACCGCGAGGGCGAACTTTTCGCCATGCTCGTTCTCGAGGGGATGCAGGCGGGCGTCAGCTGGAACCTGATTTTGGAGAAGGAGGAAAACTTCCGCCGCGCGTTCGATGGCTTCGACCCTACGATCGTCGCCGGTTACGGCGAAGCAAAGATCGCCGAACTCATGCAGGATGCGGGCATCATCCGCAACCGCCGTAAGATCTGCGCCGCCATCGCCAACGCCCGCGCCTTTCTCGCCGTGCAGAAGGAGTTCGGCAGTTTCGATCAGTTCATTTGGAGTTTCACGGGCGGCAAGACGATCGACCACCGGTTGAAGAACATCAAGGATATGCCCGCGAAGGACGCCCTCTCGGAGCGCGTGAGCGCCGAACTCAAACGCCGCGGCTTCCAATTCGTCGGCCCGACGATCATCTATTCCTACCTCCAAGGCATCGGCATCCTCAACGACCACTGCGTGGATTGCGATTTTCGGTAAGAGAAATGGCGGATCTACAAAACCTCCGCATATTGACAAGCATATCGCTTTGTGCTATAATTCTACTAATCGTAGAGTTTTATTGTGTGGCGCACGGAAAACGGGCAAGACCACTCGAAAAGAAGTAGGTTTACTTTTTCGGCAAAAAAAGCTATAATGAGCCTGCACAGGAGGACATTTATGGGTATTTTTAGTAAAAAGCACAGTATCGGAAAAACGATTGCCGAGCTTCGCAAATCAAAAGGTTGGACGCAGGCGGAGCTTGCGGAAAAGTTGCAGGTCAGCGATAAAGCGGTCAGTAAATGGGAAAAGGATAACGGCGCGCCAAGCATTGAATTTTTCCCCGCGATTGCAGAACTTTTCGGTGTGAGTATCGATTACATCATGACGGGGAAAGAACCAGAAAGGGAAGTCATTACGATTTCCAAAGCCGAGCTTTGCGCCAAAAATGACGATCCAGCCATGCTCGACGGTATCGATATCAATCATAAAGACGAGCAAGGAAAGTCGCTTGTAGATTACATTCTGCAATATCAGAGTTTTAAGGTCTTTGTAAAACTCTGCGAATCCCAAAAGGGAAATATCGCCAAATTTCCAATTCTCGATGCAATCAAGCTGTCGATTTTAACAAATCGTCTTGATTTACTTCGTGGCGAACAATTTGAGGTTGAGATAAGGCATTATCTGCGTTGGAAGTTTGAAACCGAGGAAGAACTTTTATCATTATTGCCCGAAGCCGAAGAATCAGGGTTTAATGATAGAGAATCCAAAACGCTATGTATTTTAACGGATGATATTTTTAAGACGATTGTCTGTGACAAGAGAATCAGCGAAGATACGTTAAATAAAATATTAGGCAAACAACCTAATCGGCAATGCGTATGGTATCATACATTTCCATATTTGATACATCAGAGTTATTTGAATAAAGAGGATAAAATGTTGCGCAGACTATTGACTCTCTCCGTTGAGAACAATCAATACGCCTATGATAACATGAAATTGGTGCGCAATAGATATGATGGCGGATTGAATTACACACCAAATTTCTTTTTTATGGCGGCGTATAACTACAAGGGGCATGGATTAGTTCGTATTTTGGAAGAAACCATTAAGCTCGCGCTCGAAAGAGGCGATTTCGCGCTTTTTAAGGAGTTCGACGACATTAACAGAGCGATTCAAGCATATTACGATTTTAAGCCGTATATCGCTTCCGAGTACGAGATCCGCATGGCAAAATTAAAGGCGGACAAGTCTGTATCGCAAGATGAGTTGATAGTTCAATCAACCATTCACGACGGAATCATTAATATTGACGAATTGCTTGCTACAAAAAATTTGCCGCTCATCAAGAAAGCGCTCTCAACCTACGATATTCATCCAATCGAGCCGCTTTGCCGAATCTTCCAAAATAAGCAATGGCGAGCGCTATTTGAATATGCCGTAGATAGCAAAAACGATAGTCTTGCAAGGGCTGTTATGAAGAATGACGAAAAAGGGATGGAGAAAGAGATCGCCGCTTTGTTTTTACGAACTGTCACGAGGAGCGGATATCCGAGTGTCAACAACAAACAATTCGTTGTCAGAAAAGCGAATAGGTTCAAAACGAACGAGGACTATCATGCGAGCGATAATTTGAAGGTAGAGTCAATTGTGGAATATCTCAATTTTTATCGTCAGCAAATTATTTTTGATTATTCTTTCGAAGAAGAAAAAATCAAAGCCGTCAACGAACTGACGAAAGAATATTTTGAATCCGAACTCAAAAAAGGCAACACGGAAATCGTCATCATCAAGCTGTGCGTTCGGTTGGAAGCAATCCTTCGTTCATCGTATCATTACGAAGGCGACTTTTCGGAAATGCTCGATAAGTATTGCTCGCAGCACGGACAAGAGGACGACGGATGGGGATATAATCGAGAAGCCAAATTTGTAAAATATCTTCAAAAACTTCGGATGTGCCGCAATAGTATCGTCCACGCCGAAAAGAAGAAAGATATGCTTACCCTTGAAGAAATTCAATATTGTATCGATTATATCTGCAATTTGAAATAAGGAGAAAAACCATGAATAAATATCAAGAATATCTCTTAAAGGGGATTTTATCATCCAATTTTCTTTTTTATCGGTGCTGTCTCATTGGGGAATTCAGTAATGCTAAAAAATTTTATGGCAAATTTGACAAAGATAACGATACTTTCACAATTACGCAAGATGATGACATTAACCTTGTGGAATATAGTTTAATTATATGGAAAAAAATCGATTTTATTGAAAATGTTTATATCTGGAAAAACAAGCAGTGGGAAAAAGTAGCAAATACAGAAATAGAACTTACAAATTCTACGGGCAAAGAGAGTTTTCCCTGTTACCGCATCGACGTTGATTTTCGCAATAGGATAGATAAACTTCGCTTTACTTTCAAAGGGGGGTTGGCAGATGATTACATTCTGAAATTGCAATATGTCGAAGCCGATAAAGAAGCATACTATGCGGAACAGGCAAAAACAGCCCGTGAAAATCTTATTAAGGCTGCGGCAATCAAGCATTCAACGGGAAATGATTTGGTTAACATCTATTTTCAACCGTGTTGCGACGAATACGAACGGGCGGAAATTTCTTTATACCATGACGGTCAAATGCTTGCGAAATACAAAGTTGAAGACGGCGCGTATTTCAAATCGATCGGCGGTCTTGCTTATGGAGCCTATGAATATATTGTAAAACAATTTGGCAAAAATGATAAATTGCTTTTAGAAACCGAGAAAATCAAATTTTCTATCAGTCGCCCGAATTATGGCGGGGAGCACATAGTTGTCATTTAGTCTATGTGACAGGTGCTATTCCTCATATAGAGCATGATTGTGTGAGGAGGTGATGTTCATGAAAGCCATTTTTAAGGCTTTGATGCGACGATATAAGGAGTGCGTCAAGCATGAATGAGTTTGGCTCCCGAGCGGCACCGCGGTTCACCTCCTCTTGCAGTAATGCAACAAAAAAGGCGGCTTTTGCCGCCTTTTTGCGTGGAAAATTTTTATTGAAACAGCGCCTTGATCATTTGGGAGACGTAGGTGACGGGGACGAGGGTGATTTTGTCGCGGAATTTTTCGCAGGCCTTCATGTTCTTGGCGGGGAGGATGACGCGCTGAAAGCCCATTTTCAGGCACTCGTTGACGCGGCGCTCGGCAAAATTCACGCCGCGGACTTCGCCCGTCAAGCCCACTTCACCGAACACTGCGGTGAATTTCTCCACGGGGATCATCTTTTCCGCCGAGGCGAGCGCGGCGCAGACGGCAAGGTCGGCGCTCGGCTCGTTCAAGCGGATGCCGCCCATGGCGTTCAGGTAAATATCCTGCATTCCGAGCGGCAAGCCGCACCGCTTTTCGAGCACGGCGACGAGCACGATGAGGCGATTCAAATCTACGCCCAAGGACATTCTGCGGGGAAGGCCGTAGTTGGTCTTTGCCATGAGCGTCTGGATCTCCACCATCATGCAGCGGTTGCCCGTCTCGCTCGGCGTGACGACGGCGCCCGCCGCGACGCCGCGGCTGTCCGATAAAAAGAGGGAGGCGTAATCGGTGAGCCCGTAGATGCCCTCGCCCGTCATCTCGAATACGCCCACCTCCTGCACCGAGCCGAAGCGGTTTTTGACGGCGCGCAGAATTTTGAAGTTCTCCGTGCGCTCGCCCTCGAAGTAGAGAACGGCGTCCATGATGTGCTCCAAAACTTTGGGGCCCGCGAGGGTGCCCTCCTTCGTCACGTGCCCGATGATGAAGAACGTGACGCCGCGGCTCTTTGCGATGCGCATGAGTTTTGCGGCGCACTCGCGGACTTGTCCCACCGAGCCCGCCGCCGAGGTGAGCGTCTCGGTGTAGACGGCTTGAATTGAGTCGATGACGACGTACTCCGCGTCGTAAAAGTGCTCCTCGGCGTTCTCGATGCACGTCTCGTTGAGAAGCAGCAAATTTTCCGAGTTGAGCCCGAGGCGCTCGCAGCGGAGTTTTACTTGCGAGCAACTCTCTTCCGCCGAGAGATAGAGAACTTTGTGCTCCTTCGCAAGGTGCGCCGCGACCTCGGTGAGGAGGGTGGATTTGCCGACGCCGGGGTCGCCGCCGACAAGCACCAGCGAGCCGCGGACGATGCCGCCGCCGAGGACGACGTCGAGTTCGCCAATGCCCGAGGAGACGCGCTCGTACTTTTCGAACTTCACCTGCGAGAGGGGAAGGGGCTTGGCGGCATACGCGGGGCGCGCCGATTTTTTGGCGGGTTCGGGGGCGATCGCCTCCTCCGCGAGCGTGTTGAATTTTCCGCAGTCCGGGCAACGCCCCAGCCACTTGGGACTCGTGTATCCGCATTCGGCGCAGACAAATTGTGTTTTCGGCATATCGTTCTCCTAATATGATTTTTTATCTTTTTCTTTCCCCCGCCCGCGCGCGCTGTTCCCCCCTACGGGGGGAACAGCGCGCGCGGGCGGGGGAAAGAAATTTTTTCTCCGCGCCGCCGGATTTCTTTTTCCGTTTGGCATTTGTTCCGCCTTTTTGCAAGGGGATGGGGTGTGGTCGGACTTCATTTGAGGAAAGATACTCTCGGCTTCTACGTAGCCTTGGTATGAGGGGCGGATAAGGGTTTACCGAGCAGGACGGTTGCGTAGGCGGTGATGCCGCGGCCTTCGCCGATGTAGCCGAGTTTTTCGTTGGTGCCCGCGGCGACGGCGACCGCGTCGCAGTGGAGGGCGCGGCGCAGGTTTTCGCGCATCTTTTCGATATAGGGCGAGAGGCGGGGGAGTTCGCATAGAATGGAGATGCTCGCGTTCTTCACGCAAAATCCGCGCGCCTCCACCGTCTGCATGACGCGGGCGAGCAGTTCCATGCTGTCCGCGTCTTTGTAGGCAGGGTCGGTATCGGGGAAGTGGAAGCCGATGTCCCGCTCGCCGATGGCGGAAAGCAGCGCATCCATGAGGGCGTGGACGGGAACGTCGCCGTCGCTGTGCGCCTCCAACGCGCGGTTGGACGGAATGACGACGCCGCACAGGGTGATGTAGTTCAGATTGAGACGGGCGATGCCGCGGTCGATCTCATCCTGATGCGCGAAGGCGTGGGTATCGACGCCGAAGCCGACGCGCTCCGCGGGCGAAAAATCGGCAATATATGTGAGTTTTTTGTTGGCGTGGTCGCCGAGGAAGAGGTGAGGCGGCTCCGCGTAGCGGGCATAGATCCCGCTGTCGTCGGTGAACGTTTCGCCGCTCTCCATCGCCCTTTCGTAGGCGGCGAGAAGGGGCGCTGTGCGGAAGCCCTGCGGGGTCTGGACGGTGAAGACGCTTTCACGTTTGGGCGTTTGGTAGCCGCCCTCCGCGAGCACGACGGTGTCCGTCGCGGGCAGGGCGCAGACGCCGCTGCCGTAGGCCTCCACGCTTGCGATGCAGTCCTCGATGACTTTGGGCGTGACGAAGGGGCGCGCCGCGTCGTGGATGAGCACGACGTCGCCATGGGTCTCCTTCAAGCAGGCAAAGACGCTGTCCGTCCGCGTTTCGCCTCCGCGGACGGTGCGCGCCTGCGGGTGGGGAGCAAGCAGGGGGAGGATGCGGGGCTCATCCTCCTCGCGGCAGGCGACGAGCAGTTCGTCCGCATACGGCGCGAACGCCGAGAGGGTGTGCGCGAGGACGGGCATTCCGTTTAGATCGTGCAGGATTTTGTTTTCGGGCAGGTGCGCCCGTGTGCCGCTTCCCGCGGCGCAGAGAATGACGGTGAGCATAGAGGGTTCCTTTTTTATGGTGTTGGTTTGTGGGGCAAGGGAAAATGCACTACCTCGGCGCGAGCCGTAGGCGAAGTACGGTGGGGCGACGATTTCTGCCGACGCAAGCGAAAGTGGCAAAAACTGACAATCATGTATCAATTCTACTGTGAGTAGATACAGATCGGGACGCATCGGTAAAGAGAAAGAAAATTTTTACTTTTATTTTTAATTCACACTTTTTAATCATTTTTTATATTTTATATTTTCTTTCTTCTTTTTTCATTTTTCTTTACTTTTTTATTTTTTTCTTGGCTTCTTTCTTTTATTGACTACGATGCCGATGCCGGTACCCACGTCGGAATACGGGTCTATCCGCACTTCACGTGGGGCACCCGTTTCTTTGCCGTTTTCATTCACATCGGAGTGTCCCGTCCGTTTTTCCACGAAAGTGCCGACAAGAGGGGCGCCTCGCGTTTCCGCTCCATGGGTGGGCGGTCAGAGGATGATCTCGTAGAGAGAGGCGGCTTCGTCCTTTTTCACCGTCTCTTTGAGTTCGAGGACGCGGAATTTGAGGACGCCCGCGGCAAACGAGACCTCGACGACGTCGCCGATTTTGAGGCGGTAGGACGGCTTGACTTCCCGCCCGTTGACGGAAATTTTGCCCGCGTTCGCCGCCTCCTGTGCGACGGTGCGGCGCTTTAAGATGCGGGACACTTTGAGAAATTTATCGATACGCATAGTTCTCCTTGGGGGTAGATGGGCAACCCCCACCTGTCGCGGCAAAGCCGCGCCACCCGCCCCCTTCAAAGGGGGCAGGTCGTTGTTCCACCCCCCTCCCGAGAGGGGGCGAGACGGACTTCGTTGGTCGGGATTCTTCGCTACGCTCAGAATGACGCGGTAAGCAAGCGAGGGGCGGAATGCGCGGTAACCGAGCGCGGGGCGGATGACGCGGGGGGGGGAGATAGAGCAGAAAGATACGCTCACCGCCAGAGGCGGCTCGGTATGAGGGACGGGGCAGGGGCGGAAATGAGGGGGAAAATCAACTTTTTTTGTCGATTTTGCGAAAAAGTTTTTTTCCGTGCGCAAAACCGTTTGACATCTTGTGCGCCCTTTGCTATAATTCCATACTGTATCACTATGTAAAATGCATATTTATGCGTTCTCGCGGGAAAGCCTTTCCTTATTTATATGGAGACCCGCCCGCTGTTACACCTCTATTATAGCGTAATTTTGCCGTGAAGTAAAGGGTAGGTGACAGGTTTTTTTCGGGGAAAGACGGAAAATTTTTCGCGGGTGTGATATGAGGGGACGGACTTCGTTTTTCGGGATTCTTCCGTCGCTGTGCTCTCTACTTCGCGCTACGCGCTCCGTGCCGCGCTTAGTAGATACAGGGTTCCCAAAAAAGATTTGCGTAGCAAAGGTTTTTGGGGAAGAGGAGGCGCGGGCGTGAAAGCAAAGCGTTTGCCGCAGGCGGACGCTTGCGAAGTTCGCCCTGCGCCGACGAGCGCGCGGGGCAGAATGACGCGTAAAACAGGCGCGGGGCGAGGGAAAATATAACCCCCACCACCGCCTACGGCGGAGCCGCCCCCTTGCAAAGGGGGCAGCCATGGGCAGGCGGGGCGAGACGGACTTCGTTTTTCGGGATTCTTCGGTCGCTGTGCTCCCTCAGAATGACGCGGTAAGCGCGCGTCGAGCGAAAGACGCGGCGACCCGAGCGCGGGGCAGAATGACGCGGAAGGTTAAGGGGATGCCCCTCCCCCTGTGTCCCCCATTGCGGAGAAAGGCTCCGCATATCATAGGTCGCCTTTCCCGAAAGCCATAAGGAAGGCTCCCCAAAGGGGAAGGGGATGAGAACAAGGTGGCAGATCAATTTCGGACATTTCGATTTTTATCGATGAAAAGATATACTCGGTAAATCGCCAAATGATAACATCATTATAAGGAGTTATTTGCGGATGAACTTACCAATCCAACGCTATGGGAAGACCGAACGCAGAAAGTTCGGCAAGATCAATGAAGTCATTGATATTCCCAACCTTGTCGAGATCCAGCGCGAGAGTTACGACGCGTTCGTGAACGAGGGCATCTCGGAGATCCTCGAGGACTACTCCCCGATCACCGATTTCTCCGATCACTTCGAGTTGTACTTCCTCGGCTACGAGTTCGGCAAAAATGCCAAGTACGACGAAAAAGAGTGCCGCAACCGCGACGCGACGTACGCCCTTCCCCTCCGTGTGAAGGTGCGGCTCGTCAACAAGGTGAAGGACGAGATCTTGGAGCAGGACGTCTTTATGGGCGATTTCCCGCTCATGACCGAGAACGGTTCCTTCATCATCAACGGTGCGGAGCGCGTCATCGTCTCCCAACTCGTGCGTTCGCCCGGCGTCAACAACGTCGCCGAGACGGACAAGACGGGCAAGCAGATGTACGAGACGACCGTCATCCCCGGCCGCGGCGCGTGGCTGGAATTCAAGCAGGACGCGCAGGGCGTTCTGTGGGTGAGCGTGGATAGGAAGCGCAAACTCACGGCGACGGTGCTTCTCCGCGCGCTCGGGTACGGCTCCGACCACGCCCTCGAGGAACTCTTCGGCGGCAACAAGATGATCGCCGCCACCATCAAGAAGGACGCCGGCGACAATCCGCCCATCCGCTCGGAATCGGACGGGCTCATCGCCCTGTACCGCCGTCTTCGCCCCGGCGAAGTGCCCACCGAGGATTCGGTGCGCCAGCACCTCAATTCCCTCTTCTTCGACCCGCGCCGCTACGACGTGGTGAAGGTGGGGCGGTATAAGTTCAACAAAAAACTCAACCTCGCTTATAGGCTGCCCGGCTGCCGCATTGCGGACGATATCTTCCACCCCGAGACGGGCGAACTGCTCGCCTCCAAGGGGGAGACGGTCTCCGAGGAGCAGGCGCGCGCCATTCAGAACGCGGGCATCGGCGAAGTGTATGTGCTCGTCAACGACCCCGAGGACGGGGAGATCCGTCACAAAATTATTTCCAATAAGACGGTGGACTTTGCCGCCATTTCCGACAAAGACCCCAAGGCGTTCGGGCTGCTGAAAACCGTGTACTATCCCAACTTCGTGTTCTCCAAGAAGATCGCGGAGGCTTGCAGGGAGAAGAGCGTGGAGGAGGTCGCGGACGAGTTCCTCGACGAGATCAACGCCATCTACTACACCCGCGAGACGGAGCCCGAGGCAGACGAGAAGCAGGAGGAGAAGAAGAACCGCCTGAAGCGCGCCGACAACCGCGTGAAGTTTGTGGCGGCCTGCAAACTCTTCCACGAACTTCTCGCCCGTGAGGACAAGCAAGCAGAGGGTGCGCCCGTCGATTTGGACGCTTTGAACCGCGTCAACGGCGTGACGCCCGAAGAGAAGAAACTCATCAAGCCGCTCGTGGAGAAACTCAACCACAAGTGCATCACGGTGGATGACATCGTGGCGGCCGTCTCCACCAACCTCGATTTGGTGTACGGCATCGGCTCCATTGACGAGATCGACCACCTCGGCAACCGCAGGGTGCGCTCGGTGGGCGAACTGCTTCAAAACCAACTGCGCATCGGCATGAGCCGTTTGGAGCGGCTCATCAAGGAGCGCATGGCGACCGCCGACCCCATGGAGATCACGCCCTCGTCGCTCATCAACGTGCGGCCGATTTCCGCCGTCATCCGCGAGTTCTTCGGAAGTTCCCAACTCTCACAGTTCATGGACCAGACCAACCCCATTGCCGAACTTACGCACAAGCGGAAACTCTCGGCGCTCGGCCCCGGCGGGTTGAACAGAGACCGCGCGACATTCGAAGTGCGCGACGTGCACCACTCGCACTACGGCCGTATGTGCCCCATCGAGACCCCCGAAGGTCAGAACATCGGGCTCATCTCGTCGCTGGCGACGTTCTCCAAGGTCAACGAGTTCGGGTTCATCATGTCCCCGTACAGAAAGGTGGATAAGGCGACGGGCATCGTCACCGACCACGTGGACTACCTGACCGCCGACGAGGAGGATAGGTACGTCGTCGCGCAGGCCAACGAGCCCCTCGACGGGGAGGGCAGGTTCGTGAATGCCCGCGTCGGCTGCCGCTATAAGGAACTCATCACCGAGATGCCGCGCGAGCGCATCGACTACATGGACGTGAGCCCCAAACAACTCGTCTCGGTGGCGACGGCGCTCATCCCCTTCCTCGAAAACGACGATACCAACCGCGCCCTCATGGGCTCGAATATGCAACGGCAGGCAGTTCCTCTGCTCACGACGGAGAGTTCCATCGTCGCGACGGGCATCGAGGCCGCCATTGCGCGCGACTCGGGCGTCATCGTCCGCGCCAAAGAGGCGGGCACCGCCATTGCCGTCTCCTCGGATAGAATTGTCATCCGCGAGGATTCGGGCTTCGAAACGGAGTACCCCTTAAAGAAGTTCCAGCGCTCCAACCAAGGCACCTGCCTCAACCAGAGACCCATCGTCTCCACGGGGGACAGGGTGGAGAAGGGCGAAGTCATCGCGGACGGCCCCTCCACGAAGAACGGCGAACTTGCCCTCGGCAAGAACATCCTCGTCGGCTTCATGGAGTGGGAGGGCTACAACTACGAGGACGCCATCCTCATCTCCGAAAAACTCGTGCAGGACGACGTGTTTACCTCCATCCACATCGAGGAACACGAGACTGAGGCGCGGGATACCAAACTCGGCGAAGAGGAGATAACCCGCGATATTCCCAACGTCGGCGACGACGCTTTGAAAGATCTCGATGAGGACGGCATCGTGCGCATCGGCGCGGAAGTGCAGAGCGGCGACATCCTCGTCGGCAAAGTTACCCCCAAGGGCGAGACCGAACTCACGCCCGAGGAAAGATTGCTCCGCGCCATCTTCGGCGAGAAGTCGAGGGAAGTCCGCGATACGTCGCTCCGCGTTCCCCACGGGGAGGGCGGCATCGTCGTGGACGTGAAGATCTTCACCCGCGAAAATAAGGACGAACTCTCGCCCGGCGTTAACAAACTCGTGCGCGTGTACGTGGCGCAAAAGCGTAAAATTCAGGTCGGCGACAAGATGGCAGGCCGCCACGGCAACAAGGGCGTCATCTCCCGCGTGTTGCCGCAGAGCGATATGCCCTTCCTGCCCGACGGCACCCCGCTTCAAATTCTCCTGAATCCGTTGGGCGTTCCCTCCCGTATGAACATCGGGCAGGTCTTGGAAGTGCACCTCGGGTACGTTTGCCGCCAACTCGGCTGGAAGATCGCAACGCCCGTCTTTGACGGCGCGACGGAGCGGGACATCGAACAACTCTTCGAGGAGAACAATCTCTTGGGCCCCGAAGGCAAGGTGGACGGCAAGTTCCAGGTCTTCGACGGCAGAACGGGCGAACCGTTTGAGAACCGCGTGACGATCGGCATCATGTACATGATCAAACTCATCCACCTCGTGGACGACAAGATCCACGCGCGCTCCATCGGCCCGTACAGCATGGTGACGCAGCAGCCCCTCGGCGGCAAGGCGCAGTTCGGCGGCCAGCGCTTCGGCGAAATGGAAGTCTGGGCGCTCGAAGCCTACGGCGCGGCGCATATCTTGCAGGAGATCCTCACCGTCAAGTCCGATGACATCGTCGGGCGCGTCAAGACGTATGAGTCCATCGTAAAGGGCAACAATATCTCCGAGCCCGGTATCCCCGAGGCGTTCAAGGTGCTTTTGAAAGAATTGCAGTCGCTGGCGCTCGACGTCAAGGTGCTCACGGAGACGGGCGAAGAACTCATCATCCGCGAATTTGACGACGACGACAGGGACGAGGGCAAGCGCCCCGAGCCCATTCCCGAGACCGAAGAGCCCGATTTCGACTTCGACCTCGGCGGCGAAGAGGAGGAGGACGGCGCGTTCGGCTCCATCTTCGACGAGGCGGGCGAGGACGAGGAGTTTGCCTCCGAGGAACTCTTCGGCGACAAGGACGACGACGATATGGACGACGTCGATGACGACGGCTCGTTCGGCGACCTCTTCGGCGACGACGAGGACGACAAGGAATAATGGGGAGGAAGTGAGAATATGTACGAATTAAACGATTTCAACAGCATTCAGATCAGCATCGCATCCCCCGAAAAGATCAGGGAATGGTCGTACGGCGAAGTCACGAAGCCCGAGACCATCAACTACCGCACCCAAAAACCCGAGCGGGACGGCCTCTTCTGCGAGAAGATCTTCGGGCCCACCAAGGATTGGGAGTGCCACTGCGGCAAATATAAGCGCATCCGCTACAAGGGTATCATCTGCGAGAAGTGCGGCGTGGAAGTCACCCGCGCCAAAGTAAGAAGAGAGCGCATGGGTCACATCGAACTCGCCGCGCCCGTCTCGCACATTTGGTACTTCCGCGGCGTACCGTCGAAAATAGGTCTCCTCCTCGACATGGGCCCCAAGCCCCTCGAGCAGGTCATCTACTTTGCGGCGTACGTCGTGCTCGACCCCGGTACCACGGGGCTCGAATACAAGCAGGTCATCAACGATAAGCAACTCCGCGAGATCGAGGAGACCTTGGGCGACAGTTCCAAGACGGGGCTCAAAGTGGGCATGGGCGCGGAGGCCATCCGCGAACTTCTGATGGCGGTCGATCTCGACAAGGAGAGCGAGGAAGCCAAGGCCATTATCGATAGCAACGCCTCGGGCCCCAAGCGCGTGAAGGCCATCAAGCGCATCGAAATTATCGAAGCATTCAGAAAGTCCGGCAACCGCCCCGAGTGGATGGTTTTGACGGTCTTGCCCGTCATTCCGCCCGATCTGCGCCCCATGGTGCAACTCGATGGCGGCAGGTTCGCCTCCTCCGACCTCAACGACCTCTATCGTAGGGTCATCAACCGCAACAACCGCTTAAAGCGCATGATCGAACTCGGCGCGCCCGAGATGATCATCAAGAACGAGAAGCGGATGCTCCAAGAAGCGGTGGACGCCCTCATCGATAACGGCAGAAGAGGCAAGCCGCTCTCGGGCCCCTCCAACAGGGAACTCAAATCGCTTTCCCAACTTCTCCGCGGCAAGCAGGGACGGTTCCGCCAGAACCTCCTCGGCAAGCGCGTGGACTATTCGGGTCGTTCGGTCATCGTCGTCGGCCCCGAACTGAAAATCTACCAGTGCGGTCTGCCCAAGGAGATGGCGATCGAACTCTTCAAGCCCTTCGTCATGAAGCGGCTCGTCGAGACGGGCAAGAGCCACAATATCAAGAGCGCCAAGCGCACCGTGGAAAAGGGCAAGGACTTCGTGTGGGACGTTCTCGAAGAGGTCATCAAGGAGCACCCCGTGCTCTTGAACCGTGCGCCCACGCTGCACCGCCTCTCCATTCAGGCGTTTGAGCCCATCCTCATCGAGGGCAGAGCCATCAAAATTTCGCCCCTCGTCTGCGGTCCCTTCAACGCCGACTTCGACGGCGACCAGATGGCCGTGCACCTTCCGCTCTCCATCGAGGCGCAGGCAGAGGCGCGGTTTTTGATGCTCTCCGCCAACAATATCTTGAAACTTGCCGACGGCAAGTCGGTCATGAGCCCCACGCAGGATATGATCATCGGCGCGTACTACCTCACCATTCTCAGAAGAGAAGAGGGCAAGAAGTACGACGCCTTGTGCCACCCCGACGATAACGGCGAAGTGTATGAGCCGCCCGTATTTGCCTCCTTCGACGAGGCGATGATGAGTTACCAACTCAAGGACGTGCACTGTCAGGACGAAATTTACGTCCGCCGCACGGTGGAACTGCCCGCCGCGTTCGACAACTTGCCGCTCCCGTACGACAAGGAGTTCTCGCGCGACGAGGTCGTGGAGAACAACGGCATCCGCGGCAGGGTGTTCGTCTCCAAGGATCCCGTGACGGGCATCCTCTCGGTGACGGGCGTCATCAAGACGACGGTCGGCCGCATCATCTACAACGACGGAATGCCGCAGGATCTCGGCTTCGTCAAGCGCGAAGCGCCCGAGGACTATTTGAAACTCGAACTTTCGCGCGAGTTCATCGGCAGCGCGCGCGCCATCGGCAAGAAGCACCTCTCGCGCATCGTCGAGGCCTGCTTCCGCACGGGCTACGCGCCCAAGGCCTCCGCCGTGCTCGATATGATCAAGGAACGCGGCTATAAGTACTCCACGCTCGCGGCGCTCACGACCTCCGTCTTCGATATGAAGATCCCCGAGGAGAAGGCGGGCATCGTGGCAGAGGCAGAGGGGCAGGTCGCCGCCATCTCCAAGAAGTACGCGCGCGGTCTTCTCAAAGAGGACGAGCGCTACCACGCCGTCATCGACGTGTGGGACGAGGCGACGGATAAGGTCGCGGGCATCCTCAAACAGCAGGGCGAGCGCGATAAGTTCAACCCCATCTGGATGATGGCGGATTCTGGCGCGCGCGGCTCCATCGACCAAATCAAGCAGCTCTCGGGTATGCGCGGCCTCATGGTGAACCCGCAGGGCAAGAAGATCGAAGTCCCCGTCAAGTCGTGCTTCAGAAACGGCCTCTCGGTGCTCGAATACTTCATCTCCTCCCACGGCGGCAGAAAGGGTCTCGCCGATACCGCTCTGAAAACGGCGGACTCGGGCTATCTTACCCGCCGCCTTGTGGACGTCTCGCAGGACGTCATCATCCGCGAAGAGGACTGCTGTGCGGGCAGAAAGCCGCGCGGCACCGTGATGCGCGCCATCTACGGGCCCAACGGCGAACTCATCGAGAGCCTCGAAGATAGGCTCACGGGCAGGTTCGCCGCCGAGGACATCGCGGACGAAGAGGGCAATGTGCTCGTTTCGTGCAACGAGATGATCTCCGAGAGCGCGGCGAAGAAGATCGCCTCCATCAAAAAATATGCGGAGGGCGGCGTGTCCGTGCGCTCCATCTTCAACTGCAATACCCGCTTCGGCGTGTGCGCCAAGTGCTACGGCAAGGATATGGCCACGACGCTTCCCATCAAGGTGGGCGAGGCGGTCGGCGTCATCGCGGCGCAGTCCATCGGCGAGCCCGGCACCCAGCTCACCATGCGTACCTTCCATACGGGCGGCATCGCGGCAACGGGCGACATCACCCAAGGTCTTCCCCGCGTCGAGGAACTCTTCGAGGCGAGAAAGCCCAAGGGCGTTGCAACGATCTGCGAATTTGCGGGCGTCATCACCGTGGACGATACCGATAATTTGAAGCACGTCATCGTCACCGACGAGGGCACGGGCGAGCGGCTCAAGGACTACGAACTGCCCTTCAACGCCGAATTGCTCGTAAAAACCGGCGACAAGGCGGTGCCCGGAACGCAACTCAACGCGGGCTCCGTCAACCCGCAGGACATCATCCGCGTCGAGGGCATGAAGGGCGTTCAGGACTATATCCTCGAACAGGTGCAGTCGGTGTACCGCTCGCAGGGCGTCGATATCAACGATAAGCACATCGAGATCATCGTGCGGCAGATGCTCCGCAAAGTCCGCGTCGAGAATGCGGGCACGACGGATATGCTCCCCGGGCAACTCGTGGATATGTTCACCTTCGAGGATCAGAACGAGAAGACCATCATGGCGGGCGGCGTCCCCGCAACGGCAAAGCGGGTGCTCCTCGGCATCACCAAGGCGGCGCTCGCTACCGATAGTTTCCTCTCCGCGGCTTCCTTCCAGGAGACCTCGAGGGTGCTCACCGAGGCCGCCATCCAGACCAAGCGCGATCCTCTCATCGGGCTCAAGGAGAACGTCATCATCGGCAAACTCATCCCCGCGGGCACTGGCGTGAAGGACTACAAGAACATCTCGGTGCAGACGGCCGTGGGCTTCCGCGATCCCGCCGCGGAGGAGACCGCCGTCGCAAAGCAATAACCGTACCAACGTGGGGGCGCCGCCGATGCGGCGCTCCCTAACTACATCGCGCGCTTTTGGCGCGTCGGGAGGAAAAATTATGAAAAAATTTTGTGTGATGTGTGCCGCAGTCGCGGCAGTCACGGCGGTCGCGGCGCTCTCGCTTGCGGGGTGCGGCGGCAAGAAGACCGATCCGCAGGAACTCGGCACGGAGACGGGCACGTACCGCGGTCTCTCGCGCGCGGAATCGGTGTACGGGCTTGCGGCGGTCACCACGGCAAAACTGCTCGAAGAGTCGTCCGCGGGCGGCGCGCAGAGCGTGGCGTTTACCGATGCGAGCGGCTCGCCGGACGCAGTCGATAAGGCAAAGGGGCAGGCGGAGGACTTCAACAAATATTTTGCGATGCTCGACGGCTTCCTCGATGCGGACGCGACGACCACCGTCGTGGAGAACAACGCCTCGGAGGACGCGGCGCTGAAAGATTACACCTACAAACTCACCGTCACGGGCAAGGACGCCGCGGGCGGGGACGTCTCGCACACCGTGTACTACTCCGAGACCGAGGGCGACACCAAACAGACGAGCAGACAGGACGACGACGAGACCGTAACGATCTCCTCCACGGTGTACACCCTCGAAGGCGTCGTGGATATGGGCGGCGGCGTGTTCTACCATATGCAGGGCACACGCACGGAGACGGAGACCACCGAGACCGAGGGCAGAGAGACGGAGACCAAGCGCATAAGTTCGCTCTCCATGCAGGCCTCTTTGGCGGCGGGGGACACGAGCGACTATGTGCTGCTCACCCACACGCAGACCTCGGAGGAGGAGACGGGCGAGGCGGAGACGGAGGCCATTTATAAATACACCGTATACGAGAACGGCGCGCCCGTGCAATCGACGCAGGTGAGTTTCGAGACGGAGACCGAGCACGGCGAAGAGGAGACGGAGTACACCGTGGAGTTCCTGTCGGGCGCATCGCGCGGCAAGTATATCGTCGAGCGCGAGACGGAGAACGGCAAGACGGAGATCGCCGTTTCCTACGCGATCGACGGCGCGACGGGTACGTTCGTCATCGTGAAGGACGCGGGCGGCGCCTACCGCTACAAGTTCTCTTCCAACCCCGATGACGACTTGCTCTTCGACGATTAAGATCCGACCCAATGCAGAACGCCGCGCCTTCGGGCGCGGCTTTTTTTGCGCCGAAAAAGAAAATTTTCCGCGAAATTTTACAAAAAACCGTTGACAAACAGTCGGCACGGTGATAAAATAACGACTGTTATATAACGGTTGTTATTTTTTTATGGAGGCAGATATGCCGAGAGAGGCGAAGTTGAAAAGGGAACAGGTGCTTGCCGCGGCGGCGGAGATCATCCGCAGAGACGGCGAGGAAAAGGTAAACGCGCGGGCGATCGCAAAGGAACTCGGTTGCTCCACGCAGCCCGTGTATTCGCTCTTCCGCAGCATGGAGGCGCTGAAAGTTGCACTCACCGAGGAGGCAAAGCGGCGGTACCGCGCGCACATCGATGGGTACCTCGCGCAGGGCGGGCCCAGCCGCTACCGCTCGTACGGCATGGGGTTCGTGCGGTTCGCCCGCGACGAAAAAGGGCTGTTCCGCTTCCTCTTCCTCGGCGGAAAGCACATCACCGACCCCTTTTTCGAGGACATCGTGCGCGAGATGATGGCGGAATACCGTATGCCCGAGGAGACGGCGCGCAATTTTCATGCCGATATGTCCGTCTTTTCCTTCGGGCTCGCCATGCTCGTAAACGGCAACAGCGGCGCCCTCACCGAGGAGGACATTGCAGACGCCTTCGCCCGCGAGTTCTTCGCATTGTACGGGCTGTATTTTCCCGACAGAGAACGCTTTTGGGAGAAAACAGAGTAGGAGGGGACATCCTACCGCGGATAGAGACGTCGGGACACGTAGGCAGAAAGAAGGACGCGGGAAAAGATACACTTGCTTTCGCAGTGCGGGCGGGGCGGAATGACGCATTGACGGAATGACGCAGATGAGAACAGTAGACGGAGCGTGAAAACGACAAGGGGAAACGATGCGGAATTTTGGAATGAGTATGTTGTGGTTTTGGGTGTGTTATGTTTGCGTAACATGCGTGGGTATAGCGCACTGCGTGTTCAATATCAAGGTATTGCACATGAAGCCGATGGACGGCCATTCGATGGGCGAGGGCTATGAGGCGACCAAGCCGTGGCATCCGCTCTATAACATCGTGCTGTTTCCGCTCTTTGGTTGGCTCTATATGCGAGGGCTTACTGTGCCGACTGCGGCGGAAGCATTGATTACGGGCGCCGTATGGGCGGGAATCTGCATTGTGTTCGACCTTGTGGGCTGGGTTTTGATCCCGCACCCGTGGCGGCTCACATTTCGGCAGTTCTACATCGAATATCAACCCCATATCACTTTGATTTATCTCATTATCTTTCTCTCGCCCCTTGTTGGGTTTGGATTTGCGATGCTGTAAGGAGTTGATATGAATGCGATCGAAATCGAACATCTGAAAAAATATTACGGCGAAGTGAAGGCCGTGGACGATGTCTCTTTCACCGTGGAGGAAGGGCAGTTCTTCGCTTTTCTCGGCGTGAACGGCGCGGGCAAGAGCACCACCATCTCCGTGCTGTGCGGCAGGCTCCCGCGCGACGGGGGCGAGGTGAAGATCGCGGGGCTGAATATCGACGGCCACCTCGGCGAGGTAAAAAGCAGCCTCGGCGTAGTGTTTCAGGAGTGCGTTTTGGATAGGGCGCTCTCCGTGCGGGACAACCTCAAATACCGCGCCGCGCTGTACGGCATCACGGGGGAAAAGTTCGACGAAAAACTGCAAACGCTGTGCGATTTGTTCGATTTGGGCGGCTTTTTGAAGCGGCCGGTGGGCAAACTTTCGGGCGGGCAGCGGCGGCGGGTGGACATCGTGCGCGCCCTCGTCCACGACCCCAAGATCCTCATCTTGGACGAGCCGACGACGGGGCTCGACCCGCAGACGCGCAGGAGCGTGTGGGACGCGGTGCACACCCTCCGCAGGGAGCGCGGGCTCACCGTATTTCTGACGACGCACTACATGGAGGAGGCGGCGGATGCCGACCGCGTCGTCATTCTCGACGGCGGCAAGGTGCTCGCCGAGGGCACCCCGCTCGAACTTAAAAATGCGTACACGGGCGACTTTATCACCCTCTACGGCGCGGACGAAAACGACCTGCAAAAAATAGGGCTCACATACGAAAAAGTGGGGAATGGGGTGCGGATTTCCGTAAAAAACACCGCCGAGGCGACGGCGCTCATCCTGCAATATCCCGCCCTCTTCACCGACTACGAGGTGACGAAGGGCGGCATGGACGACGTGTTCCTCGCCGTGACGGGCAAGAGGGGAGAGAGGGTATGACGACATTACGCTATCTGGTTGCGCGCAACTGTAAGTTGTTCTTCAAGGATAAGGGGGTGCTGCTTCCCTCCCTTCTCGCGCCGCTCATCCTCCTCTTCCTCTTCATCGCCTTTTTGGGGAACGTCTACCGCGATAGCATCCGCTCGGTCGTCGAAGAGGGCGGGTTTTCGCTCTCGGGCGGGCTCGTGGAGAGCATCGCAAGCGGTTGGCTCGTCTCCTCCCTTCTCGCCGTGTGCGCGGTGACCATCGCCTTCACCGCCAACCTCATCATGGTGCAGGACAAGGTGACGGGCGCCATCAACGATTTGTATGTGACCCCCGTAAAACGCCAAACGCTGTCGGTTTCCTACTTTGTCTCCACCTATCTGGTGACGGCTTGCGTATGCTTTATCGCGCTCGGCGCGGGGTTTGTCTACATGGCAATCGCGGGGTGGCACCTCTCGGCGGGGGACGTCTTTCTCACCGTGGCGGACGTCCTGCTTCTCGTGCTGTTCGGAACGGGGCTCTCCTCCGTCGTGTGCCGTTTTTTGAAGTCGCAGGGGGGGATCGCCGCGGTGCAGGCGACCGTCTCCTCGGCGTACGGCTTTCTGTGCGGCGCGTATATGCCCCTTGCGAACATGGCGGCGTGGCTGAAAAATGCCGTCATGTGCCTGCCGGGGATGTACGGCACGGGGCTATTGCATGAGCACCTCATGGGCGGCGCCATCGAGGCGGTGACGGGCGAGGGCGTTCCCCCGCAGTTTGTGACGGCGCTCAAGGAGGGGTTCGATTGCTCGCTCGATTTCTTCGGGCACACCGTTCCCGAATGGACGTGCTATTTGGTGCTCGGCGTTGCCGCCGCCGTGCTCGTGGGGATATTCGTCCTGCTGTGCACGTGGAAGAAAAAGCGCCGCGGAGATTGAGGGCGAAAGCGCCCCGTTTCCCCCATAAAAGCAAAAAAAAGCGGTTTGAGCGTTTCAAACCGTTTTTTGTTTGGGGATAGACGCCGATGCGCGTCTATTTTTCATATTGGATAATATCCTCCACGCGGCAGTCCAAAATTTCGCAAAAATCGTCGATCTTTGCGGTACTGATGCCGTTTCCCTTTTTCATGCGGTCGATGGTTGCGCTGCTGATATTGTGTTGGTGGATGAGCGCATACGTCGTGACCCCTTTCCTCTTCAGCGTCTGCCAAAACGGAGCATAGCTTATCATATTTTTATTATAAATTCATGTTATTTTCTTGACAATACTCATAATTATGACTATAATGAGAGAAAAAATGCCGTAAAACGGCGAAAAGGAGAAAATTATGAAAAAAAGAGTAGTGTTCGGTTTGGTCTCGGCTGCGCTTGCCGCCGTGATGTGCATCGGGTTCGCGGGCTGCGGCGGCTCGAAGGCGGAGAGCATCAAGGGGGAAGAGGTCACCGAAAAACAGTGGGATAAGGCCTTTGACTATTTCACGGAAGAGGACGCAAAGTATACGATCTCGTACAGCGAGGAATGGACGACGGAGTACAAGTTCGTCTATCTCGATGAAAAATTATCGGGAAGCGGGAAGGACGTAAGAACCATCGATGCGGTCAAAAACGGCGCGAAGGAATATGTCAAGCAGACGGATACGATAGAATTTTCGGGCGATATGAAGAAGATCGCCGCGGCGCTGGACGATGAGGTCGAGGAAAAAGAGGAGACGGAGGAGACCTACGCCGAATTCAAGAGCGGCGCCTATACCGTGTACACGCAGGACGATGACGACAAGTGGGGGACAAGTCAGGCAGACCGCACCATCATCCCGTTTGAAAGGGTGACCGGGGGTCTTTCGTTCGATTACAGTTCGTATGAGTACAGTTCGGATATGAAGGGGTACATCCTGAAGGGAGCCATCAAAAACGGGTATATGTACGTGGTGAAATTCAACAGTGACGGGCAACTCAGCGCCATTTCTTACACGCTCGAAAGGACTACGAAGTCGGGAAGTTACGAGGAAACGACGACGCGGGTGCTCAGCGTCGTGATCGAATATAAGGCGGATGAAATCACCTTGCCGACAGTCGGTTGATTGTAAAAAAACAGAAGAATCGGCGCTTTCGGGCGCCGGTTTTTTTATGGGGTGAAGTGTCAAACCGAGCATAACGTTTATTGAGATTTTGTTTAAGATGGATTGCCGCCCGCGCCGATAGGCGCGGGCGGCAAAATTATTTTTCGGGATAAAAATTTTTTCAAAAAAGTCTGTCATACACGCCCGTATTTTCGCGCCCCCCATGTTACAATAAAATCGGAGAAAGCGAAAGGGGGAGCAAAAGTCATGTGCGGAAAGTCGGGCGCGCAAAAGTCGGAGAATGTGCGGGGCGTGACAAAAATCGGAGAATGCAAAAGGCGGGAGAATGGAAGTCGGAAAATGCAAATATCGGAGAATGCGAGAGGCGGAAAATGAAAATCGGAAAAATGAAAATCGAAAAAAGCGAAAGCCGGAAAATGCAAGGGAGAACAAAGTCGGAATATGCGAGGGCAGAGCAAAAGAGCGGCGGCGCGGAAAAAAATTATCCCTCCCCCCGCGGCGCGCAGTTCTCCCCCCTACGGGGGGAGAACTGCGCGCCGCGGGGGGAGGGATAAAAGGGAAAACAAAAATGTGGGAAGAAGGGCAAATGCCGCGGCGGGAGCGCATCTTGTCTTTCAAATGGAATTCGAGCAAAAGAGCGAAAATTTTTTGGGAAAAACTGTCTCAATCGCAAAAAAATATGCTATGATACGGGTTAGGACGGAGGAAAGCGTGAGCATCACGGAAAAGGGCAAATCAGGCGTTCGGGAACGGCTGGATCCCAAAAAGAATGCGGATAAGGCGTGGTATCTCTCCCTGCTCGATGAGGGGGAGCAGATCTCCTATGAGGAAGAGCACCTCGAAGCCGTTTTGAAAATGCTCAAATCCTTCTACATTCTCCTCTTCCGCAAGAAGATCGCCTCGCTCGAGGAGGAAATTTCCGCCATCCGCGCGCAGGAAAAATACAGCGCGGACGATTACAGGACGATCCTCGAAAAGAACGCCTTGATTTCCGCCGAGAACAAAAAACTCAACGCCTACAAGTGCTTTTTCACCGAGCCCTACTTCGCCCGCATGGACGTCGTGGATAAAAGGGAGGGCTACAACAGTTACTACATCGGCAAGAAGGGGGATGTGCACCTCGAGATCGTCGATTGGCGCGCCCCGCTCGCCGTCCGCTACTACCAAAAGAGCCGTGTGCAGTTCTCCATCAACGAATACGATTACCGCACCGTTTTGCGCCGTGCGCTCTCCGTGAAGAACGGCAAACTTTTGGAATACCGCAACGAATATCTCTCCGTGCGCGATGTGCTGACGCCCGAGGAGATCGCGGGGCGGGACGAGGAAATTTTATTCGACCCCTACCTTCGCAGCATCATCAAGAGCCGCAAGGACGACGTGCACGTCCGCGACATCATCCAGACCATTCAGGAGCAGCAGTTCGAGATCATCACCCGCCCCGAGCGGGAGAGTTTCGTCCTCCAAGGGTGCGCGGGCAGCGGCAAGACCATGATCTTATTGCACCGCCTCAGCTACCTCATGTACAACAACGAGGCGCTCAGGCCGCGCGACGTGCTCGTCATCACCCCGTCGGATAGTTTCAACGCCTTCATCGACGAACTCGCGCAGGTGCTCGAACTGCAGCGCGTCAAGACCATCACGCTGAAAAATTATTTCTTCCAGACCCTCCTTGCCGAGGGCATCGACCTCAATGCCAAGATGGGGACGGAAAAGGAGCCCGAGGAGTACCTTTCCTACCTCTATTCGCCCCGCTTCACCGAGGATACGAAGCGGCGCGTCAAAAAAATTTACGGCGACATCTACGGGCTGTTCGCGGGGGAGGAGTGCCGCGAAGTCGCGGAAAACGTCCTCAACGATTGCCGCCGCCGCCAAGCGCTCTACACCCGCGTGAAGAACGCCTCCGTGCGGGTGCGCCGCGCCGTGCTCGGCGAGATGAAGGACGATAAGGAGGGCGGCTTCTACTTTACGAAGCCCTTCCGTATGCTCATGAGCGCGTTTGTGGGCGTGGAGGATTTCCTCGGCTACGTGCTCGCGGGCAAGGTGAAAACGCCCGATCGGCTCTTCCGCGAATTTCTCGATTTTTACCGCTCGGCGAAGTACATCGCGGGGGGCGCGGACAAGATCTTCGCCCGCGCGCGGGACGATTTGGCGGCGCTTTGCGACCTCGTGGGCAGGGAGATCGTCGATCTCAAGCGGTACCGCCAGCGCAAGGGGAGCGCCGAGGTGTACACCTACGCCGAGCGCATCGCGCGCAGGGAGGAACTCATCGGCGAGGCGGAAAAAATTTCGGGCGTCGTCGCGGAGATGGCGGAGGGCGTCGATCTCTTCCGCGAATTTTTCGCCGTCATGCGGCTGACGGGGCACTGCGCCGAACTCGGCAAGTGCAAGACGCCCGTGGATATTGCGCGGTGGCTGTACCGCGAAACGGTGAAGCGCGCCAAGCGCAAATTCGGTATGAAGGGCATCTATCCCTCGGACGGGTACGCCCTCGCCTATGTGCTCGCGGCGGCGGGCAGACAGCTGACGCCCCGCTACGGGCTCGTGTTCGTGGACGAGGGGCAGGACATCTCGGAGGGGGAGTACGAACTTCTGCGCACCATCCACGGCGACGCGGCGTTCAACGTGTTCGGCGACCTCAAACAGAACATCACCCCGTGGCGCGGCGTGAAGGATTGGACGCCCGTCGCGGAACACGTGTACACCCTCAACCAAAATTACCGCAACACCAACGAGATCGTGGACTTCGTGGCGAAGATCCCCGACGTGGAGATGAAGTCCATCGGGCTCCACGGCGAGGAGGTGAAGCGGTTGAAGGCGCGGGGCTTGGGCTCGTGGCTCAAGGAGGGCGCGGGGCTCAAAGCCGTCATCGCGCGGGAGGAATACCTGCCCCTCTTTGCAAAGCGCGGCTTTAAGATGCTCGCCTCGGACGGAAAAATTTCCAAGACGAAGGTCAACGTGATGAGCGTGTACGAGAGCAAGGGGCTGGAATTTTCCTCCGTCGCCGTCTACGACAGGGACATGACGGAGAACGAAAAATATATCGCCTACACCCGCGCGCTCGGCAGGCTCGCACTCATAGAGGACTGAATGAAGGACATCTTTTTTCTCGACATGGACGCAACGCTTTTAGACTTTGCGCGGGCGGAGCGGACAAATTTTTTCCGCGCGCTCGGCGCCTGCGGCATTTCGGCGGACGACGGCGTGTATGCGCGCTTCCACGAGATCAACGACGGGCTGTGGAAACTCCTCGAAAAGGGCGGCATTTCGCGGGCAGAACTCACGGTGCGGCGGTTTGTTCTCCTCTTTGAAGAGATGGGGCTTACGGGCGCGGAGGACGCCGCGCGGGAGTACTACGAGGGGTTCCCCGAAATTTGCTTCCCCTTTGAGGGGGCAACGGAATTTTTGAAGAAACTTGCCGCGCGCGGGCGGGTGTACATTGTGACCAATGGCGGGGCGCGCATCCAGCGGCGGCACATTGAGATTGCGGGCTTTGCGCCCTACCTTGCGGGCGTGTTCATCTCCGAGGAGGTGGGCGCGGACAAGCCCTCCTTCGCCTATGTGGGCTACGTGGAGGCGCACACGGCGGGGTTTGCACGGGAGTGTGCCGTGCTCCTCGGCGACAGCCTGACCTCGGACATGGTATGCGCCGAGCGCATGGGCGTGGACTTCGTACTGTTCTCGCCGGGGGGCAAGCCCGTTGGCTACGGGGGGAAGGTCGCAAGAAATTATGAAGAGGCGCTGTCGCTGATGTGTTGAGCGGCGAAGAAATTTTTGTTGTAGAGAACGGAGGGATGCCGCGGGGCGATCGCCTCCGTTTTTTTGTGGCAGGAAAACGCCTCTTCCCTCTCGCCGAGCGCCCAGTGGCAGACGACGAGCCCGAGGAGGGGGATGAGGTCGCGGCAGGCGGGGAGTTCGAAATCTCCCTCGGCGGCGTGATCCTCGCAGAGCATGGCGGCGCGGTACCAAAAGACCGCCTCGCGCGGACGGGCGAGGGAAGAAAGCCGTGCGGCGATCTCGCAGAGGACGGAGGCGCGGGGCGCGCCGTATTCCAGAGAGCGATAGAGGGGCGCAAGCGAGGCCGCGGCGCCGCGGGTCTTGAGAAGGCAGAGGGAGAGCGTCTTGCAGGCCTCGATCTTGTTGACATACCACCCGCCGCCCTGCAAAAAGCGTGTGAGCACGGCCTCCGCCTCCTTGTACTCGCCGCCGTCGCTAAGTTCCCGCCCGAAGTAGAAGAGATCCCGCCCCGCGAGGGGCTCCTCCTCTGCCCATTTGCGGTAGATTTGAAGGTTGCGCGCCGTGTGGAGCGCTTCGCCGCGGTGCGAAATGCGGAGGTCGAAGCGCACGACGTTCCCGCGCACCTCGATGCACTCGTGCACCCTGCCCCGCCAAGAAAAATTTGCCGCGCGGCGCAAAAACCGCTCGCGGTAAAAGACGGCGCCGCCCACCTCGTACGGGCAGAGAACGGCGTCGGGCGCTTCCTCCAAAAGGGCGCGGAGGGCGGGGAATTTTTCCCGCTCGGAGGGGGGAAGAACGTCGTCGGCGTCCAGCCAAAAGAGGTAGTCGCCCGAGGCGAGCGAGAAGGCGTAGTTGCGGGCGGCGGCAAAATCGTCCGTCCACGCAAAGGAGTGAACGGCGCCGCACTGCGCTGCGATGGCGGGCGTACCGTCGTCGGAGCCCGTATCCACCACAATTATCTCATCGGCAAGGCCGCCCGCGCTTTCAAGGCACCGCGCGAGCGTCTTTTCTTCGTTTTTCACGATCATGCAGAGAGAAATTTTCATGCCGCCTCCCGCCATGTACAGGATATGTGGAAAGGGGAAAAGCGGTGCGCTTTTGCGCGCAGTACCTCTAAAAAGCCCCTTGCTTTTCCCCGCCGCGGCTTGTTCGGCGGGCGGAAAGCGGGGAATGGGGCGAGATATGGCGGTGCGCGGGAAATGGCATTTTTGCACGAAAAACGGCGGGAAATGTCGCGCGAATTATTCCGCTGCCGTTGACTTCCCATAAAAAGGGGACTATAATTGATTTAATTTGTGAAACAATTGCATCCGCGAAACGCGGCAGCGCAGGGCGGGTGCGGCGGGTTTCGCGGATTTCACATTTTTTACATTTCGTGACTTGAAAGTTTTCAGCGTTTGGAGGGTTTCAAGATTATGACAGGGGGTAGGAAAAAACTGCTCGGCGCGCTCGCCGCCGTGATGATACTTGCCATTGCGGCGGGCGCGGGAGCCGCTCTCATTGCGCGGCGGGCGGATACGGAACGGGGCAAGGTAGATGACTTTTGGGCGGCAGAGGAGACGGGCGGCGCGCTTTCGCTCGATTGGGAACCCCCTTGCGGCGATTTGAAAAATGCGGAAAATTGCGCCAGCGTGGAGGAGGCGTCGCTGAAGATCGGCGGCGACGAGAAGCACGGTGCGCTCGCCGATGTTTGGGCGGCGGCGCAGGCGGCAGACGCGGCAACGGTGACGCTCCTGCGGGACGTCGAAATTTCGGCGACGCTCACGATGGAAGAGGGCGACGTCACGCTGGATCTGAACGGAAAGATGTTGAAGATGACGGGCGCGGGGAGCGTACTTGCGGTGGCGGGCGGCTCGCTCACCCTGCGGGACGGCGCGCCCGAGGCGGGCAGCCATGAAGTGCGGGGCGGCGCGTCCGATGTTACGATCGCGGGCGGCGTCATCACGGGCGGAAACCGTGCAAACGGCGGCGGCATAGAGGTGAGCGGGGGCTCGTTCACCCTTGCGGGCGGCACCGTTGCGGGCAACACCGCTTCAAAGGCCGGCGGCGGCGTGTATGCGGCGGGCGGCAAAGTTACGGTGACGGGCGGCACGGTCTCCCACAACCGGGCGGCGCGCGGCGGCGGGGTGGAAGTCGGCAGTGGCGCGTTCGAAATGACGGGCGGCGCCGTACAAAACAACGCGGCGGAGCAGGGCGCCGACGTGGATGTGCAGGGGGATGCGGGCGAGCCCGTTTCCCTCGCGTGGGGCGGCGGCGAGATGGGCACCGTCTGCCTCGGGGCGGGCGCGTGGATTTCGGTGAGAAGCCCCGTGAATGCGCCCCGCGAGAAAATCGTAATCGAAGCGCCGATCGGGGATGTTCCCTCCAAGGTGCTCGCGTGGGAGGAGGGGACTGCCGACCCGACTGCGTACTTTTCGAGCGCGGACGCGGGGGCGTGTTTTTATGCCGAGGGCGCGGCGGCGTTCATCGGCAAGCACAGCGTGGTGCAGGCCGAACCTCCGACATGGGTGGGGCATACGCGCGCGGAATTTCGCCTCGAATGCGGACATGGGTGCGGCAAAGAAGCTCTCGTGGCGCTCGAAGGGGAGCGCATCGAAGAGACTTTTTCGGCGGCGACCTGTACACGGGCGGGGCATACGGCGTATCGGGCGGAGGTGCGGCTCTCCGACCTCGACGGGTTCGACCCGCGCGATACGCAGTTTGCGGAGACGGTTTCGGCGGAGACCATGTCCGAGGCGGGCGCCTCTCCACAGGGGCACACGTGGGAATACGCCGCGGAGGGCGCGGTGCTTACGGCGACGTGCACAAATCCCGCGCATCGGGAGGAGGCGGACGGCGCGAAAATTATCACCGCCACGCTGACAGAGCCCGCGGCTGCCACCTATACGGGCGAGGACATCGAGGCGAGCGTCAAGGTGGAGGGCGGCGAGTTTCCCGGCGGCTACTACATCGACTACGAGTACAAGCGCGACGCGAATTCGAAATACGCGGAGACTTGGTCGTACGCCGCGCCGGGCTATTACAGAGCCACGCTGACGGCGGCGGGCGACAGGGCGGCAAAGCGAGCCGCCGCGACCCTCGAATACATCATCGAAAGGGCGCCGCTGCGGTTGAAGATTCAAGGCGCGACGGTCGAGTACGGCGATGCCGACCCGCAGGCGACGATCTCCTACGTGGACGGGCTCCTGGGGTATGACGCCGAAATGATCGACGGAAAAAAGTTCGACGAGGCTCTAAAGAAGGCGGTCACCTTCCGGTTCGGCGGCTATGAGGCGGGCGCGGCGCGGCGGAAGACCTTCGAAGTGACCGCGACGGTGGACGCCGGTGCGCTCGCAAAGCGGGGCGTGAACATCGACCTCGAAAATTATAAGTTTCTCGTGGAGGGATGCAGGCTGGAAATTGCGCCGCGCAAAATTACGGTGACGCTCGCCTTTGCCTCCATGACCTACGGCGACGAGCCCGACGGAGGCTGGGTGCGGGCGGAAGCCGTACGCGACGGCCTGGGAACGTGGTATGCCGCGACGGACGGCGACGATATTTCCATCCTCCGCCTCTCCTTTCTCTTGCGGGAACTCGGCGGCGCGCCGAGCGCCATGACGCCCGCGGGCACGTATACGGTGGTGCCCGATTGGGACAACGAAAATTATGCGGTGGAATTTGCGGATGAACAATACGGGCACAACTTCCAATTTACCGTTCTTACGAAGAAGATCGAAGAAATTACTTGGAGCGGCGCGGGCGCGTACACCTATTGCGGGGCGGCGCAGGCGTTCCCCACGGCGACGGCGGAGGGCGCTGTGCTCGAAGTCGGCATCAAGGAGTACCGCGGCAGGGGCGACGGCGCGCTGTTTCGGGACGCGGGCACGTATGTATTCACCGCGAAACTGTCCGCCGCCGACGCGAAGAACTGCGAACTGACGGCGAGCAATCTTGACTTTTCCGTTACGGTTTCGCCCAAGGCTCTCAGAGCAATTTGGACGGTGCAAAACTACGAATATTCGGGCGCGGCGCTCGCATTCCCCGCCGCCACTGCTGCGACGGGCATCGAGGGCGAGGGGGAATTCGCCCTCCAAGTGACCGTGCAGGCGCACCCCGCGTGGGGCGGGGACGGCGAATTTCTCGTCGCGGGCGACTATACCTTCTGGGCGGCGCTCGGCGCGGACGTCTACAATTACACGCTGAAAGCGGAAACGGCGAAAAGGGAGGTCACCGTGGCGAAGAAGAAAGTCGCCGTGGCGTGGGGGAATGAGACCTACACCTATCGCGGCGAAATCATCCCCGCGGCGGAATACCCCACGGCGAAGGCGGGCGGCATCGCGCTCGAGGTTTCGCTCGTCGGCGATATTGCCTTCCGCGATGCGGGCACGTACACCTTCACCGCGGCGCTCTCCGAGGCGGACGGGCACAACTACGAACTCACGGGGAGCACCCATGCGTACGGCATCGGGAGGGCGACCCTTCCCGTGCAATGGTCGGGGAGCGGGAGCGGCTATACCTTCGTCTATGGCGAAGCGGCGGAGCCCGCGGCGCGCGCGGACGGCCTCGGCGAGGACGGGGAAATTCGCCTTCAAGTGACAATGCTCTCCCCCGCCGCGGGGGCGTTTGCGAACGTCGGCAAATACACCTTCCGTGCGGCGTTCGACGCGGCGGACGGAAACTACGAAGCGCTCGTCAACAATTACGACTTGGCAGGCGCGGAGCGGGAGTACGAGATCGTGCGGGCGAGCCTTGCGGCGAAACTTACAGCGGGCGTCTGCTTCGGCGACGCCATCGGAGAGGAAAATGTCACCGTCACGGTGGATGTTCACGGCCTGAAAAACGGCGACGATTCGGAGAAGATCGGGGCGGCGGCGTATGCGGCGGCGAAGGGGTTCTTCCGATTCGGCGGCTATGAGGCGGGCGTGACGGGCGTCGGGACGGCGAAGAAAAAGGTCAGCGTCCAAAACAGCATCGAAAACGCGGGGCGCAGGAACTATGTGCTCCTCGAAAATTACACCGTCACGTTCGAAGAGGGCGAAATAATTGTGAGCCGCCGCAAAATTCGCATCGTGCTCGCGGGGGATCTCTTCAACACCTACGGCGACGAGGTGCGGGGCGCCTTTACGGCGGGCGCCGTCCGCGACGGCAAGCCGCAGGAGAAATGGTTCGGAGGCGCCGCGGATGAGGGGCTCCTTCAAGGCGCGCTCGCGTTTGCCTTCCAAGGCGCCACGGGCGGCGCGCGGGAATACTATCCCCGCATGGCGGCGGGCGAATATACCGTCGTCGCCCGCTGGGCGGAGGGCAGTGCGCTCGCCGAAAACTACGAGATCGTGGGGTGCGACGGCGCGGAATATACCGTCAGGCGGAGGCCGCTCGCCGTGAACGTCCTCGCCGAAGTCATCTACGGCGACGCGCTCGGCGGGGAGAACGTGACCCTCACCGTGGGGAGCGGGCTCGTTTCGGGCGATGATGCCGAGGGGATCCTCGCGGAGGCGAAAGGGGCGGCGCACTTCGACTACGGCGGCTACCGCGCGGGCGTGACGGGCGTGGGAGATCCCATTCGGGTGACCGCCGCAGATGCGGACATCACGAATTACGCCGTGCAATACGTGAGCGCGGCGGGCAACCTCACCGTCTCGCCCCGCAAAATTATTGTGTACATCGGCGGCAGACTGCAACACGTCTACGGCGATACGCCCGTCCGCCCCGCGTTCCATGCGGACGGAAAAGCGCTACCCACCTTGCAGGCGGTGCGCACGGACGGCGCGGGCGATTGGTTCGGAAATGTCGCCGACGAAGAGGCGCTCGAGCGCGGGGCGGTGTACACCCTCGAGAGGGAGGAGCGCCGCGCGCTGGATGCGGGCGCGCCCGCGGGCGGGTACACGCTCACCCTCACATGGGAAAATAAAAATTACCAAGTCACGGCGGAGGGCGTTTCCTACAATGTGGAGAAAGCCGACCTCACCGTGGCGCTCGAAGCGCACGTCACCTACGGCGAGGAGATCGGAGCGCAAAACGTGACCGTCACGGTGGCGGACATTCACGCGCTGAAAAACGGCGACGGGAAGCAGGCCGTCGAGGAGGCGGCGCGGCGGGCGGCGGTCTTCGATTTCGGCGGATACCGTGCGGGGACGCCCGTGGCGAATACGGGCATCAAAGTGCGCGCGGCGGGGACGCTTCCCAACTACAACGTGACGTATGCGGAGTGCCCGCTCATCATCGGGGCGCGCGAGATCTCCGTGCGGCTCGCGGGCGAGGCGAGCGGCGAATATACGGGGCACGGGCAGGGTGTTTCCGTCCGCTTCGTCGGTCTGTACGAAGGCGACGAGGGGGAATTTTTGCTCGGCCGCGACTACAAAATTTCCTACACGGCGGACGGTGCGGCGGGGTCGTTCGAGGGCGCCCTTCCGCTCACCGCGGGAGGGTACTTCGCGGAAATCGGGCTTACCATGTCCGAGGTCGCCGCCAATTACGCGCTTACGGGCGAGCGTTCGTTCGCGTATGAAATTTTGCCCGCGGCGATCGAAGAGAGGTTCACGAAGGGCTTCGAAAAATTCCGCAGTGCGCTGTATTCCGCAGACGACGGCGCGGCGCTGCCCCTCGAATTGCCCGCGCAGGGCACGGCTGCGTTCCCGCTCGTGCTGCGGGGCAACGACGGGGAGATCGTGAACAGGGTTGCTCTCCGCTACATTGTGCTCACCCACGCGGAGGACGGCGCGGCGCACGAGGCGCTCAACGGGAAGATAGAGGGCTTTCTCGCCTCGCTCCGCGCGGGCGCCACGGCGCTCGAGGGCGTGGAATACGCGGCGCACGTTCCGCCCGTCCGCGAGCCCGGCGGCTACTGCGTGTTCTTCGAGGCGACGGCGCCCAACCACGCGGCATATTACGGCTACTTTACCCTGCACATCTACCGCGAGCGGCTCACCGTCAAGATGGAGGAGGGCGGCCTGACGCTTACGGGCGAGTACGGCGATACGTATACGTACGGTGCGCTCTTCGACTTGGTGTTCGGGCACATCGAGAGCATCACGGCGACCGCGGCGGACGGGTCTCTCTCGGCGAACAAGAAGGATGAATTCGGGGCGCAGCGCGAATGCTTCCGCTTCTACTTCACCGACGCGGCGGGCACGGAATACGCCGCGGGCGACGTGCTCCCCGCAAACAAAATTTATACGCTCAACGTGCGCTACTTCAAGGCGGGCGCGGAGGGCGCGGAGAATTTCATCGAGTTCGTGTGGGAGGGCGGCAACGCGCCCACCATGGAAGTTGCGCCGCGCGCCCTTGTTCTCACCCTCGGCGGGAGCAGGGTGCACCAATACGGCGCGGAAACGCTCGGCACGATCGAGGCGACTGCCGCCTGCAAGCAAACGCCAAACGGCGGCGTGAACGCGGAGGGGCTCATCGGCGGCGACACCGTGGAGGGCTTACACCTCGCCTTCACCCTCGCGCGCGGCGAAAGGACGGGGCTCCCCTTGGGGCGGGAGTTGGAAGTCGGCGCGTATTCCATCGAGGTGGAGTGCGGCAACGGCAACTATACCGTGGAAGAGGTTGCGGGCGCGACGTACACGGTGACGCCGGGCGAACTCATTGCGGAGGTGACGGCGGAGGTCGTCTACGGCGATGCACTCGGGCGGGACAACGTAACAGTGAACATCGTGGGCGGGCTCGCCCCGTGGGACGACGGGGCGGCGCTCGCCGAAGAAATTTTCGGCGCGGGCAACTTTCTCTTTGAAGGCTACACGCGGGGCGGAACGCATACGGGCGAGAAGGGCGCCAAGGTGCGCGCCGAGCGCCTCTCCGTCGGCAACTACATCGTGATTTTTACGGCGGGCGAAGTCACCGTGAAGCCGCGCTCCATCAGGGTGCGTCTTTCGGGCGGCACCAACGTGTACGGCGCGGAGCGGCACGGGGAGATCTCGGCGACCGCGGTGCGCGCGGACGGCGCGGGCAGGGAGATTGTAGGTGATACGTGGTACGGGAATGAAGGCGACGCGCTCGACTTCACCTACCGCTTTCGGGCGGCGGGAGGCGAGGCGGCGGAGTACACCCGCACGATGGGGGCGGGCAAGTACACCCTCGTCATCGTGTGGGAGAATGCCGACTACGTCATCGTGGCGACGGACGGCGCGGAACATTACACCGTGACCCCCGCCACGCTCACCTATCCCGTCCCCGCGGGCGGGCAATACAGCGGCGCGGCGCGCGACCTTATGGAGACGCTGACGGGCGTCGCCGATGAGACATTGCACCGCGGCGCCGATTACGACGTCTTCTACAACGGCGCGAAGTACGACGGGCTCACGCAGAGCATCCTTCCGAGGAACGTGGGCGAGTACACCGTGCGCATCGCACTCACGGGCGAGGCCGAAAGGAACTATGTGCTCGCCGCGGAGAGTTTCCTCTACACCATCGCAAGGCGCGAACTGGAACGCCCCGCGGGCGGGGATCTCACGGTGGACTACGACGGTGCGGCGCACGAACTCACGGTGAACGGCTTCGACGAAAAGACGATGCAGGTCTCGGGCGACCATGTAGACCCCGCGAGCGCAAGGGTGACCGCCACGGCGGTCGGCAGGTACACCGTCACAATCAAACTGCGCGATCTTGCGAATTACTGCTGGGTGGGCGGCGCGCAGGAAGCCCTCTCGTTCACGCTCACGATCTCCGCCGTCGAGATCGCGGAAAACGAAAAATTCGACGCCCTGCGGTATCGGGAATACCTGTACGACCCGAGCGGCGCCACGCTCGACCTCGCCCTGCCCGCGGTGGGCAGCGACGCCTTCCCCTTCACCGTCCCGGGCGGCGGCGCGGCGGAAATTTTCTACCTCGTGGAGGAGCACAAGGAGGGCGCGCACGACGAAGCGGCGATCGAGGCTCGCCTCGAAGAGTTGAAGGGCGGCAGGGCTGCTGGGTGGCACACCGCCGATGCCACGATGCGCGTCAATGCGCCCATGGGCTATTGCGTCTACTTCCTGATCCAAAGCGACAACCACAAGCCCTATTACGGCTACTATTCGGTGCACATCTACCGTGAGGAGATCACCGTCTACTTGGATGAGAGCGTCGCGGACGGGCACTTCCCCGACGTGGAGTACGGCGACGCCGCCCACACGCAGGCAGCCCTGCGCGAAGGGCTGTGCGGGCACATTCAAGAGGCGGTGGCGGGCGCGGCGCCCGATGCGGGGAGCACACTCGGGACGAAGTCCTTGGGCGCGCGGCTTGACGGGCGGTACTTCCAATTCTATCTCATCGACGAAGCGGGCAACGAGTATGCGTTCGGCGATGCGGACGGCGGAGACCGCCTCCCCGTGGGCACCTACAAGATAGGGGTGAGATACCTCTTGAACGGGGAGGAGAGCGACTACGTCCGCTTCCGTTGGCACGGCGCACAGCCCGACTTCAAAATAGTTCCGAGGAGGATAGAACTTTCCGTCTCGTTCGAGGGGCACACGTACGGCGAAACGCCCAAGGCGCTTTCGGAGCAGGCGACGCTCACCGCCGTCCGCGCAGACGGTGCAGAGGGGACTTGGTACGGCAAGCGCGGCGAAACGCTCGGCGGGCTCGGGCTCGTCTTCTCCCTGCGCAGCCGCGGCGAACTCTTGCTCGGGAGCCACATGGATGCGGGCGAGTACGATGTACAGGTAAGTTGGAGCAATCAAAACTACGAAATTTTGCCCGTCTCCCTCCAATATACCGTGCGCCCGCGTATCCTCACCGCCGACTTCGGCGCATTCGACGGGCTCGTCTACGGCGGGGAGAACGCCCCCGCGGTGCGCATCGTGAGCGGCATCTTTGAGCGCGACGAGGTGGGGCTCATCCTCTCCTATGCGGGCACGGCGAACGACGGTACGCCGTATGCGGGGAGCGAACTTCCCACGCGCGCGGGCGACTACACCGTGGCGGTGCAACTCGCGGGCGGGCAGAGCAAAAATTACGCGCTGAACATCTCCGCCCATCCCTTCACGATCGCGCGCGCCGTCTACGATATGAGCGGGGTGCGCTTTGAGAGCGGCACGTTCAGGGAGGACGGTACACCGCACGGGCTTGCGGCAACGGGGCTCCCCGCGGGCGTCACGGCGCAGTACGCGGGCAACGGGCAGACCGAGCCCGGGGTCTATGAGGTGGTCGCGCAATTTCTCGGCGACTACAACAACTATGAGGAGATCCCCGCGCGCACGGCGACGCTCACCGTCCTGCGGACGAGGCTACAGTCCTCCTTCGAGGGGGCGAATACGCGGAGCGCTTTGCCCGATGCCGTCGTGGAGAGCGAAGAGGGGTTGGATCCCGCGGTGGAACTGCGCCTGCGAGAGGGCGGGCAAGAGACGGAGCGCGCCGTAACGGAGAGCGCGGCATTCGGCGGCGGGCTCGCGGGGATCTACGAGATGCGCCTCGTGCAGGACGGCGCGGAGGTGGAGGCTGCGGGCGCCTTCACGGTGCGGCTGCGCATTCCCGAGTCCCTGCGCGGGCGGGAGTTCACCGTTCTCGCCGTGCGGGGCGCGGGCGCCGCGGCGGAGGTCACCGCCATCGATTACACGGTGGAGGGCGACTACATCGTCGTCACCTTAAACGGTTTCTCCGCGCTCGCCTTCACCTATCCCAAAACTTCGCTCGGGATGCCCATCGGCCTTGCCGCCTTGGCGCTGGCGCTCGGCGTTGCCGCGTTGGCGTTTGAACTCAAAAGTATACGGAAGAGAAGGAAAAAAGCATGAATTTGTTGGTCTATTTTGAAAATTCCGAATATATCGTCCTGATCGTGCTCGTCGTGGCGGCTGCCGCGGTGTTGGGAGCCGCCGCCGCGGGGGCGTTCTTCCTCGCCTACCTGCACCGCCACCCGCGCGAAATGCAGCCACCCGTATCCGCGGAGACGTTTGCGGGGGAAATTCCAACCGCACCCGCAGAGGAAGTTTCAACCGCTCCCGCGGAGGAAATTCCCACCGCACCTTCGGAAGAAGTTCCCGCCGCACCCACAGAGGAAATTCCAACCGCCTCCATAGAGCAACCCCCCGAACCCTCCGCAGAACAAGCCCCCGCCCCGCCCGCAGGGGAGGGCGTGTAAACTGCGGCTCCAAGGACTGCATGGCGGGGCTTTCCCGCTCAAATTATAAGTTTTACTTATACTTTCTATAAGTTTTCGTTCAGGGCGGAATGCCCGCAGCGGCGCGCGAACTTTTGCAAAACGCCGCTTTTTTTGCTATAATACTGCCGTCAAGTAAAATTGCCGAGCGGCAAAGGAGTAAACAGCATGGATTACGTAGAGAGAGTTTTGCAAGAACTCAAGGCAAAGAACCCCAACGAACCCGAATTTCATCAGGCGGCGACGGAAATTTTGAACGGGCTTCGTCCCGTCGTCGAAAAGCACCCCGAATACGAAAAGGCGGCGCTTTTGGAGCGCTTCGTCGAGCCCGAGCGCGTCGTCCTCTTCCGCGTCCCGTGGGTGGATGACGCGGGCAAAGTGCACGTCAACAAGGGCTACCGCGTCCAGTTCAACAGCGCCATCGGCCCCTATAAGGGCGGGCTTCGCTTCCACCCGTCCGTCAATCTTTCCATCATCAAGTTCCTCGGATTGGAGCAGATCTTGAAGAACAGCCTCACGGGGCTGCCCATCGGCGGCGGCAAGGGCGGCTCGGATTTCGACCCCAAGGGCAAGAGCGACAATGAAATCATGAAGTTCTGCCAGAGTTTCATGACCGAACTCTACCGCCACATCGGGCAGGATACCGATGTCCCCGCGGGCGACATCGGCGTCGGCGGCAGGGAAATAGGGTACCTCTTCGGGCAGTACAAGCGCATCCGCGATGAGCACGTCGGGGTGCTCACGGGCAGAGGGCTCACGTACGGCGGCAGCCTCGTCCGCACGGAGGCCACGGGCTACGGGCTCGTCTACATGGTGGAGGAGGCATTGAAGTGCCGCGGCGAGAGCCTGAAAGGCAAAACGCTCATCGTCTCGGGCTCTGGGAACGTCGCCATCTACGCCGTGGAGAAGGCGCAGTCGCTCGGCGCCAAGGTCGTCGCCATGTACGATAGTAACGGCTATATTTACGATAAAAACGGCATAAATCTTGCCGTCATCAAGCAGATCAAAGAGGTGGAAAGGGCGCGCATCAAGGAGTACGCGGCGCGCGTGAAGACCGCCGAGTATCACGAGGGCTGCAAGGGCATTTGGTCGGTGCCGTGCGACATCGCCCTCCCCTGCGCCACGCAGAACGAGATCGACGAGGCGAGCGCCAAACTGCTCGTCAAAAACGGCGTCAAACTCGTCGGCGAGGGGGCGAATATGCCCACCACGCTCGAGGGCATCGCGGTGCTGCAAAAGGCGGGCGTCGTGTTTTTGCCTGCCAAAGCCGCCAATGCGGGCGGCGTCGCCACGAGCGCCCTCGAGATGGCGCAGTCGAGCGGGCGGCTCTTCTGGACGTTCGAGGAAGTGGATAAAAAACTCAAAAACATCATGGTGAATATCTACCACAATATGGATAGCGCCGCCAAGGAGTACGGCGTCGAGGGCGACTACGTCGCGGGCGCGAACATCGCGGGCTTTTTGAAGGTCGCCACCGCCATGATGGCGCAGGGCATCGTATAACCGTATCTCCCGCCCCCGCGCGCCATTCTGCTTCGCCCCCTGCATGGATACCGCGTCATTCTGAGTGGGGCGTAGCCCCCGAAGAATCCCGATGGGTGAAGTCCGACCCCTCATACCGAGCCAATCGCCCGCCGACGCATAGCGTCGGCGGGCGATTGGCGAGTGTATCTTAAAAAATTTCCAACTTTTTTCAAAAAATATGGCATATACATCCGACGGGGCGAAAAATTTGTGGTATCATTACATTGTAAAGGAAAAGAGTGACGCGGAAAGCGCGCCCGTGTGAAAAAAGCGCCCCGCTGCAACGCGCGCGGCTGCCGCGAGGGCGGCGGCAGCGCGCGGAGCAGCGGGGCGCTTTAAGTGGGGAATTTTAATATTTTTTGTCCCCGTATTTTTTTTGCATTTTGCTTTTCGCACAGGCATAATTTTTATCTTGTCTTTTCGCATTTTTCTTTTCCCGCGGTCGTAATTTTCATCTTATATTTTTGCATTTTGCCTTTTGTACAGGCGTATTTTTCATCTCGTATTTCTTGTATTTTGCTTTTCGCGCGGGCGTAATTTTTGTCCCGCATTTGGTTGTATTTTCCGAGTTCCTATGATATACTGATACCAATATGGAAGAGAACAAGCAGTCCGCGGAGCCCGAGCAAGCCGAGCCTGCCTCAAAGAGTATGCCCGAAATTAAGCCCGCCTCAAAGAGCGCGCCGCACATCGAGGTCGTACCCGCCGAGCAAATTTCCGAAGGCGCATCCGAGGCTACTTCGGAGAATGCGCCCGAAAATGCGCCCGAGGCAACTTCGGAAAGCGCGCCCGTGCCCGAAAACGCGCCTGAAAATGTGCCCGCGCAAAAGCCCAATAAACTCGTCGAATTCCTCGCCAACGTTCTGCGCGGGGCGGCGATCGGCGTCGCGTTCATCATTCCGGGATTTTCGGGCGGGTCGGTCGCGGCGATCCTCGGCATCTACGAAAAACTCGTTGGCAGCATTGCCGATATCTTCAAAAAATTCAAGCAGAGTATTCTCTTTTTACTGCCCATTCTGCTCGGCATGGTGTTGGGCATCGCCGCGCTCATCTTCCCCATTCAGTGGGGGCTCGCGCACTATCCCATTCCCACGGTCACGCTGTTCGTGGGGCTGTCAATCGGCGGGCTTCCCTCCATCACGGAGAAGGTGAAGGGGAAGCCGCAATGGCACAACGCCGTTGCCTTTCTCATTCCGTGCGCCGTTGCGGCGTGTATGCTCTTTTTGCCGACGGGGCATAACGTCGATCTCTTCCACCTGCCCGCGAGCGGCTACTTTCTTCTCATTCTCATCGGTGCGGTGGGGGCGTGTGCGTTGGTCGTGCCCGGCATCTCGGGCTCCATGCTCCTTCTCATCTTCGGCTACTATACGCCGCTTGTCGAACTCGTCACGAAGAACCTCATCCGCGGGCAGAACGTCGGCATCTCCATCGCCGTGCTCGCGTGTGCGGGCGTGGGCGTCCTCGTCGGGTTCTTCGCCATTTCCGTGCTCATGAAATTTTTGTTGAAGAAATTCCCCCGCGGCACCTACTTTGCGATCTTGGGCTTTATTCTGGGCTCCGTTGTGGCGGTGTACTTCACCACGGTGAAAAACACCGACGCCGCGCTCGCCTACCTCTATGCAAGCCCGTGGTATTGGGTGGTGACGGTGCTGCTTTTATTTGTCGGCATTGCGCTCTCGTACGCGCTCGTTTGGTACGCCCGCAAAAAACAGAACAAAAAATAAAGGTAAAATAAAAATAAAGGAAAGACATAACAAAAATAAAGAAAAATAAAAAATAAAGAAAGATTAAAAAAAGATAGAACAAAAAATAAAGGTAGAACAAATAAAAAAATGCCGCCAACTTCAGTCGGCGGCATTTTTTACACATGGGGTGCGGTTTCTATAAATGTGCAAGTTTTCCAAAAAGCGCAAATTCCTATGCAAGGAATGCAAGTTTTTATAGGGGCGCAAATTTTATAGAGGCACAAATTTTTATGCGAGGGGTGCGAGTTTGGCGGTGAAATGCCGCAGGATGGGCGGCTCCTCCACAATTTTGTAGCCGCGGATCTCGGCGGCGCGCTCCTTGATGTTGATGAGGGCGTCGGCGATGACGTCGAGGTGGGACTGCGTGTAGACCCGTCTGGGGATGGCGAGGCGGGTAAATTCGAAGTCGGCTTTCAGTTGCTTGCCCGTATCGGGGTCGTTGCCGAGCATGAAGGAGCCGATGTCACACGCGCGGATGCCCGCCTCCAAATAGAGTTCGATGGCGAGCGCCTGCGCGGGGAATTCGAAGTAGGGGATATGGGGCAGGAGTTTTTTGGCGTCCACGAACACGGCGTGTCCGCCCACGGGGCTCTGGTAGGCGATGCCCGCCTCGTCGAGCCGCGCCGCGAGGTACTGCATCTGCCCGATGCGGTATTTGAGGTAGTGCTCGTCGATGCCCTCTTTGAGCCCGCGGGCGAGCGCCTCGATGTCCCGCCCCGACATTCCGCCGTACGTCGTGAAGCCCTCGAAGGAGATGCACCGCTGTTTGACGGCCTCGAAAATTTTGCCGTCGCGGCAGCCGATGAGCCCGCCCATGTTGACGATGGCGTCCTTCTTGGCGCTCATCGTAAAACAGTCCGCGCCCTCGAACATCGCCCTGACGATCGCGGGAATGGTGGAATTTTTGAACTCCGCTTCGCGCTGTTTTACGAAGTAGGCGTTTTCGGCGTAGCGCGCGGCATCGATCATGAAGGGAATGCCGTAGCGATGCGCGAGGTCGCGCGTCTCGCGGATATTTTCCACGGAGACGGGCTGGCCGCCCGCCGAGTTGTTGGTGATGGTCATGATGACGGCGCCGATGTTCTCCGCGCCGAGTTCTTTAATGTACCCTTCGAGGCGGGCGACATCCATGTTGCCCTTGAAGTCGTACTGCGCCGTCGTATCGAGGGCTTCGGGGGTGACGCAGTCGATGGCGCGCGCCCCCGCGAGTTCCACGTGCGCGCGCGTCGTATCGAAGTGCATATTGGCGATGGCGTACTTCTTCCCCGCAAGCAGAATGGGCAAGAGCACCTTTTCGGCGGCGCGCCCCTGATGCACGAGTTGAATGTAGGGCAGCCCGAAGATCTCCTTGGCGGCGTCCTGCACCTTAAAGTAGCAGTCGGCGCCCGCGTACGATTCGTCGCCCACCATCACGCCCGCCCACTGGTCGGTGCTCATCGCGCCCGTGCCGCTGTCGGTGAGAAGGTCGATGTACACGTCGCGGGAGGCGAGGGCGAACACGTTGTAGTGCGCCGCCCTGATTTTTTCCTCGCGCTCCTCGCGCGATAAAATGTGCAGGGGCTCCACGCTCTTGATGCGGAAGGGCTCGGGATAGTAGATAGGTTTCATAAAATTTCCCCTTGTATTTGGTAATTGTATTATAACGGAACGGCGGAAAAAGTCAATCCCCTTTTTTCAATTGCACTTCGTGCAAAATTTGCGCAAGGTCTTTTTTGCCCAAAATTTTGGGCACGGGGTAGAGGGGGTTGGCCTCCCTTGCGGCGTGGCGCACGAGCGCGGGGATGTCATTTTCTTCGATGGAAATTTTTTCGGGAATGCCGACCGCGCGGCAAAGTTTTTCCGTCTCTTTGAGGAACAGTTCCGCCGCTTCCGCCCTCGGCATATTTTTTTCGCAGAAGCCGCACAAAACGGCGAGGCGCGCGAGTTTTTTCCGTGCCTTTTTCCCGTAGGCGCGCAAAACGGGCACGAGCAGCACGGCGCACAATCTCCCGTGCGGCAAGTCGTATGCGCCGCCGAGCGCATGGGCGAGCGCATGGACGTAGCCTACATAGGAAATTGTGAACGCCTCGCCCGCCGCAAACGCCGCCCGCGCCATTTTCTCCCGCGCTTCAAGGCCATTGCCATCTGCATAAGCCGCGGGGAGCGCAGCAAAGATATTTTTCGCCGCCTCGGCCGCCCGTGCGCGGGAATATTTGGTCGTCGCCCTGCCGATGTACGCCTCCACCGCGTGAGTCAAGGCGTCCATGCCCGTTTCGGCGGTCGCTTGGGGCGGGAGGGAAGATGTGAGCGCGGGGTCGAGGACGACGAACTTCGGCACGATCCTGAAGGAGAACACGGCGAATTTATCGTGCGTCTTTTCGTCGGTGAAGACGGCGGCGGCCGTCGCCTCGCTGCCCGAGCCCGCCGTCGTGGGTACGGCGAGAAGGGGCGGCACCTTGCCCTTCACACGGAGCGCGCCCCGCATTTTGACGAGCGGTTTTTTGGGGGAGGCGATGCGCGCGCACACGCCCTTGGCGCAGTCCATGGGGGAGCCGCCGCCCACCGCCGCCACGCAGTCGCAGTTTGCATTGCGGTAGAGGGAGAGAGCCGCCTCCACGCAGGAGACCGTGGGATTTGCGGGCACGTCGTCGAAGATCTCCGCGGAAATTCCCGCCTCTTCGAGCGCGGAAAGCAGGGGCTCTAAAAGCCCGTGCCCGCGGACGCGCTTGCCCGTCACGAGGAGGACGCGCCCGTATCCGCCCTCCGCGAGCGAGCGGGCAACTTCCCCATAATCCGTCGCCTCGGGTGCGCGGTAGGGAAGGAGGGGCGACACGGTTTTCAGCCCCAAATGGAGGGCTCTGCAATACAGCGTATAAAAAACGTTCATGCCTCTATTATATCCGAAGCGGGATTTTTGTCAATCCGTTCAAAACGCTTGCCCAAGTTCCCAAATATATGGTATAATTCTCTATGAAATACAAACAAAGAGGGCGATATGTTACAGGTAAACGGCGTCAGTCTGCAATACGGAAGCAAAAAACTCTTCGAGGACGTCAACTTAAAATTCACCAAGGGGAACTGCTACGGCATCATCGGCGCGAACGGCGCGGGCAAGTCCACCTTCCTCAAAGTGCTCTCGGGCGAGATCGAGCCCAACAAGGGCGAGGTCGTGCTCGATAAGAACGAGCGGATGTCCGTGCTCGCGCAGAACCAGAACAAGTACGACTTCGAGACGGTGCTCCGCACCGTGATGCTCGGGCACGAGCGGCTCGTGCGCATCATGGACGAGAAGGACGCCCTCTACGCCCATGCCGACTTCACCGAGGAGGACGGCGTACGGGCGGCCGAACTCGAGAGCGAGTTTGCAGAACTCGGCGGCTGGGAGGCCGAGAGCGAGGCGCAGACCCTCCTCAACGAACTCGATATCCCCTCCGAATACCACTACCTCACGATGGGGGAACTCGACGGCAAGCAGAAGGTGCGGGTGCTCCTCGCGCAGGCGCTCTTCGGCAACCCCGACGTGCTCCTTCTCGACGAACCCACCAACAACCTCGACCTCAAGACGGTGCGCTGGCTCGAGAACTACCTTCTCGACTTCGAGAACACCATCATCATCGTCTCGCACAACAGGCACTTTTTGAACAAGGTGTGTACGCACATCTGCGACGTGGACTTCGGCAAGATCAACCTGTACCTCGGCAACTACGACTTTTGGTATCAGACCTCCCAACTTATGGCGCGGCAGCAGCGCGACGCCAACAAGAAGGCCGAACAGCGCGCCGCCGAACTCAAGGAGTTCATCGCGCGGTTCGCCGCCAATGCAAGTAAATCGCGGCAGGCGACTTCGCGCAAGAAGGAACTTGAAAAACTCACCATCTCCGACTTCAAGCCGTCGCTGCGCAAGTATCCCTTCATCGACTTCAAGTTCGAGCGGGAGATCGGCAACGACATCCTCGCCGTCGAAAATCTCACCAAGAAGGGATACTTCGAGAACATTTCCTTTACGGTGCAGAAGGGGGAGAAGATCGGCATCCTCTCGGATAAGTCCACCTCCGTCACCATGCTCTATGAGATCTTGATGGGCAGGGAGGAGCCCGACGCGGGCACGGTGAAGTGGGGCAAGACCATTCAAACTTCCTACTTCCCCACCAACAACAACGAATTCTTCGAGGGCGTTTCGCTCACCCTCGTGCAGTGGCTCTCGCAATTTTCCAAAGACCATTATGAAGAATACCTCCGCGGCTGGCTGGGGCGGATGCTGTTCTCCGGCGAGGAGGCCTTGAAGGAGGCGAAAGTCCTCTCGGGCGGCGAGAAGGTGCGCTGTATGCTCGCCAAGATGATGCTCGAGGGCGGGAACTTCCTCATCTTCGACGAGCCCACCAACCACCTCGACCTGGAGAGCATCACCGCGCTCAACAACGGGCTCGTGGCGTATAAGGGCTGTATGCTCCTCACCTCGCACGACCAGGAACTCATGAACACCGTGTGCAACCGCATCATAGTGCTGGGCAGGACGAAGACGTTCGACAAGAACGTCACCTTCGACGAATATCTCGACCTCGTAAACGCTTCGTAACAGAAGTTCGCCCCCAAACGCCCCTCCCCCTGTGTCCCCCTCCCCGCGCAAAAGGCGCGGGGAGGGGGATAAAATAAGGTAAGATTTCTCGACTACGCTCGAAATGACATATTTATAGCGCGGGGGTCGGACTTCGTTGTTCGGGATTCTTCGCTACGCTCAGAATGACGCGGTGACCCGAGCGCGGGGCTGGATGACGCGGTGACCCGAGCGCGGGGCAGAATGACGCGGTAGGACAAGCGCGGGGAAACGGGCGCGGGCGAGACGGACTACGTTGGGGGGAAGATACACTCGCCGCGCGCCCGTCCGCAGAAGAGGACGGGCGCGCGGCTCGGTATGAGGAAGGGGGATTTATCAGAGGAAAAGGGGGAGTTTTTAGGGGGAAAAGGGGCGCGGCGCGGCGTCCGTTTTTTGTGCCGGGAAACGTTTTCGACAATTTTGTACAAAAATCGATGAATTTTGTAAAATAATTTTTGAATTTTGTACAAAAATGACTTTACAAATGCAAATTCGTGTATTATAATGCGATTACTCTCAAAAAAAGGCGGAAAACATTATGAAACGAATTTTGATTTTGGAAAGCAACGAGGCGTTTGCGGGCGAACTCGCGGGGTATTTTTCCACGCAGAAGGACTGCGAAGTCTGCGGCGTGACGGGCGACGGCGAGGAGGGGATCAAACTCCTCGAAAAGTTCGCGCCGAACGTTGCCATCCTCAGCCTGTTCCTCAAAAACGTGGACGGGTTCGGCGTTCTCGAGGACGCCAAGCGCAGCGGCAGGAAGACAGATTTCATCGTGCTCGGCAACTTCTCGGATGATGCCATCATCAACCGCGCCATCGCGCTCGGGGCGCGTTACTACTTCATGAAGCCAGTCGCGGCGGAGATCGTGGGCGGCCGCGCCATGGAACTTTCGGCGGGTCCCGAACTCGCCGCGGGGCGGGAGAAGTTCGAGCGGCGCCGCCCCGCCTCCCTCGACGAGCGCATCTCCAATATCTTCATCTCCATCGGCATCCCGCCGCACATCAAGGGGTATAACTACCTGCGCGAGGGCATCAAGATGGCGGTGAACGATCCCCACATCATCAACAACGTGACGAAGGGGCTGTATCCCATCATCGGCGAGCGGTTCAATACCTCGGCGAGCAAGGTGGAGCGCGCCATCCGCCACGCCATCGAGGTCGCGTGGAACAGGGGACGCATCGACGCCGTCAACGCCATCTTCGGCGCGCGCGTCTACATCGGCACGGAGAAGCCCACGAACAGCGAGTTTATTGCGCTCGTCGCCGATAAGCTGATTTTGGAGAGCATGGTGTGACCGTGCGATTTTTCCCGACCCGCAGGGGGAAGGGGGGAGAGAGCCGTTTTGAAGGGAAAATACCGTTCCGAAGGGGGGTGAGGCGAGTGAGGCGTTTTTGGAGTGAGAATGCCGTTCCGCAAACGGAGAAGGGAAACGAGAATGCGGATTTCTCTGCCGTGATTGAAGATGACGTCCCGAAAACAGAGAGAGGGGCGAGAATGCGGATTTCTCTGCCGTGATTGAAGATGTCGTCCCGCAAACGGAGAGGGGGAACGAGAATGCGGCTTTCTCGACCGTGATTGAAGATGCCGTCCCATAAGGGGAAGAGGCGGCGATAGAGCCGTTTTCAAAGTAAAAATACCGTCCCGCGAGGGGGCGGTTTTTTGTTTTTTCCGCGGCGTAGGAGGGGGAAGCGGGAAGAATTGCAAAATCCCGCGAAAAAGTGCCGTAAATCCATTGAAAAATTCGTTTGGAAATGCTATACTGTATGATGAAAAAATAGGCGATGTCCCCTATGGGGACATACGGAGGGAATATCGTGAACGGGTTCGGGCGCGGAGAGGACAAGCAAAAAGAGAAAAAAATATCGGTGATCTCGCGGGAGACGGTGGGCATGACGCTCCTCCTCTTCTCGGCGATCGCCTTTCTCATCGTGGTTACGGGACCGTATCTGTTCGGCGACGTCGGCCGCGCCATTACGGCGTTCTTCGTGGGCGTGTTCGGGCTGAATGTCTATCCGCTCCTTCTGATCGTGGCGCTGCTCTCCCTCGGGCTCGTGCTCGGGAAGAGCATCCTCGGGCGCAAGTGGCTTTTGCGCGGCGGGCTCTTCATCGTATGCGTCTTTTTCATCGTGCATACGGCGACCGCGCCCTACCGCGGCCTCTCGTACGGCGCGTACCTTTCCGCCTGCTGGAATGCCGCCGAAACGAGCGCCGCAAACGGCACGGGCGGGGGCGTCATCTTCGGCATCGTCGCCTATCCCATCTGCGCGCTCATCACCGATGCGGGCGCGTACGTCGTATTCTCCCTTCTCACCGCACTTTCGCTGTACTTTCTGCTGCTCCTGACGCCGCTCGAAAAGTACATCTCCTTCTCCAAGGCGCGCCGCGCATCCCGCCCCGCGCCCGAGGAGAGCGCCCCCGCGCCCCGCACGGAGGGGACGCGCCCCTACCCCGGAGCCATCACCTTTTCCGAACTGCCCGGCGCCCCGCGCGCCTCGGCGAGAGAGACGGCGCCCGTCTATCCCGCGCCGCCCGTGCAGTATGAGAGCCGCGCCGATGCGCAAGCGCGTAACCGCGAACTGCTCTTCGGCGACGACCCCGCCGTGAACTACCGCACCAACCTCATCTACGATAAAGATTCCTACTTCAACCACCGCGGCACCTCCCCGGAGGGCGGCGGACAGCCCTCTGCCCGCCCCGAAGAGCGCGGCTATTCGGAGCGCTATGCTGCCGAGGCGCAGGGGGAGAGGCCTTCGTTCCCGCGCAAAGTCACGGAGGAGCGCCCCCGCACGTCGGACGGGTATTCCTATCCCGTGCAGGAGGACTACGACGCCAACTATACGCAGACGCCCTCCTACCGTGCGCCCGAAGCGCCCGCCGCGCCGTCTGCCCCCCGCCGCGATTTCTATGCGCACGACGTCGAGCCGCAGGTGTTCTCCTCCGAGCCCAACGTCTACGATGCGCCCGCGGCGGAGAATCCCGTGCCGCACTCGCGGTTTGCACCCGAACCCGAGCAGCCCGCGGCGTCCTCGCGGTTCGCGCCCGAAAATGAGCAGCCCGCGGCTTCCTCGCGGTTCGCGCCCGAAAATGAGCAGCCTGCGGCTTCCTCGCGGTTCGCGCCCGAGAATGAGCAGCCCGCGGCTTCGCGGTTTGCACCCGCGCCCGCACCCGGGCAGCCCGAGGAGGAGCCCCGCGAGGAGGACAGGGAATCGCAGTTCCGCAGCCTCTTCACGCGTTCCTTCGGCGAGCGTACGCCCGTCGAGAAGCCGCTGCCCTTCGAGCGGCGCACCGAGCCGCCCGCAGAGGAGCCCCAAGCGCCGCAGGACGAGGAGCCCGCGCCCGAGAGCCGCGTGTTCGATTCCGAGATGCGGAGGGGCGTCGCCGAACTCTTCGACGACGACGAATTCGACGGAGGGGACTACCGCGAGGAGCCCGAACAGCCCGCCGCGCCCGCGCGCGAACGCGTCCGCCGCGAAATAAAGGACGATTTTGCTTCGGAGCCCGCGTCCCGTATGCCCACGCCTCCGCCCGCCGCGCCCCAGCCGCCCGCAAGGCACATCTACCGCGAATACGTCCGTCCGAGCACGGAGAACTTCATGGAGTACGACGGAAGCGTCACCATGCAGGAGGACGAGATCGAGCGGAATACGTCCATCATCGTCGATACGCTCGCGGGCTTCAAGGTGGATGCCGAGGTCGTAAAGGTGACCACGGGCCCCGCCGTGACGCGGTACGATATCGATATTCCCCGCAACATCACGGTGGGCACCGTCATCAAGCGCGACGCCGAGATCGCCATGCGCCTCCATGCGCGCGACGGCGTCAATATGTACGCCAACAATATGTCGGGCGCCATCTCCATCGAAGTCCCCAACGTGCACCGCGCCACCGTGGGCATCAAGTCGGTATTGCAGGCGGAGGAATACCAGAACGCCAAAGAGGGCTCTTTGATGTTCGTCATCGGCAAGGACGTCGAGAACAAGAACGTCTGCGGCAACATCGCCAAGATGAAGCACCTGCTCGTTGCGGGCTCTACGGGCTCGGGCAAGTCGGTCTGCCTCAACGCGATGCTCATCAGCCTCATCTGCAAGTACTCGCCCGAGGATCTTCGCCTCATTCTCATCGACCCCAAGAAGGTGGAATTTGCCGTGTTCGACGGGCTTCCCCACCTCATGATCAACGAGATCATCGCCGACGCGCAGAAGGCGGTCACCGCCCTCCGCTGGGCGATCGAGGAGATGGAAAGGAGGTACCGCCTCTTCGAGCAGAAGACGCGCGAGCAGCACATCACCGTCCGCAATGTGGACGAATACAACAGCGTACGCACCGAGGACGAGGCGAAACTTGCCAAGATCGTCATCGTCGTCGATGAACTTGCCGACCTCATGTCGGTCGCCAAGAAGGACATCGAAGAGCGCATCCAGCGGCTCGCCCAAAAGGCGCGCGCCGCGGGCATCCACCTCGTCATCGCCACCCAGCGCCCGTCGGTGGACGTCATCACGGGCGTCATCAAGGGGAATCTCCCCACGCGGCTCGCCTTCCGCGTCATCCAGGAAGTGGACTCGCGCACCATTCTCGACGAATCGGGCGCGGAGAAACTGCTCGGCAACGGCGATATGCTCTTCCGCACCGAGGGGATGTTCAACTGCCTGCGCGTACAGGGAGCCTTCCTGAGTTCGGCGGAGGTACAGGCCGTCGTGGACGACATCAAGGCGAACAACGAGGCGTATTTCGATGAGAACGTCGCCTCCTTCATCAACAGCCCCGGTGCGTCCGCGGGCGAGGGCGGCGGCGACGAGGATGACGGCTCCGCCAACCCGCAGTACATCCGCGCGCTCGGCATCGTCGTAAAACTCGGGCAGGCGTCCATCTCCCTCATCCAGAGGAAGTGCTCGGTGGGGTACAACCACGCGGGCAAGATCATCGAATGGATGGAGGCGATGGGGTACATCTCGCCCTTCGACGGCAAGGCGAAGGCGCGCGAAGTGCTCATGACGCAGGAAGAATTTGAAGCCAAGTACGGGAGCATCAACTGATGCAGAAGAAGGTTTTCGGCGTCATCTCGCTCGGGTGCGATAAGAACCGCGTGGACGCGGAGCGCCTCATGGGCGAAATTATCCGCCGCGGCCATATATTGACCGACGACATCTCCCGCGCGCAGGTCGTCGTCGTCAACACGTGCGCCTTTTTGAATGCGGCGCGCGAGGAGTCCATAGGCGCCGTCTTGGAGGCCAACGAGAAGAGGGGCGGCGCACTCGAAAAGATCGTCGTCACGGGCTGCCTGCCGCAAAAATTCATCGGGGAACTGTACCCCGCCCTCACGGAGGCCGACGTCTTCTTGGGCGTGGGGGATGTCTCCGAACTCTTCCCCGCCCTCGAGCGGGCGTATGCGGGGGAGCGCGTCAACGCCGTCGGTTGCGGCAACGCGTTCGGCGCAAAGCGGTACGTCTCCACGCCGTCGCATATAAAGTATCTCAAGATCTCAGACGGGTGTTTCAATCACTGCACCTACTGCCTCATTCCCAAAATACGGGGCAAGTACATTTCGTACCCCATGGAGGAACTCGTAGAGGAGGCGCGCTCCTTGGGTGAGACGCAGGAACTCGTGCTCGTCGCGCAGGATACGACGCGCTACGGCGAGGACGGCGGCGAAAATTTATTCACCGAACTCATCCGCCGCCTTTCCGCCCTCGAAAATATCCGCCACATCCGCCTCCTCTACTGCTATCCCGAGGCGATTACAGACGACCTCATCGAAGAACTGAAAACCAACCCCAAACTTTTGAAGTACCTCGATATTCCGCTCCAACATTCGGAGAATGCGATCTTGAAGCGCATGGGGCGGCGGGGCTCGCGGGAGGAATATCTCGCTCTCTTTCAAAAACTGCGCGCGGCGGTGCCCGAGATCGCCATCCGCTCCACGTTCATTGCGGGCTTCCCCGGGGAGACGGAGGAGGAGCACAGGGCGCTTCTCGCCTTCTTGGAGGAGGCGCAACTCGAAAATTGCGGCTTTTTTGCCTACTCGCGCGAGCCCGATACGCCCGCCTACCGTCTTCCGGGGCAGGTGCACCCCTCCACCAAAAAGCGCTGGGTGCGGGAACTCTACGAAAAGCAGGCGGGCGTTTCCGCCGCCAAACTGCAAAAATTTGTGGGGAGGACGCTCACCGCCATTTGCGACGGCATCGACGACGGGAGGCAGTGCTTCGCCGGGAGGGCGTATTTCCAAGCCTACGAAATTGACGGCAATACCTTCTTCACCGCGCCGCGGGCGGAGGAGGGGAAAACTTACAAGGTACATATCGACCGCGCAGAGACCTACGATCTCTTCGGCCACACCGTGGAGGAATAACATGAATTTACCCAACAAAATTACGCTCACAAGAATTTGCATGATCCCCGTGTTCGTCGTGTTTTTCTACGTCGAATTTCCCTATCACGAACTCGTCTCCGCGCTCGTGTTTTTGCTCGCGGCGTTCACGGATTTTCTGGACGGCCACATTGCAAGAAAGTATCACCTCGTCACCAATATGGGGAAGTTTCTCGACCCCATTGCCGATAAAGTGCTCGTCTCTACGGCGTTCATTCTGATGCTCACCCGCCCGTGGGTGTTCTCCTACGGCGGCTTCGCGGATTGGGGCATCGTCGTTGCGGGCATCTGCGTCGCGCTCATCTTGGCGCGCGAACTCATCGTCAGCGGCTTCCGCCTCATCGCGGTGGAGCGGGGGCTCGTGCTCGCCGCCGATAAACTGGGCAAGATCAAGACGGTCACGCAGGATCTCGCCATTCCCACACTGCTTATCACCATGTCCTTCCTCGGGGAGAAGGGCTGCATCGCGGGGTGCGCCATCGGCTATGCGCTCCTGCTACTTGCGACAATTCTCACCGTTATATCGGGCGTCAACTACATCGTGAAGAACAGGCAAGTGCTCAAAGAGGAGACTGCGGCGGTTTCGGCAAAAGAGGAGACTGCGGAAGTTTCGGAGCAAGAAGCGCCCGCGGAAGAGGAGAACGCGAACCCGTGAAGTACGCCGCGCTTGTGCTCTATGACAAGAAAAATCCTGTCCTCTCGGTGGATTTCCCCGCCGTGACGGACGCGCTGCTTGCGGGCGGCGTCTTTTTGGACGGCGTGGAAATTCTGCCCTACGACGCGCCCTCGTCGGTGACGGCGGCGCTCACGCGCATGGCGGACGAGTGCGAGGGGGTGTTCGCCGTGTGCGACCCCGCCCTCATGGTCGCGGTGCGCGAGGTCGCCGTCTCCGTTTCGGGAGGGTCGCCCGAGAGCGAGTACCTCCTCGAAACCGAGCGGTGCCTCATTGCCGTGCTCCCCGCGGGGGCGCGCGGCGCGGAGATCGTGCGCACGGAGGTCGTGCCCCGCATCGACGCCCGCCGCAAGAATATGTACAGCCGCGTCGTCCTGCGCACGGTGGGCGCGCCCGCCAAGGAGGTCTTGGAGGCCGTCGCGCGCGCGGAGGAAGTGGCGGGCGGCAAACTCGCCCTCCACGCGAGCGAGAAGTACGGCTGCGGGAAGGTGGAGGTCATCTACGACGCCGCAACCCCCAAGATGACGGCGGATGAAGTCGTCCGCATCCTCGCCGAGGGGCTTGCGCCCCACCTGTATGCCATGGCGGACGTTACGCCCGCCGAACAACTCGTCGAGGCGCTCAAACTGCACCGCCTCAAACTCTCCACGGCGGAGAGTTTCACGGGCGGCGGCGTTGGGCGCGCCATCGTGCGGGTGCCGGGCGCGAGCAAGGTCTACTTCGAGGGCTTGAATACCTACGACGGCGCGTCCAAAATCGCGCGGCTCGGCGTCAGGGAAGAGACGATCCGGAGCAAGGGTGCGGTCTCGGGCGAGACGGCGTACGAGATGGCGGCGGGGCTCATCGTGCAGGGAAACTGCGATGTCTCCATCGCAACGACGGGCGTCGCGGGTCCCGACCCCGTCGGCTCCGATCCCGTAGGCCTTTGCTACCTCGCCGTGGGAACAAGGGAGCAGGTGAAGGTTTTCTGCCACCGCCTCGCGGGGGACAGGGAGACCATCACGGAGACGGCGATAAATCTGGCGCTCTTCCACGCCTTGAAGGTGCTGACGGAAAAGCCGCTTCCCGATAAAATTTAGCGAAAAAAACCAATAAGGAGAAGATACATGAACGAAGAAAAGTTGAAGGCACTGGACGCTGTCCTTGCGCAGATCGAAAAGGCTTACGGCAAGGGCGCCATCATGAAACTCGGCGAGAACGCGGGCAACACGGATATCGAGGTCATCCCCACGGGTTGCCTCTCCCTCGACCTCGCGCTCGGCATCGGGGGCTTCCCCCGCGGCAGGATGATCGAGATCTACGGCCCCGAATCCTCGGGCAAGACGACGGTCGCCCTCCACGCCGTCGCCGAAGCGCAGAAGGCGGGCGGCATTGCGGCGTTTGTCGATGCCGAACACGCCCTCGACCCCGTATATGCCAAACATTTGGGGGTGAATTTGGACGATCTATACGTCTCCCAGCCCGATACGGGCGAGCAGGCCCTCGACATCGTCGATGCCCTCGTGCGCTCCTCGGCGGTCGATATCATCGTCGTGGACTCCGTCGCGGCGCTCACGCCCAAGGCGGAGATCGAGGGGGATATGGGGGATAGCCACGTAGGGCTTCAAGCCCGCCTCATGTCGCAGGCGCTCCGCAAACTCACCGCCATCGTCAACAAGAGCAAGACGTGCGTCGTCTTTATCAACCAACTCCGCGAGAAGGTGGGTGTGATGTTCGGCAATCCCGAAGTGACCCCCGGCGGCAAGGCCTTAAAATTCTACGCCTCCATCCGCATTGACGTCAGAAAGACGGACATTCTCAAGGAGGCGGGCGGAGCCGCGGGCAACCGCACCCGCGCCAAAGTCGTCAAGAACAAACTCGCGCCGCCCTTCCGTCAGGCGGAGTTCGATATCATGTACGGCGAGGGCATCTCGCAGGAGGGCTGCGTCATCGATTTGGGCGTTCAGTACGACGTCATCAAAAAGAGCGGCGCGTGGTTCAGCTACGAGGACAATAAAATTGCCAACGGCAGGGAAAAACTGCGCCAGTACTTGAAGGACAACCCCGAGCAGATGCAGGAGATGATGGAAAAGATCAGGCTCGCCGCCAAGGGCGCCTCCGTAGACGAAGTGGCGGGGAGCGAGGAGTAAATTTCGCAAAAAATCTTTTCCTACGGAAAATATTTTTTGCGAAGAATGTAGCGTGTATGGGATATTTACCCTATCTCAATATTCGCTTATCTCGTCATTAAGGCTCCCGTAGGGTGCCAAATGGGGGTGTGCAGCGGCGGGGAACCCGCCTCGCACCAAGTTTCGCCGTGCAGTAGCTCGGCGAAACGATAGCACCCTCCCCCTGCCCCCTCCACGGGAGCCTTCCTTGAGGCTTTCGGGAAAGGCGACCTATGATATGTGGAGCCTTTCTCCGCAATGGGGGTGTCTCGGAGAGACGGGGGTGGGGCTCTATCAATCAGTCAATCAGTCTATGAAACATCAATTTATAAAAGTTGCGGCGGCAAGTCCCGCGCTCAAAGTCGCGGATCCCGCCTACAACGCACAAAAGATCATCGAAGTTATCGAAGCGCAGGCCGAAAAGGGCACCGAGATCTTGGTCTTTCCCGAACTCTCCCTCTCGGGCTACACCTGCGGCGACCTCTTCCTGCAACAGACGCTTTTAGAGGGCTGTCTTTCCGCCTTGAAGCGGGTCGCCGAGGCGACGAAGGGCAAAATTATGCTCGTCTTCGTCGGGCTTCCGCTCGCGCATGACGGCAAACTCTACAACTGCGCCGCGGCGCTCTCCGACGGCGAGGTCAAGGGCTTCGTCCCCAAGACCCACATTCCCAACTATAACGAGTTCTACGAAGCGCGCTATTTTTCGCCTGCACCCGAGGGCGCGTCGTGGCACCGCCTCGGCAGCGAGGAGGACGACGGCGCGTATCTCTCTGCCGAACTCGTATTCCGGGACGAGGCGCACCCCGAGATCGCCGTCGGCTGTGAAATTTGCGAAGATCTCTGGGCGCCCGAACCGCCCTCCGTACGGCTCGCGGCAAAGGGGGCGGCGATCATCGTCAACCTCTCCGCCTCCGATGAGACGGTGGGAAAAAGAGAGTACCGCCATAAACTTCTCGCCGCGCAGTCTGGCAAGAACGTCTGCGCCTACGTCTACTGCGACGCGGGCGAGGGCGAATCCACCTCGGATATGGTCTTTGCGGGCAACAACATGGTGTATGAAAACGGCGTCTGCCTCGCCGAGAGTATGCCCTTCTCGGGCGAAGTGTGCGAGGCGGAAGCGGACGTCGGCTTTCTCCTCTCGGAGCGCAGAAAACTCACCACCTTCCGCGCCGATCCCGACACCGAAGATTGGCTGGACGCCTCCTTCGTCACGGAGGGAGACCTCACGCTCCGCAAGATCGACCCCGCGCCCTTCGTTCCGCACGAGGAAGGGGCGAGGCGGGAGCGCGCCGAGCGCATCCTCGAGATACAGGCACACGCGCTCGCAAGGCGCATCTCGCACATCCATGCGCGCACGGCCGTCCTCGGCATCTCGGGCGGGCTGGATAGTACGCTCGCCCTGCTCGTCACCTGCCGCGCGTTCGACCTTCTCAAAAAGCCGCGCGAGGACATTCTCGCCGTCTCCATGCCGGGCTTCGGCACCACGGTCAAGACCAAGAACAACGCCACCGCGCTCATGCAGGCGCTCGGCGTCACGCAGAGGCAGATAGGTATCTCGCAGACTGTCTTAAAGCACTTTAAGGACATCGGGCACGACCCCGACGAACTGAACACCACCTACGAGAACGCACAGGCGCGCTACCGCACCATGCTCCTCATGGATCTCGCGGGCGATGCGGGCGGGCTCGTCGTCGGCACGGGGGATCTAAGTGAACTCGCCCTCGGCTGGTGCACGTACAACGGCGACCATATGAGTATGTACGCCGTCAACTGCTCGGTGCCCAAGACGCTCGTCAGGTATTTGGTGCTCGCAGAGGCGGAGCGCCTCGGCGGCAGGGCGGAGGTCGTCTTGAAGGGGGTGCTGAATACGGAGATCTCCCCCGAACTTCTCCCGCCCGACGAGGCGGGCAACATCGCGCAGAAGACGGAGGATCTCATCGGCCCCTACGAACTGCACGATTTCTACCTCTATCGCTTCTTGCGCCGCGGCGACGGCGCCGCCAAAACGCTGTACCTCGCCGAGCGCGCCTTTGCGGGAAAGTACGATCGGGCGACGCTCAAAAAGTGGCTCGTCGTCTTTTACAGGCGGTTTTTCGCCCAGCAGTTCAAGCGCAACTGTGTGCCCGACGGCGTGAAGGTGGGCTCGGTGTCACTCTCGCCCCGCGCCGACCTGCGGATGCCCTCCGATGCCTCCGCCACGCTCTGGCTCGAAGAGGCGGAAAATCTCTGAAAATGCTTAAACGCTGTCAGTTTTAGGAGAAAAACGCATATGTCATTTGTTAAAAATTTCGCATGGGGCGTCGCCACGGCGTCCTACCAAATTGAGGGCGGTACGTACGAGGACGACAAGGGTTTGAGCGTCTGGGACGTCGCCTCCGCCACCCCCGGCCGCGTGTTCGAGGGGCACAAGGGGCACATTGGGTGCGACCACTACCACAAGTGGAAAGAGGACGTCTCCCTCATGAAAAAACTCGGCATCAAGGCGTACCGTATGTCGATCAACTGGGCGCGCCTCATTCCCGAGGGCGTCGGCAGGGTGAGCGAAGCGGGCAAAAATTTCTACCTGAACCTCTTCAAGGAACTGAAATCTGCGGGCATCGAGCCGTGGGTCACCCTCTTCCACTGGGACTATCCCTACGCCCTCTATTTGAAGGGCGGCTGGCTCAATCCCGAAAGTTCGGATTGGTTTGAAAATTACGCCAAGGTGTGCGGAGAACTCTTCGGCGAGTATGTCACGCACTTCATTCTCATCAACGAACCCGAGTGCTTCGTCGGGCTGGGGCACTTCACGGCGGGTCACGCGCCGTTTTTGAAACTGCCCGTCGGCGACGTCGCCCGCGTCGCCCACAACGTGCTCCTCTCCTGCGGCAAGGCGGAGAAAATCTTGCGAAAAACCTGCCCCCATCCCATCAAAATCGGCACCGCGCAGGCGTATTGGCCGGCAATCCCCGCAACGGAGCGCGATGTGGAGATCGCCCGCCGCGAGACGTTTGCTTGCCACAACGATTTCGGCTGCCCCGCGCTTTGGCTCGACCCGCTCCTCAAAGGGGAATACCCCGCAGACTTTCTCGCGTGGTTCAAGGAAAACGGCTTCGTTCCGCCCCAAGAGGACTTGAAGATCATCAAGAGCAAACTCGATTTTTGCGGGCTCAACACCTATTCGGGCAACCCCGTGAAGGAGGAGGGCGGCAAGCCCGTCTATCTCACCCCCTCGCCCGCCGTCCCCAAGACGGATATGCGCTGGAACGTCTTTCCCTCGGTCATGTACTACGGGCCCAAGTTCATCTACGAGCGCTACGGGCTCCCCGTCGTGTACACGGAGGACGGCGTCGCCCTCGCGGAGTGGAAGGATGTAAACGGCGAGATCAACGACGACAGCCGCATCGATTTCTTGAAGCGCTACCTTCGGGAACTGCACCGCGCGGCGCAGGAAGTGCCCGTCGAGGGCTACTTCTATTGGACGTTCTACGACAATTACGAGTGGACGGAGGGCTTCTCCAAGAAGTTCGGCATCGTGCACTTCGACCCCGAAACGCTGGAGCGCACCCCCAAAAAGAGCGCATGGTTCTACAAAAAGGTCATCGAAACCAACGGCGAAGAGATCTTCAAATAAAAAACATCCGGAAAAGCGGGGCGCGCCCCGCTTTTTCATATAGGCACCCTCGGGAGGGGGAAACCGCATTCCTCATCCGCTCACGCGCCGCCGCTGCATTTGCCATGGAGGCGCGTTCCATATTGTCCGCAAAATTCTTTGGGAAATTTCCCAACCCTATCGCCAAGCGTTTGACATCTTGCCCCAAATCCTGTATAATGATTGCGGACAATGCCGAATCCTGTCCCCCGCGGGCAGTGAAAGGATAGATGTCGAAATTCAATTTATGAGGAGGTTTGTATGAACAACATCGCAAACCTGCTCCTCGTAGATAACGCGTTGGCGATCTCGCTCTTCGTCGTGCTGCCTATTTTGGGCGCGGCGGTAGCGGTCGTCGTGACGTGGTTGGTTCTGAAAAAGATTTCCAAACAAAGGTCCGCAAAGAAACTCGACGAAACGCAAAAGCGCGTCGAGGAAATGCTGAAAAATGCGGAGACGGAGTGCAAGCAGTTAAAGCGGGAAGCAAACGCAGAATCGAAGGAGCAGGATTTCAAGAGAAGGAGCGAGTTCGAACAGGAGACGAAGGAGAAGCGCGCCGAATTGCAGCGCACGGAGGCCCGTCTCAACCGGCAGGAGGACATTCTCGAAAAGAAAGAGAACGACCTTGCGCGCAAGGAGCAATCCTTGGACGCCCGCCTTCAAAACGTCAACCAAAAACTCGAGGAAGTGCAAAAGGTGCAGGAGCAGGTCTCCCGCCAGCACGAACTCATGGTGGCGGAACTCGAAAAGGTCTCCCAACTCACCAAGGAAGAGGCGAAAAAGCAACTCACCGAGGAAATTTTGGATGAGACCCGCCGCGACTGTGCGCTTGAGGTGCGCAACCTCGAACAGCAGGCCAAGGACGAGGCGGAGATGAACGCCAAAAACATCATCTCGCTCGCCATTCAGCGGTGCGCATCCGACCACGCCTCGGAGACGACGGTCTCCGTCGTGCCGCTGCCCAACGACGATATGAAGGCGCGCATCATCGGCAGAGAGGGCAGGAACATCCGCGCCATCGAGAACGCCACGGGCATCGAACTCGTCATCGACGATACGCCCGAAGTCGTCCTCCTTTCGGGCTTCGACCCCGTCAGAAGGGAGATCGCCCGCCTCACCCTCGAAAAACTCATCTCCGACGGCCGCATCCACCCCGCCCGCATCGAGGAGACGGTGGAAAAGGTCACCAAGGAACTCGATCAGCAGATCAAAGCCGCGGGCGAGAACGCCATGTTCGAGGTGGGCATCTTCGGGCTGCACCCCGAACTCATCAAACTCATCGGGCGGCTGAAATTCCGCACGAGTTACGGGCAGAACGTCTACCGTCACTCCATCGAAGTCGCCCAACTCGCGGGGCTCATGGCACAGGAGTTGGGGCTGGATGTCAACTTCGCCAAGCGCGCGGGTCTTCTGCACGACATCGGCAAGGCCGTCGATCACGAGCAGGAGGGCACCCACATCCAACTCGGCGCAGACCTTGCCAAGAAGTACAAGGAAAACGCGATGATCGTCAATGCCATCATGGCGCACCACGGCGACGTCGAACCCAAGACCATCGAGGCGGTGCTCATTCAGGCGGCGGACGGCATCTCGGGCGCGCGTCCCGGCGCAAGACGGGAAACGGGCGCGGGCTACGTCAAGCGCTTGGAGCGGCTCGAACAGATCGGCGCGGGCTTCCGCGGGGTCGAGCGGTGCTACGCCATTCAGGCGGGCAGGGAGGTGCGCGTCATCGTCAAGCCCGAGCAGATCGACGACGCCAAGGCCATCTTCCTCGCCAAGGACATCGCCAAGAAGATCGAGGCGGAACTCGAATACCCCGGTCAGATCAAGGTCAACGTCATCCGCGAATTCCGCAGCGTCGAATACGCGAAGTAATTGCGGAATAGCCAAGCAACTCGGAATACGACTAGTAGCACGGGATACGCCAATTCAAAAATCTACAAAACGCCGCCGCGGACACGTCCGCGGCGGCAAAATTTTTACGCATATTTTCATCAAGACCAAGTAATAGAGGGCACCTTCTTCTTTTTGGCGCAATCGGAAAGATAGAGATTGATGAGCGTCTGATAGGGGATCCCGTGCTCTTCGGCAAGCGATTTGAAGTATTCCACGGCGTCCGCATCGAGATTGATGGTGATTTGCCGTTTGAGCCTTCCCGCATAGGGGTTCTTCTTTGCGTTGGAAAAATCGTATTCTTCTTTCATCATTTTACCTCCCTAAATAAGCATTCGTCTCGTTCTTCGTGGCTTTGCGGGCAGATATGATGCGGATCACACTGTCCGCTTCCCGATAGCAATGGCAGACGATCAACAGATTTGCCCGACTGCTCATTCCCAAAATAATAAATCTTTCTTCTTCGGCGGAATGTTCGGGGTCATCAATGATCAGCGCATTTTCATCGTAGAAAACCGTCTTTGCCTCTTCAAACGAGACGCCGTGCTTCGTCCTATTGATTTCGTTCTTATGTTCGTCCCACTCGAACCGTATCTCTTCCATAATTATATTATAATTATATGATAGGTATTTGTCAAGAGTTTTATACCAAAAAATAGGCGCCGCCGCGAACTCGTTCGCGGCGGCGCTTTTCTATCCTTTTGCCGATTTAAGTCACTTGCAGAACGGCGGTGCAGTCGCCGAAACTATCCGTCCACTTCAAATAGTACGTTCCCGCCTTGTCGATGCTCGTAGGGTCATTGTGGTATTCGTCCGAAAACACCTCCGCGGCGCCGAGGCGCGTCCGCACATAACTTCCGTCATCGAATTTCGCCGAATATGTGATCTCCGCCGTCCCCGTCATAAGGTCGTCAAGCGGGACACGCGCGGGGGAGAGCGTCGCCTTTGCGGCACTGCGGTTTTTGCTGTTTTCAATGACCGCGCTCCGCTCCCCCGTAAACATTTCGATGCGCGTCACCGTCTCCTCGGCGTCGAACACCACGCGGATGGTGCGATACTTCATGGTCTTTGCCTCTTCCGCAAGTTTTTCGGACTCCGCGGTGAGCCTCTCAATGCGCTCCGTGTCCCCCTCGGCGAGCGCGGCGACGAGTTCGACCTCTAACTCCTGCTGCCGCTCGATGAGGGAGACGGCGTTGTCCGAAATGTAATCCCATTCCCCGGGCTCTTCAAAGCGCGTACTGCCGAGGACGTCCATCACGCGGTACTGCGAGGCACCCATTTCGATTTTATTGAGTTTTCCCGCGGAGAAGATATTCGTGCCCGCCATCGCGCCCATGGCGATCGCGGCGACGAGGACGCATATGACAGCCCCCGTCAGCCAACCACCCCGCGCATGGCGCACGGGAACAGGCAGGGGTGCGAGGGGAAGGTCGCGGAGGAATTGCTTGGGCGCCTCCGTATATTCGGGGTAGTCCTCTGTCCCTTCCGCAAATTTCTTGCAATAGATGGCATTTTTTACGGCGAGCACTGCAAGAACGGTAAAGCCCGTGACCATCAGCAGGCCAACGACGACCGCGACACACATGATAATATAGTTTGCCGTTCCGCCGACCTGCAAACCCGCGCGGCCGACGGCGGAATATCCGTTTGCCGAACCGACTACGGCCGCGGGGGCGATCATGACGGCAATGCCGGTAAGAGCCAAAATGACGGAAAGTACGGCGGTGGCGATCATCCAGCCTCGCTTTTTTTCAAAGAATTGTTCGGGAGCAAGTTCGCCCTTGCGGAACAACACCTTGGGCGACAGCGCTTTTTTGGAGAATAACGCCCGGAACGAGAAAAGAAATACCCCCACGCACACAGCCAAGAGTATGAGCATCATCGGGAGCACGGAAAAGCCTCCAAGCCCTCCGCTGCCGAGGCTGCCGACGAAGGCCATCATAAAGCCGAGAACTAAGACAAAGGGGAGAACAGCCGTGATGATCCATGGCATCCGCACGACCATGCGCGCACGGGCGAGCATCTCGCTCTGCTCCGCAGAGAAGGCAGGCGTTTCGGGGGCGGGTTTTGCGTATCTTGCTTTGAGCGCTTCCCGCCGTTCGTTCTCCTCCTCGGCAAGAGCGGGGAACTTTCTCGCAAGCACAATGCGCACGGCCTGAATGCCCGCCGCGAGAAGCCCGAACAGAAGGGCAAATACGATGATGAGGATAGGGCCTGCGCCCACGGAAAAGACGCCCATGCCGCCGTCCGTCTTGTTGACGTCGGCGCAGATGGCACACGCCGAGGCGAACGCGCCGAGCCACACGGCTTGGAACAGCCACGGCACGGCGTCCGAAACGGGCAGTTTTGTCTGCGAAATGTTTCGCCACGCGAGCGGCTTCACAAAGAGGAATACAAACCCGACGGCGCAGACCGCCAGCCCGATGGCGGCAAAGGCGAGCACCGAAGAGGAAGAGGCGTCTGCAAGGTCGTACACGCTCCCCATGGAGGCGCTTCCCGTGCCGAAGAGGACGTCGTTTATCTTCGCGGCGGGCGCGAGGCAGAATAGAAACACGAGGAAGGAAAACAGCCCGCAGAGGGCAAGGGGGACGATCGCCGAAAGCCGATAGCAGAGTTTCAGCCGTTTTTCGTTGAAGAACGCCGCCTGATTGCGCGTTTGCTTGGGCGTCGCCGTCTCTCGGGGAGACTCCTCATGCCGAGGCTCCGCAGAAGCCGCCGCGCTCTCTGCGTCTCTTTCGAGAGTCTCCTCATACCGAGGCTCCGCAGGAGCCGAGTGTATCTTCCCCTGAACGCAGTCCGCCGCCTCTGTTTCTTGCCCTCCCCCTGCGTAAGGGGGAGGGGTAGGGGAGGGGGTTCGCCCATAGGCAGCCGCCTCTCCGCTCTCCCATTTCGTGCCGCATTCGGGGCAGAATTTCCCTTCAAACTCCGTCCCGCAATTTGTACATTTGTGCATAGGTTACCTCCGTAAAATCGCGGGCAAAAAATAAGGGCGTCCAACCAAGGGACGCCCGCATATCGTATCCCTCGATTGTTGCCACACAACTCCCGATATATCGGCAAAGCATACTAAACCGCACGGAAAAAAGGATACACCTATGCCAGGTATATTCGTTCGGTAGTTAGTATGAAGTTGTGTGGCGATTTCCATTCTACCATACGGCGCATAAAAAAGCAAGCACGGCGGAAAAATTTTCATACACACGCAATTTTTTTGCCGCATAAAATGGGGTAACGGCAAAACCGTATTTTACGACGGAGGTATCAAACAATGTGTCAATGCTGTCAATCCTTTTTCTGCGGGATCGCCAACGCGCTCGATAATCTCTTCACGTGTCCCAATTCCCGCAGCGGCAACAACGGTTGCGGCTGTAACAACGGCAACAGCGGCTGCGGCTGCGGAAACAACGGCGGTTACGGTGTTGCAAGCGCCGTGAATAACCTGTTCCAGAGCGGCTGCGGATGCAATAGCGGCAACAACGGTTGCGGTTGCAATAACAACGGCTACGGCTTCGACGTGTACTACGCCCAGCAGTACGCCCTCGGCCCGTTCAGCACGGGCTGCAACATCTGCGGCTATTGATTTCCGCAGGCAGTCATTTCTGCGGCTTTTGATTTTGAGATCCACCGCAGACTGCAATGTCCGTACATTCTGATTTTTGCAGAAAGCCATTGGCGGCGCCGCATTCGCGGCGCCGCCTTTCTCTCGCCCGTCTTTTCACCGCGTCATTCTGCCCCGCTTACGCCCGCGCGTCATTCTGCCCTGCCTCGGGCTACCGCGTCATTCTTCACCCCCTTCCCGCGTCCTGCCCCTGCGGGGCAGGACGCGGGAAGGGGGTGAAGAATCCCGAAAAACGAAGTCCGTCTTTCATATCTCGCGCACCGCATAATTTCCCCCGCAAACTTCTCCGTTTCCGCTTGCAAAAGCGGGGGCGGGGTGTTATAATATCGGCGCGAGGAACATATGAAACTCACTCTCCCCAAATTCCAAAGACCCACGCGCCGCCAAGTCACCAAATTTTTGCTGTACGCCGTCATCATCGTGCTCGGCAATATGCTTGCCGCGGGCGCGTCGGCATTTTTCATCATTCCCAACAACCTGTCGATGGGCGGCACGACGGGTCTCGGCATCTTTGTCCGCAACCTCATCATACGTACGAGCGGCGCGGGCACGGCGTGGGAAGATTGGGCAGTCTCCATCACCACGTACACGGTGAACATCGCGCTGTTCATTCTCGGCACGGTGCTCCTCGGGAAGAAATTCGCCGCGTCGGTACTTGCCGGCACGGTGCTGTACCCGACGTTTCTGACGGTATTCAACGTCGCGGAGAGCGCCTTGGAGGGCGCGATCGGCGGTGCGCTTTGCAGTGATAATTTGCTCCTCGCCGCCATTTTGGGGGGCATGGTATTCGGGCTCGGCGTCGCCATCGTGGTGCGCGTGGGGGCTTCCACGGGCGGCACGGATATTCCGCCGCTCATCTTCCAAAAATATTTCAACTGGCCGGTGTCCGTCACGCTGTGGGTCATCGATATGGTGATCGTCGCCATGCAACTCATCGTCATCACCCCGTACGAGAACGCCCTCTACGGCATCATCATCGTGCTTTTATCGTCGGTGGTGGTGGAAAAAGTCGCGCCCATCGGCATGAAGCGGACGCAGGTCAAGATCATCAGCACCAAATACAGCGAGATCCGCGATATGATCCTCACCAAGATCAGCCGCGGCGTCACCGTGCTGTACGGGCAGACGGGCTACTTGAAGCAGGATTGCTATATGCTTCTCACCATCGTCTCGCACCGCGAACTCGTCACACTGAAGGCGGAGGTGCAGCGCATCGACCCCGAGGCCTTCATGACGATCGGCGTCGTCTCCGAGGTGCGCGGGCGCGGATTCCACTCCGACGGCGTCGATTTCCTGATGCCGCAGGATCGGGCGAACCCCAACCTCCCACCCGCCTCGTCCTCGCCGCAACCGTCCGCCCAGCAACCGCCCGAAGAAACGGCGGAAAAACCGCAATAATATGCAAAAACGCCGCCCGTTGCTTATTTGCTCGGGCGGTATTTTTGTTCCCTCCTTGGAAGCATTCCTTATTCGCCCCCATTCGGAAAAAGGCTCCACAAATCATACGGTCGCCTTTTCCGAAAGCCCCAAGGAAGGCTCCTTGGGAGGGGGACAAAGGGGGTGGGATCCCTCATACACTCGTGCGCGCCCCGCGGCAGAGCCGCGGGGCGCGCACAAACATACCCCAAATTATTTTTTCTTTTCCTTTCTGCGCTTATCGTTGATAATTTCCAACGCCGCCTCGTCGATTACAGTAATTCCCTCCTCCTTGGCGATCTGCACCATCTGGGTGAGCGCCATCTTCAAAAAGACGCGGGGGATCTTCACGAGTTTCGCGCAGGCCTCGTCGGTGAACGTCACGTCGGGGTCGATGCGCTTCGCGGCATACATCACCGACTGCACGTCGCCGTCGTGCGCCTGAATTTTCTCGGCGAACGGCTTTTTGAAGGGCGAGCACCAAAAATTCGTGCTGTCGCGGTAGCCGTAATCCACGGGCACCGCGGGGAATCCCGCCGCCTTCACGCCGTCTATGATCGTCTTGCGGTACTTTGTCTTCATCAGAATTTTGTCGATCTTGAGGATGAAGTGCGCGCCGAACTTGCTCGTAATGCCGTTGAAGTTGCGGTAGGGCGGCTCGTACCCCTCGAGGCAGCCGGGCTTATCGAGGTGCGCATCCTCCAACGTATCATCCCATGTGCATTCAAACACTTGGAAGGCCTCGGCAACCACCAAAGGGCGCTCTCCCTCCGCCTGCCCCTGTTCGAGGGTGAAAATGCACCCCTTCATCTTTTCGGCGGTCGTCATGCCGGGGAAGCCCAGCCGCACCGCCTCGCGGAAAAACTTTCTGTTATCGGGGATAAAGTTCAAAGAGACTTTGCTCCCGCGCAGGATGTTCTGCGCCGTGTTGGAACTGTTGCGGCATTCGAGGATCATCGCGTAGTAGTCCTTTCCCGCGATGTAGTAGGGGAAGCACAGCGAGTACGAGCCGAGGTTGGTCTGTCCGTCCTCCGCCTGCGTTCCTACCAAAATGGTGGGCATGGGGAAGAAGGACGAGGTCTGGTAAAAGTTATCCACGATGCGCAGATCTTCAAATGATGACATAAATATTTCTCCTTTTTTTCATTATACGCCCCGCCCGCGCCTTTGTCAAGGGGGAACCTTCGCGCCGCCCTCACATAGGAAACTCCGCCGCGCCGCTCCGTCGCCTCTATCGCCTCCATATAGAAAACTCCGCCCCGCCCCTATATGGGAGATCTCGCCGAAACCGCACCCATGGGTGCAAAAAAATCCCGTAAACTTATTGAACGGGCATTGACATTTTCGCACGGACGGGGTACAATAAAAGAAACAATATATTATAGTTTTGTGAGGGATATTATGGGTTTATTCGGAAGATTGTTCGGTAAAAAGACTGCCGCGGAAACGCCCGCTCCCGTAGCGAAGCCCGCGCCTGCACCCGCTCCTGTGGAAAAGCCCGCGCCCGTCCCCGTTGCGGCGCCCGCTCCTGTGGAAACGCCCGCGCCCGCGCCCGTGGAAACGCCAGCGCCCGTAGCGGAGCCCGTTCCCGCAGAGGCGTCGCCCGTCGCAGGCGGAAAGCCGTATAAGACGATGCGCTACAACCGCAGTTTCACGGCAAAACTCATCCAGACGGACGATACCGTCAAGCACTACTATGCCGAGATCGAGCAAGAACTTTGCTCGTATGCCGCAAAGCGGCGGGTGAGTTGGCGGTACGAGGCATTCCGCATCCACCGCGAACTGCTCGTAAAGATCGTATTCCGCCGCAAGATGCTCTGCCTGTACTTTGCCCTCACGCCCGAGGACTACGAAGGCACCAAATTCAGGGTGGAGCGCGCAAAGGATATGAAGGCGTTCGAAGATACGCCCTGCCTTCTCCGCATCATCAACAAGCGTCGGTGCAAGTACGCCAAGGAGCTCATCGCCGACGTCATGGAAAAGTACGGCGTCGCGCGCAAGAAGCAAGCCCCGCCCGTCTCCATTCCCCGCTACGAGTCCACGCCCATCCTCATCGCCCGCGGCCTCATCCGCGAGGTGGGGAGCACCCTCGCCCCCACGCAGATCGTCCACACGGTGCACGAAGTCAGCGTCGCGGAGGCGAACGCCGCGCTCGCCGATGAAACGGCGGAGATCTTCGTCGAACAGGCGTCGCGCTATGCCGATAAAACGAAGCAGGGCATCATCAACATCGATACGCTCGCGGCGTACTTCAAGGGCGGCGAATATGTCACGCTCGAGGAGATCAGAAAGCGCATCAAGGGCTACGAAAAAGTGACATATATCAAAGTTTTGGCGCGCGGCAAACTCGATGAGCCGCTCACGGTGGAGGCGGACGAGTTCTCCATCGAGGCGGTCAAAATGATCGTTCTCACGGGCGGCACGGTGCTCCGCACCCGCAGATAGGCGCGCGTAGTAAAGCAGGGGGGAACCACATTGAAGAAGGTACTTTTGCGCTTGGGAGCATGGCTTCTTTCCGTATGCATGATTTTTTCCATGGCGGCTTGCAATTGGGTGCCCGCCAAGGATGCGTCGGAAGACCCCGCCACGTCCACCTCGCCCGATGGGACACCCGATGGGACACCCGATGGGACGCCCGACGGCGATAAAGGCCCCGACCCCGAGCCCCAACTCACGGTCACCTATCCCACGTCGCCGGGCTACGGAGCGGGCGTCGCCGTGCACGATCCCTCGGTGTTCTACGACGAGAAATCGCACACCTATTATGCTTTCGGCTCGCACTTTGCCGTGGCGTCCTCGCCCGACCTTATGCACTGGACGCAGCGCGCTTTCGACCTGCAGTCGGAAAATCTCTACGGCGTCACGCCGTGGGCGACCGTCCTTTCTGAGAGCGTCGCCTACGTGGGGGGAAACGTAGAGTCCACCTGGGCGCCCGACGTCAACTACTACAACGGCAAGTATTATATGTACTACTGCCTCTCGCAGTTCGGCACCAACCGCTCGGTCATCGGGCGGGTCTCCGCGACGAGCGTCATGGGGCCGTACACGAACGAGGAAATTTTCGTCAAGACGGACGGCTCCCGCTCGGGTCCCAACGCCATCGACCCCGAACTCTTCTACGATAAAGAGGGCGGGCTGTGGATGGTCTACGGCTCCTTCTTTGCGGGCATTTACGTCAAGGAACTCTACAACTCGGGCGAAAATTGGGGAAAGCCCAAGGAAGAGGGCGTCGGAAAACTCCTCTGGAGGGGCGGCAGCGACGGCCCCGAAGGCCCCTTCATCTTTTACAACGCGGAGACCGATTACTACTACCTCATGGTCTCCTACGGGAGCCTCACTACCGATTACAATATGCGCGTCGCGCGCAGTAAAAACCCCAACGGGCCCTATCTCGACATCGCGGGGCGCGACGTCTCGTCCGTCCTCGGCGGCGGCAACAAACTCGCGGGCAACTACCAGTTTGAAGGCGATTCGACGGGCTTTGCCGCGCTCGGGCACAACTCCGTCGTGGAAAAGAACGGCGAATTCTTCTGCATCTATCATACCCGCTACCGCAAGGACGGAGGGGGCGTCACGGTTGAGCACAACTTGCAGGTCAACCAAATTTATTTTAATCAAGAAGGGTGGCCGGTGCTCTCGCCCGACCGCTACGCGGGCGAACGTGCGCAAACGCTCAACGCAAAACTCGTCGCGGGCAACTACGATGTCGTCGTCCACACGGCGGGCACCACGCAGACCTTCGTCGATTCCTCCCGCTACACCCTCAACGCGGACGGCACCGTAACGGGTACGCTCCCGAACGCGGGCACTTGGTCGCTCTCGGGCGAAAACTTCATTACGCTCACCATAGGCGGCGTCTCGTACAGCGGCGTGGTCGCCCCCGCATGGAACCTTTACAGGAACAAGGGCGTTCTCGCCATCACGGCGGAGAGCGCGGCGGGCGGCGCGCTTTGGGCGAACGGCGGCGCGTCGGCGCCCAACACCTTTACGCCCACCGCAACGGTGCGCGACGGCGCATTCGGCAGCATTGCCGACCGCAAAATAGCCGCATTCAACGCCTCCTCGGGCTTCTCCGTCTCGTTCACGGTGAGCGGCGCCACCGACGATTGGCACTCTCCCGTCATCACGGCGGGCGCGTTCGGCGTCCACCTCGCCTGCCTCGATGCGTGGAACGCGGCGGGCAAACTCTACCAAAACAACACCTTCCCGCGCGACGGTAATTTCCACAACGATGCGGCCTTTAATACATTCCTGAACACGACTTGCTTTGTCACCGTCACGGTGACGTCCGAGGGCATTTGGTTTTATAAGAACGGTACGCTCGTCGTCTCCTACGCCGCATCGGAGGCAATGAAGACGGGTTCAACGGGTGCTACGGTGGGCGATTTTCTCGCCGCGCTCCTTGCGGAGATCGCCCAAAACGGCTTCACGTTTGCAACCACGGCGGACAGCAAAGGCCGCATCACGGCGACCGACTTCTTCCTCACCTCCGCCCTCGATGCCTCCTCCGCCTCCCAATTTTTCACAGAGTACACCGCCTTCAAGTCCTGATCTTGCCCCCCTCCCCGCGGCTTCACCGCGGGGAGGGGCTTCTTCTATCGGGCCCTCAAAAAAAATCCTTTACAAAATCCGCCGGATATGCTATAATAAAGAAAACGCGAAAGAAGAGGAGAGAGCGTATGCGCTGTTTGTTCTGCAACTGTACGGAGAGCAAGGTCATCGACAGCCGTTCGGCGGACGACGATAGAACCATCCGCCGCCGCAGGGAGTGCACGGGCTGCGGCAAGCGGTTCACCACGTACGAGACCATCGAGGTCGCGCCCATTTTGGTCGTCAAATCCAACGGCAACAGGCAGTCGTTCGATAAGGATAAGATCAAGCGCGGCATCATCAAGGCGTGTGAAAAGCGCCCCGTTCCCATCGAGAAGATCGATGACCTCGTCGATGAGATCGCCAAGCAGGTCTACAACTCCATGGAGCAGGAAATTTCCTCCAAGGAGATCGGCGAAATGGTCATGGAGGGGCTCAAAAAGTTGGATGAAGTCGCCTACGTGCGCTACGCCTCGGTGTACCGCTCGTTTAAGGACATCTCCTCGTTCATGGCGGAACTCCAGAGCATGATGGAGAAGAAGGAAAGCGAAAGTTGAGCATCAAACAGGTAAAAGTCGGCGGGCTCGTCCTCGGGGACGGGCACATCGCCGTGCAGAGCATGACAACGGTCAAGACGAGCGACGTGGAAAGTAGCGTCGCTCAAATTCTTCGTTTGGAGGCGGCGGGGTGCGTGCTTTCCCGCGTCGCCGTCGCGGACGAAGCGGATGCCGAAGCGCTTGCCGCCATCAAGGCGCGCATCCACACGCCGCTCGTCGCCGACGTGCATTTTTCGGCGAAACTCGCGGTCTCCGCCGTCGAGCACGGCGCCGATAAACTGCGCGTCAACCCGGGCAACATCGGGGGCGAAAAAGAAATTTCCTACGTCGCGGACTGCGTCAAGGCACACCATATTCCCGTGCGCGTCGGCGCGAACACGGGCAGCATCGAGCCGCACTTCCTCAAAAAGTACGGCAGGAGCGCGGAGGCGCTCGTCGGCTCCGCCCTCGAGAACGTCGCGGTGTTCGAGCGAAGAGGCGTTGAGAATCTCGTCGTCTCCGTCAAGGCATCCGATGTGCCCCTCACCGTGGAGGCGTACACGCTGCTTGCAAGGCGCTGCCCGTACCCCCTGCACGTCGGCGTCACCGAGGCGGGCGTGGGCTCTGCTGCCCTCATAAAGAGCGCCGCGGGCATCGGCTCGCTGCTCCTCGCGGGCGTGGGCGATACCGTCCGCGTGTCGCTCTCCGCCGACCCCGTGGAGGAAGTCTACGCCGCGCACGAAATTCTGCGCGCCTGCGGCATCGAAAAGGACTTCGTCGAGGTCGTCGCCTGTCCCACCTGCGGGCGGTGCGAGTACGACTGCATGGGGCTCGCCGCTAAGGTCTCGGCGCGGGTGCGGGGCGTGAGAAAGCCCCTCAAAGTCGCCGTCATGGGGTGCGTCGTCAACGGCCCCGGCGAGGCGCAGGGGTGCGATCTCGGCATCGCGGGCGGCAAAAATGCCTGCGTCATTCTACAAAAGGGAAAGGAGAACGAGCGGGTCGCGGCGGAGGATGCCGAGCGCGTCTTTTTCGCGCGGCTCGAAGAACTACTCAAATGAACAGCGAAGAATTTTTGGCGGCGGTGCGGAAGGCGGAGGGCTTGAAGCGCGCCGTGCTCAAAAAGATCGAGGTGGAGGGGACGAACGTCACCTTTCATCTCGTCACCGACCTCACCTACACCGAGGCGGATATTGCGGCGGCGCGCGCGGCGGCAAGCGGGTGCGTCCCCGCGGGCTTTTCGGCGCAGGTGAAGGTCGTAAAGTCCGTGCCGAGCGCGGAGGGCGTGAAGCGCGCCGTGCTCGATTTTCTGCGGACGCGCTATCCCGCCGTGGCGGCGTTCGTCTCGCCCGACGACGTGGAGGTGGAACTCGACGGCTACGGCGGCAGATTTTTTGTGGGCGCGGACGAGGCGGAGCGGGCGATGCTCCAATCGGACAGCGCGCTCGATGCGCTCGCCGCCGAACTCAACCGCAACTTCTGCGGCGGCTGGATGGGGGAACTGAACTTCCGCAAAAAGGAGAAGGGGGAGATCGTCTCCGCGCCCCTGCCGCCCGAGGAGCGGGTGCTCGCGCCCCGCACCTTCCCCGTGACGAAATTCGAGCCCATCGACGGCGCGGAGGTAAAGCGCGCCGTGTACATCGCCGACCTCGAAAAGGAGATGCAGGGCGTCACCGCCTGCGGCGTCGTCTCCTACATCGAGGAGCGGCTCACGAAGAACAATAAGCCCTACTTTTCCATCACGGTCTCCGATGGCACGGGGTCTCTGCGCTGCGCGTATTTTTCCAAGAAGGCGACGCTCGAAAAGGTGCGCGCCGTGAAGGCGGGCGACAGCATTTGCCTCACGGGCGACAACGAACTCTGGGGCGGTTCGCTCTCCTTCCGCGCCAAGCAGTTGGACTACGGCGCGCCGCCCGAAGATTTCGTGCCCGAGGCGCGCCCCTCGCGCCCCGTCCCGCCGCAGTACCGCGCCGTGTTCCCGTCTCCCGCCTCCGACCTCGTGCAGGGCGACCTCTTTGCCGCCTCCCGCCTGCCCGAGGCGCTCACGAAGAAGAACTTCGTGGTGTTCGACTTGGAGACGACGGGGCTCGGCGAGAGCGGCGTCATGGATCGCATCATCGAGGTGGGCGCGGTGAAGATCGTCGGCGGGCAGATCCGCGAGAAGTTCTCCACCTTTGTCGCCTGTCCCGTCCGCCTTTCCGCCACCATCGTCGAACTCACGGGCATCACCGATGAAATGCTCGTCGGCGCGCCCGAGATCAAGGACGTCATCGCCGACTTCTACAAGTTCTGCGACGGGTGCTCCCTCGTCGGGCACAACGTGCAGTTCGACTGCAAGTTCATCCGCTACTACGGCGAAAAGGAGGGGTACCTCTTCGACCACCGCGCCTACGATACGCTCTCCCTCGCACAGGAGATGCTTCGCCTCTCCAACTATAAACTGAACACCGTCGCCGATCATTTCGGGTTTACATTCAACCACCACAGAGCCTACGACGACGCCTTCGTGACGGCGAAAATTTTCCTCGAACTCGTGAAAATGAAGGGCGCCCTCCCGCTGTAAAAAAGGGGTGCATGAAAAAATTTTTTCCCATTTAAGCCTCCCTGCCTTGCGCATCGCGCAGCCCGCCCGCGCGGGCGGCCTGCGCTCTGCGCAAGGCAGGGAGGCTTTTTGTTCCCGCGGCGGCTCTTTCAGCCTGCTCTTTTCTCTCTTCATAGTAATGGTAACACAAAATTTTTGCGTTCGGAAATATATGTGCCAACTTTTTTTGAAATTTCAAAAAAATGCTTGCAAAATCTTTCAGAGCGTGGTATAATAGGCTCGCTTAATCGATGAAAAGAGATTGAGAGCGGCTCGCCCGCTCTCAAATTTGTTATTAGGGGTCGGACTTCGCCCATCGGGATTCTTCACCCCCTACGGGGGTTCAGAATGACGCGTGGGACAGGACGACGCGCGGGGCAGAATGACGCGTGTGACAGGACGACGCGCGAGGCAGAATGACGCGCGGGGAAGAATGACGCGGTACCCCAAGGAGAAAAGATGAAAGTAAAGCCCGCGGGGGAGATCGAAGAATTTTTACAGCCCATTGCAAGGGAAGTGGGCGTGGAGATCATCGAGGTAAAATGGGATGAGCGGAGCCGCGCGCTCACCGTGTTCATCGATGCGGAGGGCGGCGTGGACTTGAACCTCTGCGAGAAATTCCACAACGCCATCGATGCGCCCCTCGACGAACTCGACCCCACCTTCGGCGCGGCGTACACGCTGAACTGCTCCTCCCCGGGGCTCGACCGCCCCTTCAAGACGGCGCGCGACTTTGTGCGCCACATGGGCGAAAAGATAGAAGTTCACCTCTATGCGCCGCTCGACGGCAAGAAGTATTACGAGGGAATTTTGACGGGCTTCGACGGCGAAACCGTAAAATTTGAAGCAGACGGGGAAGAGAAAAGCATCCCCTTTGCAAAATGCGCAAAAGTGTGCTTACTCATAGAAGTGTAAAGTAAGTAAAAAGAAAATAAAGTAAATAAAGTAAGTAAAGTAAATAAAGAAAATAAAGTAAATAAAGTAAGTAAAGTAAGTAAAGTAAGTAGAGTAAGTAGAGTAAATAACGATATAAACGATATATCAAATAACGATATATCAAAGGAAAAAGTAATTTGATAGAAGGGAAGTAACTCGGTTCTATCACTGAATAAGCAGAAGAGAACCTGCGGGGATGAGACGTCAAGGCGGAGAACCCCCATGCGCCGAGCCAAGGAGGACGACGGCAGGGGCGGGGTGAGACTTCAAGGCGGAGAACCCCCACGCGCCGAGCCAAGGAGGACGGCGGCAGGGGTGGGATGAGACTTCAAGACGGAGAACCACCACGCGCCGAGCCAAAGAGGACGACGGCAGGGGCGGGGATGAGACTTCAAGACGAAGAACCCCACACGCCGAGCCAAGGAGGACGACGGCAGGGGCGGGGATGAGACTTCAAGGCGGAGAACCCCCACACGCCGAGCCAAGGAGGACGGCGGCAGGGGCGGGGTAAGATTTCAAGCGGCAAAACCCCGCGAAAAAAATCGGAAAAGTTAGCCTCGGGATCGAGGTGTAAAATAAAATCAACGGGAGAATTACCATGGTCAACAAGGATTTCTTTGCGGCGCTCGCCGATTTGGAGCGCGAAAAGGGAATTAGCGAGGAGATTTTCATCGAGGCGCTCTCGAATGCGCTCGCTTCCGCCTACAAGAAGCAATTCGTGGGCGACAGCGGAAATGTGGAAGTGCGGGTCAACCCCGAAAAGGCCACCATCCGCTTCTTCCTCACCCGCACCGTCGTGGACAGTGAGGAGCCGGGCGACGGCGAAATTTCCCTCGAGGACGCGCAACAGATCAAAAAGAGCGCAAAGGTCGGGGACGTGCTCACCGACGAATTTATCCCCAAGGATTTTTCGCGCATCGCGGCGCAGACCGCAAAGCAAGTGGTGCTGCAGAAGATCCACGAGACGGAGCGCGACAACACCCTCTCCGAGTTCTCGGACAAGGAAGGGGAACTCATGAGCGGGCTCATCCGCAAGGTGGATATGCGCAACGTGTACATCGAACTCGGCAAGGGGCAGATAGAGGGGCTCATGCTCCCGCAGGATCAGACCCCGGGCGAGAAGTACTACACGGGCGATCGCATTAAGGTGTATGTGAAGCGGGTGAAGAGCGGCACGAGGAACGCGCAGGTGCTCGTCTCCCGTTCGGCGCCCGGGCTCGTGAAGCGGCTCTTCGAGGAGGAAGTGCCCGAGATAAAGCAGGGGCTCGTCGTCATCAAGTCCATCTCCCGCGAACCGGGGCACAGGACGAAGATGGCCATCGCCTCCGCCGACTCCCGCATCGACGCCGTGGGCGCGTGTGTGGGCAACAAGGGCGCGCGCGTGAATGCCGTCGTTGCCGAACTCGGCGGCGAGAAGATAGACATCATCCCTTGGAGCGAGAATCCCCTCGAATTTATCGCCAAGGCGCTCTCGCCCGCGACCGTCATCTCGGTGACGCAACTTTCGGAGAAGGCCGCCGTTGCCGTCGTGCCAGACGAAAAACTCTCCCTCGCCATCGGCAGGGACGGGCAGAACGCCCGCCTCGCGGCGCGGCTCACGGGCTGGAAGATCGACGTGAAGAGCGAGAGTGCCGCCGAAAAACTCAACCTCGGCGACTACGGCGCGCCCGAAGAGCCCGCTCCGTCTCAAGAGGGCGAAGAATGATCCCCAAAAAAATTCCGCTCCGCACCTGCATCGCCTGCCGCGAGGAAAAGCCCAAGCGCGAACTGCTGCGCGTCGTAAAGAATGCGCAGGGGGAAATACGGTTGGACTTTTCGGGCAAACTCCCCGGGCGCGGCGCGTACGTCTGTAACAGCGAGGCCTGCATCAAGCGGCTTGCCAAATACAAACTTCTCAATAAGGCGTTCTCTGCGGAGGTACCCGCGGAGGTGTACGCCGCCGTCGAGGAAGAGTTCTTCGGCGCAAAGTAATTTCCCGAAAGGAGCATTATGGCTTACGAGAATATCGAAAAAGTAAATTCCCTCGCTTCCGATCAGGCGACGGTCGCCCTGAAAGAGAGCATCGCCGCCAACGAAAAGCGCATCGCCGAACTTTTAAGAAAGATCGGCGAGATCGAGGCCGCCGTCGCCTTGAAGCGCGCCGAGGAAGAGGCGCAGCGCGAGAGAGAACTCGCCGAGGAGAGGGCAAGGGAGGCCGAGCTGGAACGGCAGGCACAGGAGAGGGCAAGGGAGGAGGCCGAACAGGCGGCTGCCGACGCTGCGCCCGCTTCCGCACCCGCACCCGCGCCTGCTCCTGCACCGACGCCCGCGCCGACGCCCGCACCCGCACCGACCGCGGCTGCGGCGCCCCGTCCCACCTACCGACCCGCGGCGAACGGGGCGGCACGTCCGCAGGGAAGGCCGCTTCCGCCGCGCCCCACGTATGTGCCCGGCCGTCCGCAGACGGGCGCCGCCCGTCCGCTTCCGCCGCGCCCCGTGCGTCCCGCGCCCATGCCCGCGCCGACTCCCGCGCCCACGAGGGGCAGGGAGCCAGCGAAAAAATTCGAAAAGACGTTTGTCGAGCGCCGCCCCGTCAACAAGCGCGCGCTGCAACGCCGCGAGGGCGCGAGCATCGGCGACTTCGACGAGGATAAGAGCGGCTACCGCAAAGCCCGCTTCGGCAAGAAGGGGGCAAAGCGCGAGAGCCAGACGGTGAAGATAGACCACGCCGTCGTCACGAGCAAGGACATCCCTATCAAGGTGCTCTCGGAAAAGTTGGGCATCTCGGCGGTGGAGATCGTAAAGCGGCTCTTCCGCGAGGGCGTCACCAAGACGGTGAACGAATCGGTGGACTACGACAACGCGGCATTCATCGCATTGGAACTCGGCATCGACCTCGAATACAAGCCCGAAAAGACCGCCGAGGAGACCCTCATCGAGGCGCACGGCGACGAGAGTTCGGAAAATTCCGTGCTGCGCGCGCCCGTCGTCACCGTGATGGGGCACGTCGATCACGGCAAGACGTCCCTCCTCGACTACATCCGCAAGACCAACGTCACGGCGGGCGAGGCGGGCGGCATCACGCAGAGCATCGGCGCGTATACCGTCTCCCTCGGCGAGGGCAGGAACATCACCTTCATCGATACCCCCGGCCATGCGGCGTTCACCGCCATGCGCGCAAGGGGCGCGAAGGTCACCGATATCGTCATCCTCGTCGTCGCGGCGGATGACGGCATCATGCCGCAGACGGTGGAGGCCATCGATCACGCCAAGGCCGCAAACGTGCCCATCATCGTCGCGGTCAACAAAATAGACAAACCGCACGTCGATCCCGACGGCGTGAAACAGCAACTCATGCGCTACGACCTCGTGCCCGAGGAGTGGGGCGGCGACGTGATGGTCGTGCCCATCTCCGCCAAGACGGGACAGGGCGTGGACGCGCTACTCGAAAGCGTACTTCTCCAAGCCGAGATGCTCGAACTTAAAGCCGACCCCGAACGCAAGGCGAAGGGCGTCGTCATCGAGGCAAAACTCGACAAGGGCAAGGGCCCCGTGGCGAGCGTACTCATCCAGAACGGCACCCTGCGCGTGGGCGACAATTTGATCTCCGGCACCACGATGGGCAAGGTGCGCGCCATGCTCGACGACATGGGGCGCCCCGTGAAGGAGGCGGGCCCCTCCATGGCGGTCTCCGTTTTGGGGCTTGAAGACGTGCCCGGCGCGGGCGACGCCATCTTCGCCGTGGAGCAGTCCCTCATGAAGCAGGTGCAGGAGGAGCGCAAGAACAAGGAGCGCGAATCCATGATCCGCGAGACCAAGAAGACGAGCCTCGACGACCTCTTCAAGGACGTCACCGACGGCAACGTGAAGAATTTGAACGTCATCGTGAAGGCCGACGTGCAGGGCTCGGTGGAGGCGGTGAGAAGTTCGCTCGAAAAACTCTCCAATGACGAAGTGCGCATCAAGGTCATCCACGGGGCGGCGGGCGCCATCTCCGAGAGCGACGTGATGCTCGCCGACAGCGCGGACGCCATCATCATCGGCTTCAACGTCCGCCCCGACAGCAAGGCCAAGACGCTCGCCGAGCGCAGCAAGGTGGACGTGCGGCTGTACCGCATCATCTACGAACTCCTGGACGACATGGAGGCCGCGCTCAAGGGGATGCTCGCCCCCAAGTACCGCGAAGTGTATATGGGCAAGGCGGAGGTCAAGGAGACCTTCAACATCACGGGCGTGGGCGTCGTTGCGGGGTGCCTCGTCACCGAGGGCAAACTCGTGCGCGGCGGGAAACTGCGCATTTACCGCGACAACGTGATGATCGTAGAGAATAACTGCAAGACCTTGAAGCACTACAAGGACGAGGTGAAGGAGATCGCGGCGGGGCTTGAATGCGGCTGCGCCATCGAGAACTTCAACGAGATCCGCATCGGCGACTACATCGAGTGCTATCTCATCGAGGAGATCAAGGAATGAAGCGCACGGAGAGATTGGACAGCGAGTTCAGAAAAGAGATCTCCGCCATCATCGCGGGGCCCTTGAAGAACCGCGCCGAGGTGAAGGGGCTCGTGAGCGTCACCGAAGTGCACGTTTCCCCCGACCTCAAAACCGCCAAGGTGTATGTGAGCGTGTATGCCTCTTCCCCTGAGGAAAAGGCCAATACATTGTCGGTTTTGCGCGAAAATGCGGGGTTCATCCGCCATGAACTTGCTAAGGTCATGCGGATGCGCACGGTGCCCGAACTCACCGTTCTCTCGGACGACAGCATGGAGTACGGCTCCAAAATGGACGAGCTGTTTGCGAGCCTTCACAGGGAAGAAAAATGAACACGATCGGGGAAATCGCCGATATTCTGAAAAAAATAAAGAGCGCGGTCATCTTCACGCATATGCGCCCCGACGGGGACACCGTTGGGTGCGCGGTGGCGCTTTGCCGCGCTTTTTGCTTGCTCCATAAGAGGTGCGAAGTTGTAAACGAGGGGGAAATTCCACAAAAATTGCGCTTTCTTGCGGGGACGGAGCGCATCCACCGTGCGCCGTCCCTTGATGCGCAGGCGTATATCTGCGTGGATTGCAGCGACGAGACGCGGCTGGGGGATCTTCAAAAGACCTTTTTGAAGGGCGCAAAGAAGCGCATGACGGTGAACATCGACCACCACATCTCCAACACCTCCTTCTGCCAATACAACTTCGTACGCGAGCGGGCGAGCAACTGCGAAAACATTGCCGATATTTTGCAGACGATGGGGGTCAGGTTCGACGGGGAGATCGCAAGCGCGCTCCTCATGGGCATGGTGACCGATTCGGGCGGGTTCTCGCACGAGGACGTGAACGGGGACAGTTTCCGCGCCGCCGCCATCTGCGCCGACGCGGGAGCGGACGTTGCCCGCATTACATACGAGGCGTACAAGAAGCAGTCGAGGGCGCGGGCGGAACTGTACGCGGAGGTCATTTCGCGCATCCGCTATTCGCTCGACGACAGGCTCGCCGTCGCCGTGGTGCCGCTGGGCGCCCTCGAGGGGCACGGGCTCAAACCCGACGCGACGGAGGGCATTGTGGACTTCGCCCTCGGCGTGGATACGGTGGAGGTGAGCGCCTGCCTCATGGAAGTGAGGAAGGGGCAATTCAAGGTGTCGCTCCGCTCCAAGGGGAGCGCCAATGTGAATGAGGTCGCCCGCACGTTCGGCGGCGGCGGGCACGTGCTCGCCTCGGGGTGTATGCTCTTCGGCGAGACAGAGGAGGTCTTGGAGCGCCTCACCCACGCCGTTTCCTTGCAGTTATGACGGGGTTTCTCAATATCGACAAGCCGTCGGGGAAGTCCTCGGCATACATTGTGAACTTTGTAAAGCGGCTGACGGGGTGCGCCTGCGGGCATTTCGGCACCCTCGACCCCTTCGCAAGCGGGGTGCTTCCCGTGGGGCTCGGCAACGCCAACAGGCTGTTTGACTACTTTCTCACCAAGAAAAAGACGTATATTGCGCGCTTTTATTTCGGCGCGACGACGGACACCCTCGACCCAGAGGGGACGATGACGATGGGCGGCGAGGTGCCCACAGAGGGAGAAATTCGCAATATATTGCCGAAATTCGTGGGGACGTTCGAGCAGATGCCCCCCGCGTACAGCGCAAAGAGCGTGGGCGGACGGCGCAGTTACGAACTTGCGAGAAGGGGCGAGGCGCCGACGCTTTCTTCGAAGCGCGTGACGGTGGAGCGGTTCGATTTGCTTGGGCAGACGGGCGTACACGAATTCGAGTTTGAAATTACCTGCGGGGCGGGGACGTACATCCGTGCGCTCGCAAGGGATCTCGCCGAGGGCTTGGGGACGCTCGGCTACTGCACCGCCCTGCGGCGCACCGCGAGCGGCATTTTTACCGCGGAGACCGCCGTTCCTCCCGAAAAACTTACGCCCGAAAATTGGCGGGACTATCTCATAAAAACCGACAGCGTTTTGCCGTTTTCGGCGATTTTCAGCGAGGACAAGCGCCTTTTGCAGGGGCAAAAAGTGGAGACCGAACTTCAAGACGGGCTCTACAAACTGTACTTTGCGGGGGAGTTTTACGGGCTCGCAAGGGCCGCGGGCGGGCTTTTGAAGGCGGAGAAAAAATTATGCTGACGTTTGCGTTCGGCGAAGAATACAGGGAGCCGTGCGCGCTCGTTTTGGGCGGGTTCGACGGGCTCCACCGCGGGCACAGGGCGCTTCTCGACGCGGCGAAGAGGACGGGGCTGCCCGTCGTGCTCACCGCGATGTACGGCGGAAAGGGCGGCGGGCTCTTTACGCGCGAGGAGCGGAACCTGATCTTTGCGCGGGCGGGCATTGCCGCCGTGTGCGAAGTACGGCTTGACGAGGGACTCCGCGCCATGTCCGCGGAGGAGTTTGCGGGCGAATTGTTTGAAAAAATTGCGGCGCGGGCTGTGTTCTGCGGGGAGGATTTCCGCTTCGGCAGCGGCGCCCTCGGGACGCCGAAAACGCTAAAACGCTGCGAGTTTTGCACGGTTTTCGCCCTGCCCGTCGTGAAAAAAGGGGGCGAAAAAATTTCCTCCTCCGCGCTCAAAGAGAGGCTCAAAGCGGGGGACCTTCCCGCCCTCCGCGCGGCGGGGCTCGGCTACTTCGTGCAGGGCACCGTGGAGCACGGACGCGAGGTGGGCAGGACGTACGGCTTTCCCACCGTCAATCTCTCCGTCGCCGCGGGCAAACTTCTGCCGCCCGACGGGGTGTACGGCGGGCTGTGCGAGACACCCAAGGGGGACTTCCCCTGCATCGTCAACTTCGGTGCGCGCCCCACGTTCGGCGTGGAGGAGCGCAAGATCGAGGCGTACTTGGACGGCTTTGCGGGCGATTTGTACGGCGAGACGGTGCGCGTGTTTCCCACGGAATTCTACCGCGGGATCGAGAAATTCGATGGCGCGGAGGCATTAAAGGCGCAACTTTCGCGCGACATTCAACGGTTGAGGGAGAACAAAGGATGATCAAATTCGGCCCGAGCGGCAACTGCGAACGTTTCTACGCCGAAGGCTACGAACACACCGAGGAAGCGGCGAAGTTCGTGAGGGAGATGGGGCTCGACTGCTTCGAGTATTCCTTCGGGCGCGGCGTACATATGACGGAGGCGAAGGCGCGCTCTATCCGCGCCGCTTTTGATGACATGGGGGTGGAAATTTCCGTCCATGCGCCCTATTTCATCAACTTCGCCAACCCCGACGACGAGATGGCGGCGAAGTCCTACGGGTATGTTCTGGACAGCGCGAAGATGCTCTCGCTCATGGGCGGGAAGAGGCTCGTATTTCACCCCGCCGCGCAGGGCAAGGACAACCGCTTTGTCGCCGTGGAGCGGACGGCGGACAGGCTGAAAATTTTGCGGGACTATATCTATCTCAATAATTTGCAGGGCCTCATGTTCTGCCCCGAGACGATGGGCAAACTCGCGCAGATCGGCACCATTGAGGAAATTACCGAGTTTTGCGAGATCGACGAAATTTATACGCCGTGCGTGGACTTCGGGCACGTCAACGCCCGCGAACAGGGGAGTTTGAAGTCGGCGCGGGACTACCGCGAACGATTGGAGTACATGATCGGGCGGCTCGGGTATGAGAGGATGAAGCACTTCCACGTGCACTTCTCCAAGATCATGTACGGGGCGAAGGGGGAACTCAAACACCTGACGTTTGCGGACACCGTGTACGGCCCCGAGTTCGAACCGCTCGCTGAGGCGCTGCATGAACTGAAATTGGAGCCGTATGTGGTTTCGGAGTCGGACGGCACACAGGCCGACGACGCTGCGGAGATGAAGAGAATTTACTTCGCCTGCGGGGAGTGAGGGGGATTTCATAGGATAGGGAAAGATACGCTCGGTTGCCGCCCCCGCCCGTTTTCGGGCGGGGCGGCAACCTCGGTATGAGGGGAATAAGGTGAGATGTCTCGACTACGCTCCGCTCCGCTACTTCGTGCGTCGCTCCGCTCGACATGACATGATTATAGCGCAGGGAGGCATGAGGAAGGGCGGGGGATAGACCCACCCCCCTATCGCCCGCACGTATTATGCGGTCGAAGGGCGACACAAGCCCGCAGGGCGCAGTACCCCCCATTACGGAGAAAGGCTCCACAAATCATATGGTCGCCTTTCCCGAAAGCCACAAGGAAGGCTCCCATGGAGGGGGCAACGGACTGCGTTGTTCGGGATTCTTCCGTCGCTACGCTCCGTCAGAATGACGCGGAGAACAAGCGCGGGGCAGAATGACGCGGAGAACAAGCGCAAGGCAGAATGACGCGGAGAACAAGCGCGGGGCAGAATGACGCGGAAGGAACGCGGGGAGGCGGGAAGAGAAAATCGGACGCGGTGTGGGGGCTTTTATTTGCAAAACCGTTGACGAATGGGCGGGAATTTGGTATAATATGGATATGCTTGCGGAGAAATTGCGCAAAATATATGCAAATTCGGGTGCGGATGCCCTCTTTATCGAGTCCGACTATCTGCGGCGGTATCTCACGGGCTTCTATGCGACCGACGGCGCGGTGCTTCTCGATGGGGAACGTTGCCGCTTTGTTGCCGACCTGCGCTATTTCGAGGCCGCCGAGCGCGCCCTGAACGGAAGCGGCATCGACGTCGTGGAAGGCGGCCTGCGCGAGGCAATGGAACTCGCTTCCGCCTATAAGACGCTTGGGGTGCCGTTCGGCGAAGTTTCCCTCGCGGCGGCGAAGCGCTTGGAGGCGGCGGGACATACCCTCGTGGACTGCGCGCCCGCGCTCAAAAGCGCGATGATCGTAAAGACGCCCGAAGAAATCGGCTACATCCAAAGGGCGTGTGACATTGCGGAGGAGGCGTTCTCCGCGCTTCTGCCTCGAATCAAGGAGGGCATGGCGGAGTACGAAGTCGCCGCGCTGCTCGAATACGAGATGCGGGCGCGGGGGGCTTCGGGGACGTCGTTTGATACCATTGTGGCGTTCGGCGCGAACGGGAGCGTTCCCCACCACGAGACGGGGACGGATAGGTTGAAGTTCGGCGACCCCGTGCTCATCGACTTCGGCTGCAAGTACGAGGGTTACTGCTCGGACTGTACGCGCACCTTCCTCTTCGGCGACGACAAGAAGCACGAAACCTTCAAGGAAATTTACGGGCACGTGTTGAATGCGCATATGCTCGTTCTCGAAAACCTCCGCGCCGGCATGACGGGGCGCGAGGGGGATGCGATCGCGCGGGAGTACCTCCGCAAATACGGTTTGGCGCAGTACTTCACCCACTCGCTGGGGCACGGCATCGGGCTTCTCATCCACGAACAGCCCGTGCTCTCGCCGAGAGGCGAGGAAATACTCACGGACGGCATGGTCTTTTCCGACGAGCCCGGGGTGTATCTTGCGGGCGAGATGGGCATCCGCATCGAGGACAGCGTGAAGATGGAGGGCGGCAGAGCCGTTTCCTTCATGAAAGGGAATAAAAATTTAATTGTTTTGTAAATAAAGGAGAATACCAATGGCACAGATCATGGCAGGCGACATCAGAAAGGGCACCACGTTCGAGTACAAGAGCGGCGTTTACACCGTCACCGAGTTCCAGCACGTAAAGCCGGGCAAGGGCGCGGCGTTCGTCCGCACCACCCTCAAAAACGTGGTGACGGGGCAAGTTCTCTCCGACGAGACCTTCAACCCCTCCACCAAACTCGAGACGGCGCAGGTGGAGACCCGCAAGATGACCTATTCGTACAACGACGGCGAGTTCTACTACTTCATGGATGAAGAGTTCAACCTCACGCCCCTCAACCACTCGCAAGTGGAGGACGCCCTCCGCTATATCCGCGAGAACGACACGGTGACCGTGCGGTTTTTGTACGGGAATGCCTTCTCCGTGGAGCCCGAGAACTTTGTGGAACTCAAAGTCGTCGAGGCCGAGCCCGGCGTGAAGGGCAACACCGCCACCAACGTGACGAAAGCCGCCAAGGTGGAGACGGGCGCCGTGTTCCAAGTGCCCATGTTCGTCAACGAGGGCGATACCATCCGCATCGATACGAGAACGGGAGAGTATATGTCCCGCGTGTAAGTTTCGTTCAATTTCTTTTTTCGTCTACGCCCCTTGGGGGCGTATGCTCAAAAATAAATTGAACGAGGAAATTGGCGTTTGCGTCCTCTTAGGTCAACCTCTCATTACTTCGCGGCTACGCCGCTCGTGCCGCGCTTAGATTGTAAATGGTGCGCGCGGGGCGCTCGATCAAACATTAAGCGCGAGGTATCGCGCAAATTGAGTGCGCTTATGCAAAAGCGTGGTTTTGCAACGCGCAGAGCGCCGCTGTGCGGAGGGCGGCGCGATAGCACCCCTCCCCCTGTGTCCCCCTCCCCGCGAGCGGGGAAGGGGATAGAGGAATGCGGAGCCTCGGTCGAGGGGATAGGGACGCGGAAAAAATCAAAGGAATAATCGGATATGAAATTTGTTGCGCAGAGGGTGCTCCGCGCGCGCCTTTTCGTAGACGGTGAGCTCGTTTCCGAGATCGGACGCGGGCTTGTCGTTTATTTGGGGGTAAAGGCGGGCGACGGCGGCGCGCAGGCTCAAAAATGTGCCGAAAAAATTGCCGCGCTCCGCGTCTTTGAGGACGGCGCGGGTAAGATGAACCTCTCCGTCAAAGACGTCGGGGGCGAGGTGCTGCTCGTCTCGCAGTTCACCCTCTACGGCGATTGCGGCAGGGGCAACAGGCCGTCCTTCACCGACGCCGCGCGCCCCGAGGTTGCGCGGCCGCTCTATGAGGCGGCGGGGCGGTTTTTGGATGGGCTCGGTGTGCCCGTGAAATACGGCGTGTTCGGCGCGGATATGCGCATCGAACAGGAAAACGACGGCCCCGTGACCATTTTATATGAGATTTGAGAGAGAAAGATTGAGCGTTAAGACGGATATAAGAATAGAAGGTGGAGATTTTTCCACGCGCTTCGCTTGGTACTACGTGCGCCGCTACGCGTCGGGCGAACTGACAGTTTATACGGTGCAATGCTCGGCGGGGCGATTGGTTGTGCATTTTGGCTTGATGTGGACGGGCGCGGTGCGACGCTTGGCGAGTCGCTTGCTCCTGTGCGCGCTCCCGCTTGCAGACCTCCTCATTGCGTGAGGCTTCAAAGGGCGAAACCTCACGCAACGAGGAGGCTCAGCCCGCTCCGCGGGTGGAGAGAGCGGCAAAAAGGCGATGATGTATCAATTCTACTGTGAGTAGATGCAAATCGGGACGCATCAAAAAAACGAACAGGAAGCAAAAAAGTAAAAACAAGGTAAGATAAATAGAGATAGATAGAGATAGATAGATAAAGATAGGTAGATAGGGAAAGATAGGTGGATAGGGGTAGACAAATAAAGATAGATAGAAATAATAGCGAGAAAAAATTCAAGACAGAGAAGAGACTTGAGATAGAAAGATAGAAAGATAGGAAGAAAGATTTAAGATAGATAGAGATAATAGCGAGAAAAAATTCAAGACAGAGACGAGATTTGAGATAGAAAGAAAGATTTAAGATAGATAGAGATAATAGCGAGAAAAAATTCAGGATAGAGAAGAGATTTGAGATAGAGATAGAAAGAGAGATAGAAAAAGAGATAGAAAGAGAGATAGAGATGAGATTTGAGGGGGTGAAGTTATGCGGGTGACCTATTTGGGGACGGGTGCGGCGGAGGGCGTTCCTGCGCTCTTTTGCAACTGCGAGTACTGCCGCGCTGCCAAAAAACGCGGCGGGAGGGAAGTAAGATCCCGCGCGCAGGTGCTCTATGACGATCTATCGGTGGACTTTCCCCCCGACGCCTTCTATCATGCCGCCGTGCTCGGCGCTGATCTCTCCGCCATTCGCTATCTTTTGGTGACGCATTCGCATATGGATCACTTCAACGCCGCCGATTTTATCCTGCGCGGCTACAAGTACGCCCGCAACTTGACGGAAGAGCGGCTGGATATTTACGCCAACGAGGAGGTGTGCGCCGTCTTTGAGGAGGGCACCCGCCGCGAGATGCGCGCCGACGTTTCGGAGCACATCGGGTTGCACCCTGTGGGCGCGTTTGAGGAACTGACGTTCGGCGGTTGGCGTGTGCATACCCTTGAGGCGCGGCATACCTCCCGCGAGCCCCTCGTCTTTCTCCTCGAAAAGGAGGGCAAGCGCATTTTGCACCTCTGCGACACGGGGCTGCTTCCCGAGGATGACTACGAATATTTGAAGCGCGTGGGCGGCGGGAAACTTGCGCTCGTGACGCTCGACTGCACCTTTTTGTACGAGGCGCACGGCGATGGGGCGCGGCACATGGGGCTCGACGACTGCGCCGAAGTGCTTTCTCGGCTGGAAAAAATGGGTCTCGCGGACGGGGAGACGAAGCGCGTCATCACGCACTTTTCGCACAACTCCGCGCCGTCGCCCGAACTTGTTTTGAGGGCGGAGAAGGAATACGGCTTTATTGCCGCCTACGACGGCATGACCCTCGAACTGTGACGGGCGCGGAAATCGGCGGGCGCGGGATATGACGAACGCGGCTTTCATTCATACAAAAATTCGCGTAAAAGCGCCAATTTGCGGATTTTTTGCGCAAATCGTTTACATTTGTCTGAAAATAGAGTACAATAATTACGTTGCCTCGGAGGACGTATGGGACTTTTTGCCCGCCTGAAAACTATATTTTCCCGCAAGAAGCGCGCGCCGCGCCTCGGCATTGCGCTCGGCAGCGGGGGAGCCAAGGGGACTGCCCACCTCGGCGCTTTGAAGGCGTTTGAGGAGGAGGGCATCGTCTTTGATGTGGCGGCGGGCGCATCCATCGGTGCGATCGTGGGGGCGCTGTACGCCAAGGGCTATTCCTCCGCCGACATGGCGAGCATCGTGGAGAGCCTCAATAGAAAGGAGTTCGCCCGCAATCTGCACCCGTTTGCCGATCTGGAGTTTGCCGAGCGGTTTTTGGACGCCTACCTCGACGGGGACATCGAACATCTTCCCAAACCCTTTGCGGCGACTGCCACGGACGGCGCGACCAACGAGCGCGTCGTGCTCGGCGAGGGGAAGATCGCCCGTGCGCTGACGGCCTCCGCCGCCATTCCGCCCTTCTTCCGCGGCGTGGAAATAGGGGGCAAAAAGTTGTACGACGGGGCGTTTTCCGACGCCATCCCCGCCGACGTTGCGCGGGATCTCGGCGCGGAGATCGTGGTGGGCATCGACCTCGGCGCGTTCGCCCGCCCCGAGGAGGAGCGCGGGATGCTCTCGCGGATGCTCGGCACGGCGATGGGGGCGTTTGTGCCCGTCAAATATACCGAAGATTGCAAGACGCGCGGCTACGACGCCGCCGATATTATGATAAAGCCCGACCTCTCCGCCTTCCGCGCCACCGACGTGGGACGGAGCGAGATGGAGGCGATGTTCGAGGTGGGCTATCGCGCGGCGAAGGAGCAAATTCCCGCCATCCGCGCGCTCATGAAGGGAAAACCGCCAAAGGAGGGAGCAAAATGATCCGCTTGACGACGGCGGGGGAATCGCACGGGAAGGGGCTGTTTGCCATTCTCGAGGGGCTCCCCGCGGGATTGAAATTGGATTTGGACGCGATCGACGCGAGGCTCGCGGCGCGGCAGTCGGGCTACGGCAGGGGCGCGCGGCAGAAGATAGAGAGCGACCGCGCGGAAATTTTATCGGGCGTACGCGGCGGCGTGACGCTGGGCTCGCCCGTGGCGCTCGCCGTGTGGAACAGGGACTACGAGGCGTGGCGGGCGTATATGGCGCCCGAGGGGTGCGACGTTTCGGCGAAAAAGCTCACTGCGGTGCGCCCGGGACACGCCGATCTGGCGGGGCTCCTGAAATTCGGCGGCACGGACGCGCGGAACATCTTGGAGCGCGCCTCCGCCCGCGAGACGGCGGTGCGCGTCGCCGCAGGGGAAATTTTCAGGCAGTATCTCGCGGCGCTCGGCGTCTATGTGACTGGCTATGTGCGCGGCGTGGGGGAATGCCTCGACGGCGCGGAGTATGATTTTGATGCGATCGAGGCGGGGCGCTCCCCCGTGCTCGGCATGATGGACAAAGACTTGGAGACGCGCGCGTGTGCCCTCATCGACGGGGCGAAGGCGGCGGGGGATACGCTCGGCGGAGCCATAGAACTCCGCGTGAAGGGCTTGAAGGCGGGCTTCGGCAGCCCCATGACCTACCGCGAAAAGTTGGACGCGCGCCTCGCTTCTGCGCTCATGAGCGTACAGGCGATAAAGGGCGTAGAGGTGGGGCTCGGCTTTGAGGCCGCCCGCCGCTACGGGAGCGACGTGCACGACGAAATTTACATAGACGGGGCGCGTCTTTCGAGAAAGACCAACCGCGCGGGGGGCATCGAGGGCGGGATGTCCAACGGCGAAGAACTCGTGCTTCGCGCCGCGATGAAGCCCATTCCCACCCTCATGAAGGGGCTTTCCACCGTGGACGTGGAGACCATGCGCGGGGCGCGCGCCGCGGCAGAGCGGAGCGACGTGTGCGCCGTTTCCGCCTGCGAAGTGGTGCTCGAAGCTGCGCTGTGCCATGAACTTGCCGCAGTCTGCTCCGAGCGGCTGGGCGGGGACAATATGGAAGAAGTAAGAAAGCGCTACGGAGAACTCAAATGAGAAGTTTTTCCGTGACGGCGAAGGGGAGCGTTGAGAAGTGCCGCATTTTGTGCCGCGCGCGGGTGCTCTCCGGATTGAAGGAGAAAATCGGCGGGCGCAGGGCGTTTGTGTTCACCGATGAAAATGTGCTCGGCCTCTACGGGAAGGCGATAAAACGCGCGCTTCCCGATGTGCCTGTATATGCCATGAAGGCGGGGGAAAATTTCAAGACCCCGCAGACGCTTTTTGACCTGCTCGGCAAAATGGCGGAGGCGAAACTCAACCGCACCTCGGTTTTGGTGGCGCTCGGGGGCGGCGTCGTGGGGGACGTGGGCGGCCTCGCCGCCAGCCTCTATATGCGCGGCATTGCCTGCATTCAGGTGCCGACGACCCTTCTCGCGCAGGTGGATAGTTCGGTGGGCGGCAAGACCGCCGTCGATTTCTGCGGCGTCAAGAACCTCGTGGGGGCGTTTCATCAGCCCGAACTCGTTTTGGTCGATCCCGCTTTCCTCCGCACCCTGCCGCCGCGCGAACTTCGGTGCGGCTTGGGGGAAATCATAAAGCACGGCGCGCTCGACGGGGAAATTTTCGACCGCCTCGTGGCGCAGGAAGATTTGTTCGATTTGAAGTTTCTCGCGGAGATCGTGCCTGAGAATATCGCCTATAAACTCTCCGTCGTGCGGCGTGACCCGCACGAGACGGGACTTAGAAGGTGCCTCAACTTGGGGCACACGACGGGACACGCGCTGGAACTTGCGGACGGCGCACTCTCGCACGGAGAGTATGTGCTCCTCGGCATTCTATACGAGGCGCGTCTCGCGCGGGCGCATACCGAGTGCGACGGGAAATATTTAGACGCGCTCGAAGCGCTCTGCCGCCGTGTGCTCGTTTGCGACCCTGCTACATTCGACGTGGAAAACGCCGCCACGGCCGCGCTTCTCGATAAAAAGAATACTTCGGCGGGGACGGTGACCATTACCGCGCCCGCGAAAAAGGGCGAATACGTGCTGCTCGAACTGCCCTACGGGGCGTATGCGCGCGAACTCGCCTCCATCCGGAGGGAATTATGCTGAAACTTGCCGTCGTCGGAAAGGACGTTTCGGGGTCGGATAGCCCCGCCATCCACGCCTTTCTCCTCAATAAAATGGGGAAGGGGTGCACCTACGAAAAGGTCTCCATTCCCCCGTCCGAGTTTTCGGCGCGGGCGGAGGAACTCTTTGCGCAATTCGACGCCTTCAACGTGACCATTCCCTTCAAGGGGTCGGTTATCCCTTTCCTGCGGGAGTTGGACGGCGACGCGCGGCGGTTCGGCGCGGTGAATACCGTCGTCTCCCGCACGAGAAGGGGGTACAACACCGACGGCTACGGGTTTTTGACGATGCTCGAAAACGAGGGCATCGCCCTGAAAAACAGGACGGCGCTGGTGCTCGGCGCGGGCGGCGCGGGCAGGAGTTGCATCGGGAAACTGTGCGAGGCGGGGGCGAACGTCTTTGCCTACGAGCGCGACGAGGATAGGCTGTTCGAGGTCTACCACGAGTTCGGCGGGTTTACGCCGCTCACCGAGGTGCCGCTGATGCCGTACGACGTCATCGTCAACTGCACGGGCATCGGGATGCACGACAGCGTGGGCAGGACGCCCGCCTGCAACTTCTCCGCGCGCGGAACGGAGCCCGTCGGCGAGCAACTGTTATCGCTCTGCGGGGCGGCGGTCGATCTCATCTATGTGCCCGCGCAGTCGGAATTTTTGCGCATTGCCTCGTCGCTCGGCAAAAAGACGGTAAACGGCGCAGCGATGCTCTTTTACCAAGCATATCTCGCCGATTGCATCTTCGTGGGGAGGGAGCCCTCTTCCGCGGAGGCAAGGGCGTTTTGGGAAGAATTCGGGAGGACGAAAGCATGAAATTTCTCATCTTGAACGGGGTCAACCTCAACCTCACGGGCAGGCGCGAACCCGACGTGTACGGCGCAAGGACGCTGGAAGCCATCAACCGTGAGATCGCGGCGTTTGCCAAATCGCGCGGGTGCGAGGTGGCGTTCTACCAGAGCAACATCGAGGGCGAACTGTGCGCCGCCATCCAGAGCGCGGAGGGCATCTTCGACGGTATCATCCTCAATGCGGGCGCGTATACGCACTACTCCATCGCCCTGCGCGACGCCATTTCCGCCGTCACTGTGCCCGTCGTAGAGGTGCATATGTCCAACGTGCAGGCGCGGGAGGAGTTCAGAAAGAATTCCGTGCTCACGGGCGTGTGCCGCGGCGAAATTCTGGGCTTCGGCAAAAACAGTTACATTCTTGCATTGGAGAGTTTCTTACTATGAACATAGTTCTTTGCGGCATGATGGGGGTGGGCAAATCCACCGTCGGGGTGCGGGTCGCCGAACTCACGCGCAGAAAGTGGGTGGATACCGATCTCCTCATCGAGAACAGATACGGAAAAATTTCGGATATTTTCGAGTACTACGGCGAGGGGCGGTTCCGCGCGCTTGAGACCGAACTCGTGACCGAACTTGCAAAGGCGGACGACCTCGTCATCTCCACGGGGGGCGGGCTCGTGTTGAAGCCCGAGAATGCAGAACTTCTCAAAAAAAGCGGGAAAATTTTCTTCCTGCGCGCCTCCTTTGAAACGCTCCTTTTGCGGGTGCGCGCCGACGAGACGCGGCCGCTTTTGAAGGACACGGGCAAGACGGCGGAGCGGCTCGGCGAACTTTTGCGCGAGCGTACGCCCGTTTACGAACTCGTTGCCGACTTTATCGTGGATACCGACGAGCGCACCATCGAGGAGACCGCACACGAGATCGTGCGGCTCGCGGGGACGCTGTGAAGCGCGCGCTCGTGACGGGGGGCACGAGGGGCATCGGGCTCGCCGTCGTGAAAAAATTGGCGGGGGAGGGGTACTTCGTGACGGCGACCTACTCCGCTTCCGAAGCGGATGCAGCGCGGGCGAGAGAACTTATTCCCGCCGCCGAATTCGTGCGCACCGACGTGCGGCGCGAGGAGGAGATCGAGGCGCTTTTCAGGCGGTTTTCCTCCCTCGACGCCCTCGTGAATAACGCGGGGGTCGATCTCTTCAAACAGGTGCAGGATACGACGGCGGAGGAGTACGCGCAGGTGATGGACGTGAATATGCGCGGCGCCTTTTTCTGCACGAAGTACGCCGTGAAGAAGATGCTCGATATGGGCGGCGCCATCGTCAACATCGCCTCCGTGTGGGGGGAGTGCGGCGGCAGCTGCGAGAGCGTGTACTCCGCCTCCAAGGGCGCGCTTATCGCCTTTACCAAGGCGACCGCCAAGGAACTTGCGCCCTCCGGCATCCGCGTGAACTGCGTGAGCCCCGGCGCCATCGACACCGGGATGAACGCAAGGCTTTCCGCGGAGGAGAAAAAAGACCTCGAAGGGGAGATCCCGTTTGGCCGCTTCGGGACGCCCGAAGAGGTTGCGGAGGCGGTCTCGTTCCTCCTTTCGGTGCGCTACATTACGGGGCAAGTGCTCGGCGTGAACGGCGGATTTTGTCTGTAAACATCAAAAAAGTACAGTTTGCAGAGTACTATGTCACACATAATTGCTCGGTTTTCAAAAAATTTCTCGAAAAATAGAGGAATTTTTTTTGATTTTTACGAAATAAACGAATGAAATAAAAAATGCGGAGGGGGCTATGTTCGACGAGGCGAAAAGCGACGTGTGCGATATGAAGGAGAGGACGTACGAGAAGGAGCGGGAATTTCTCTCGCCCTATGCCGTGCGCTCGGAAAATACCCGCGGCAGACTGCGCGAAGAGAAGCCCTGCGTGATGCGCACCGACTTCCAGAGGGATAGGGATCGCATCATCTATTCCAAGGCATTCTTGCGCCTCAAAAACAAGACGCAGGTCTTCTTCGCGCCCGACGGCGACCACTATATGTCGCGGCTGACGCACACCCTCGACGTTTCGCAGATCGCGCGGTCTCTTGCGCGCGGGCTCGCCCTCAACGAGGATCTCGCCGAGGCCATTGCCTTGGGACACGACTTGGGGCACACGCCCTTCGGGCACATCGGCGAGCGGGTGCTCGCCTCGCTCTCGCCCGCGGGGTTCCGCCACAGCGAGCAGTCTCTGCGCGTCGTGGACGTGCTCGAAAAGGACGGCAAGGGGCTCAACCTCACCTATGAGGTGCGGAGCGGGATTTTGAACCACGTCCCCGAGGGAAAGCCCGAGACGCTGGAAGCCGAAGTTGTGCGGTATGCCGACCTCATCGCCTACATCAACCACGACATCGAGGACGCCATCCGCGCGGGGTATCTCACGGCGGACAGCCTCCCCAAGGAACCCGTCTCCCTCTTCGGGAGCCACACCTCCGAGCGCATCCACAGCGCCATTCTCGATATTTACCGCTCGTCCTACGGCAAGCCCTACGTGAAGATGTCCGAACCCATGGAGAAGGCGCTCGCTCAGCTTCGCGCGTTCATGTTCGAGCACGTATACGAGCGGGCGAATAAGGTCATCCAAGAGAGTGCGGAGCGGATGCTCGGCGCGCTCTATACATACTTCGTGGGGCGCCCCGAACAACTGCCTGCGCTCTACCGAAAGACGGCGGAGACGGATGTGCCCCGCGCCGTGTGCGACTATCTCTCCTCCATGACGGATAAGTACGCCATCGGCGTGTTCAAGGAGTTGTTCGTTCCGCGGGAGGGCGGCGTATGAGGGGAAACGATTTCTCCGATTTTATCCGCGTCCTCAAAGAGAAGAACGACATCGTGGAGGTCATAAGCTCCTACGTCAAACTCGAGAGGAAGGGGTATAACTATTGGGCGTGTTGTCCGTTCCACCACGAAAAGACGCCCTCCTTTTCGGTGAACGCCGCCGATAGGTACTACCACTGTTTCGGGTGCGGCGTCTCGGGCGACGTCATCGGGTTCGTGAAGGAGTACGAGAACGTCGATTTTATGCAGGCGGTGCAGATCCTCGCCGCGCGCGCGGGACTCGAAGTGCCCGCCTTCGACGATAAGTCCGCCGAGGAGAACGCCGCCAAAAAGAAGAAGCGGGACAGGCTCTCCGCCCTCATGAAGGACGCGGCGCGCTTCTACCTCGGCAACCTGTATTCGGGCAGGGCGGAACCGCACGTAGAATACCTCACCAAGCGGGGCGTTCTTCCCACGACGGTGAAGAAGTTCGGGCTGGGCGCATCGCTCGACTATCACTCCCTCCCCGCGCACCTTCTCGCCGCGGGCTACACCGAGGAAGAGTGTGTGGAGAGCGGCGCTTGCGTGAGGACGGAGGAGGGGCGGCTCATCGACGCAGAGGGGGAGCGGCTCATCATCCCCATCATCAACCACTTTGACGAAGTCGTCGCGTTCGGGGGACGCATTCTAAAGCCCACCGACCGCGCGAAATACAAGAACACCCGCGAGACGCTGCTCTTCAACAAGAGCCAAAACCTCTTCAATATCAACCTCGTCAAGAAGGAAAAGCGCGCGGGCGGCATTCCCTCCCTCATCATGGTGGAGGGCTATATGGATGCCATCTCCCTCTATCAGGCGGGCTTCCATAACGTCGTCGCCAGCATGGGCACCTCGCTCACCAAGGAGCAGGCACGGCTGTGCAGGCGGTACTCCGAGAACGTATTTATCAGCTACGACGGCGACTTTGCGGGGCAGAAGGCCAACCTCAGAGGGCTGGATATTTTGAAGCAGGAGGGCATCAAGGTGCGCGTCGTGCCCATGCCCGAGGGGCTCGACCCCGACGACGTGGTGAAAAAGACGGGCGCGGAGGGGTACCAAAAGTGCCTCGACGCCGCGATGCCCCTCATCGACTTCCGCATCCTCTCCGCCCAGAGGAAGTACGACCTTACAAAGACGGACGAGGTACGCGAATTCGTGAAGGAGGCGCTCGCCATTGTGCGCGAGGCGGAGAGCGCCACCGAGCGCGAGGAACTTGTAAAGCGCATCGCCGAGGTCTCGGGCGTGAGCCGTTCGGCGCTCCTCCACGACCTCGAAACCGCCCCGCCGCCCGAAAAGCGTTCGGAGCCTGCCCCCGCCCCCGCGGAGGACGGCGCGGACAGGGAGAAGAAGGCGGCGCGGTTCGTGCTCGCGGCGTGTCTCCTCAAAAAGCCGTACGCGGAGCACTGCGACCTGACGGCGTTCCGCTTTGCCGACGAGGTGCACCGCACCATTGCGGGGTACATCACCGAGGCGAGAAAAAGCGGCACCCTCCGTCCGAGCGGCATCTTCGACGTCATTTCGGGCGAGGAGCGGGAACTTTCCGAAGTGCTCGACCTCGACTTCGGGGACAACCTCGACGGCGCGCAGGCGGAGCGGTACTTTTCCGACTGCGTGGTGACGCTGTACAGGGCGGCGCTCTCCGAACGGATCGAAGAGGCGCGCGCCGAGTACGAACGCACCGAGGACGCGGAGAAGAAGCGGGAGATCCTATCCCGCATCGCGCAATATACAAAACAGTTGAAGAACGCTTCGGCGGGAGGAAATCTATGAACAACATCAACGATCAGAAGCTCAACGAGATCATCGAAAATTTTTCGACGCAGTACAAGATGAAGGGGAGTATCTCCACCAACGCCCTGTGCGACGCGCTCGAAAAGTATGACTTGACCCCCGCGCAGATTGAACTCATCTACAAGACGTTGCCCGAGATCGGCATTCAAATCGTGGACGAGGACGAGCGCGACAAGGAACTCTTCGAGCAGGCGCTCTCGGATATCGGGCTCGATGACCCCGTGAAGATGTACCTCAAAGAAATCGGAAGAGTGCCCCTCCTCTCGGGCGACGAGGAAATAGAACTTGCCCGCAGGATGCAGGAGGGGGATGAGGAGGCAAAGCGGCGGCTCTCCGAGAGCAATTTGCGCCTCGTCGTCTCCATTGCAAAGCGGTACGTCGGGCGCGGGATGCTCTTTTTGGATCTCATTCAGGAGGGCAACCTCGGGCTCATGAAGGCAGTCGAGAAGTTCGACTATCAGAAGGGGTTTAAGTTCTCCACCTACGCGACGTGGTGGATCCGCCAATCCATCACCCGCGCCATCGCCGACCAAGCCCGCACCATCCGCATTCCCGTGCACATGGTGGAGACCATCAATAAACTGACGCGTGTCTCGCGGATGCTCCTCCAAGAGAACGGCAGAGAGCCGACGCCCGAGGAGATCGCCGAGGCCATGGAAGTGCCCGTGGAGCGGGTGCGCGAGATCCAGAAGATCGCGCAGGATCCCGTCTCGTTGGAGACGCCCATCGGCGAGGAGGAAGATAGTCACCTCGGCGACTTCATCGAGGACGACAAGACGCAGACCCCCGGGGACAGCGTCGCCTTCATCATGCTCAAAGAACAACTCCTCGGCGTACTCGATACCCTCACCCCCCGCGAGGAGAAGGTGCTGCGCCTGCGCTACGGCATCGACGACGGCAAGCCCCGCACCCTCGAGGAGGTGGGCAGGGAGTTCAACGTCACGAGGGAGCGCATCCGCCAGATCGAAGCCAAGGCGCTCCGCAAACTTCGCCACCCCTCGCGGAGCAAGAAACTCAGGGACTTCCTCGACTGATGACGGGGCGCATCGCGGAGATCTGCTCTTGCCTCACGCCCGCGCGCGTGTTTGCCGACGTCGGTTGCGACCACGGCTATATGACGCGCTATATGCTGAAAAATAACCTCTGCGGGCGGGCGTATATCACCGATATTCATGCGGGGAGCCTCGAGAAAGCGAAAATTCTCCTCAAAGATGAGGTGGAAGCGGGCAGGTGCATCCCCGTCCTATGCGACGGGCTGGACGGCGTGAAGGAGCCGTGTGACCTCGTGCTCATCGCGGGGCTGGGCGGCGAGGAGATCGTAAAAATTCTCTCGCGTGTGCCGCTTCCCGCGCGGTTCGTGCTTCAACCCATGAAAAACAGCGGGAAACTCCGCGCCTATCTCGTGGAAAGAGGGGCGAAAATTCTCTCGGATCGCACCTTCGAGGACGGGAAGTTCTATGACCTCATCGTGGGCGAAGGGCAGGGCGGCGACGACTATTCCGACTTTGAAATCAAGTACGGGCGGGACAATCTGCGCACCCCCTCTGCGGCGTTTTTAAGATTTCTCGAAAAGGAGAAGGGCAAACTGCGCGCCCGCCTTGCACGGAGGGGGATGCGGAGGGAGAGCCGCGACGAGATGCGGGCAAAATTATACGAATTGGAGGTCATCACCGATGCGATCGAAGGAACTCTATGAGATAATCGATGGCGTTGCGCCGTTTTCCCTCTCCAAGGAATACATTGCGCGGGGCGCGTACGACAACAGCGGGCTGCTTTTGGACTGCGGGGAAATTTCGGGCGTTCTCTTTTCGCTCGATCTCTCCTTTGCCGCCGTGGAGGAGGCGAAAAGGTTGGGCTTCAACTGCATCGTCACCCACCATCCTGCCATCTTTGCGCCCATAAAGTGCCTCGGCGAGGACAGCGCGGTGCTCGCCTGCGCACGGGCGGGGATCTCCGTCCTCTCCGCACACCTCAATTTGGACGTGGCGGAGGGGGGCATCGACGAGAGCCTCATGCAGGCGCTGGGCGGAGAGCAGCCCCTCGCCTTCATGGAACAACTCTCCGCGGGGGCGTACGGCAGGGTGTACGACGTGGAGAAGCAGGGCTTTTCCGCCTTCATCGGGCGCGTAAAAAGTACGCTCGGGGCGGAGCGCATCGTAACGTATGGTGACGGCGAAGTGAAGCGCGTTGCAAGTTTTTGCGGCGCGGGCTTTACGGAGGGCGCGCTCGCGTTTGCCGCAGAGCACGGCGCCGATACGCTCGTCTCGTCGGACGCCAAGCACCACCTCATCACGGCGGCGGTGGAGAAGGACATGAAACTTCTCCTTCTCACACACTACGCCGCGGAACACTACGGATTTTGCCGCTTCGCGGAAAAAATAAAAAATGCAATGGGAACTGTGCCCTGCACCGTGCTGACGGACAGGCGGTTCCTGTAAGGAGTGAATATGTCAGTTTTGGAACAACTTTTGGAGTATCAGAAGAAGGATGCCGAACTCAAAAAGATCGAGCAGGAACTCGCTTCGAGCGAGGAGCGCAAGAAACTCGCGCAGGCGCGTTCCTTCATGAAGAACGCGGAAGGAAGGATCGCCGCGGAGGATGCGCGCGCCGTTCAGCTCAAGAACCTGCGGGACGAACTCATCGCCCGCGTGGAGGAGGCGGGACACGCCATCGCCGAATATTCCGACCTCGACGAGATGATAGAGGGCGGCGGGGACATCGCCTTCTATAAGAAGAACGCCCTGCAATTGCAGGAGAGGCTGCGCGCCGCCAAGGGAGAACTCAACAAAATTCTCGCCGAGATCGAGGCGCTCTCCGCCGAGTACAAGAAGATGATGGAGCAGGGCAAGGCTGCCAACAGGCAGGCCAAGGAGTACGCGGAAAAATACAAGGCGGTGCAAAACTCCCGCGCCGCCGAGGTGCAGGCGCTGAATGCCGAACTCGCCGAACTTGCCAAGGGCATTCCCGCTTCCACCCTCGAAAAATACAAGCAGAAGCGCCACGAGAACGTGTTCCCCGTGCTCGTTCCACTCAAGGGCGGGATGTGCGTGTGCGGCATGGATTTCTCCCTTGCCCAACAGAAAAAGTTGGAGAGCGGCGACGTCATCGAATGCGAGCACTGCCGCAGGTTCGTGTATAAGGCGTAGCCCGTTTTGCGGGCGGCGGCATATCATGAAGATATGCAGGAACTCGTTGCCGTCGTATCTTTGAAGACCGTCGCGCGCAACTTTGATCGGCTTGCCCGCGCCGCCGGTTGTCCGCTCTACGCCGTCGTGAAGGACGACGCCTACGGGCACGGAGCGGAGAGGATCGCGCTCGCCTTGGAGAAAAAGGCGGGCGCGCTTGCAGTTGCTTTGGTGGAAGAGGGCGTCGCCCTCCGCGTTGCGGGCGTAACGAAGGATATTCTCGTCTTGACCCCGCCCCTCGACGGGGAGGACGCAGCGCGCATTGCGGGCTACAATTTGACGGCGAGCATCCCGTCGCTCTCCGCCCTAAATTTGCTGAAAAACGCGACATGGGGTGGGAAAATCAGGGCGCACATCGCCGTCAACACGGGTATGAACCGCTACGGCGTCCGCCCCGAACGCGCGGGCTATGCGGCGCGGGAGGCGAAAAGGGCGGGCATTGAGGTGACGGGCGTCTATTCGCACTTTTATCTCCCGCAGGACGGCGCGTCCCGCATTCGGCAGGAGCAACTCTTCTTGCGGGCGGCGGGGGATGTGCGCGAAATTTTCCCCCAAGCCGTGCGCCACATCGCGGCGACGGGCGGCGTCCTTTCGGGCGGTTTCGCTGGAAATTACGATGCGGCGCGGGCGGGCATCGGGCTCTACGGGTATCTTCCCGCGGGCTTCGAGAGCGCCGTGGGCGTACAGCCAGCCATGAAAATTTATGCGCGCGTCGGGCAGGCGTTCACCTTCACGGAGGGGGGCATCGGATACGCAAAAAGTGCAAAACGCTATCAAAAATTGCACACGTTGCGCCTCGGCTACGGCGACGGCTTCCTCCGCGAAGGCGCGCCCTTCTCCATCGGAAAACTCTGCATGGACGCCTGTATTTGCGAGGGAAAGGCTCGCTTCGGCGCGTGGAAGTGCGTGATGGAAAATGCCTCCGCCTACGCCGCCGAGCACGGCACGACGGAGTATGAAGTGCTCGTGAACATCGCGCGGAGGGCGGCGAAAGTGTATGTGTGAAAAAGCGGCATTGCGGGAGAAATTCAAAAAACTCCGCGCGGGACTCAAAAGCGCGGAAAAGGACGGGCGCATCGCGGAAAACGCGCTTGCGGCGTTCGCGGAAAAAAGTTCGTTCTTCGTCTATCTCTCGCTCCCCGCGGAGGCGGGCACGGCGGCGCTCATCGAAGAACTCAGCGCCCGCGGCAAAACCGTGTGCGTCCCGCGCATCGTGGGCGGCGAAATGCTGTGCGTTCCGCTCTCGGACAAGCTAAAATCGGGCGCGTTCGGCATTTCAGAGCCCGAGGAGGGGGAGGAGAAAACGTGCGAGGTCGCCCTCTGCCCCCTTCTTGCCTTCGACGAAGCGGGCTATCGCCTCGGCTACGGCGGGGGATATTACGACAGGTACTTTGCCTTACACCCCGAAGTGCTCCGCGTGGGGCTCGCCTACGAGGGACAGGCCATAGGCAGCCTTCCCCACGAGAGGCACGATGCGCGCCTCGACGCCGTCGTCACCGAGAGCGGGGTGCGCTTCTTCCCGCCGCGGAATGCTTGACAGCCCCGCGGGAAAGGTCTATAATGAAAAAACGGGCGTATGGGATGCGTCCGCGGAGAAAGTATGTTAAACGAAGCACCCAAGAAACAGAAAAAGGTACAGGATTATTCCGACCCCACGCCGTGGCAGTACTTTTGGCGCATCCAAAAGGAATGTTGGCGGCGCATGGTCTCGCCCTATTTCATGTATATGTTTTTGAGTATGCTCGCCCTCGCGGTGGAGGCCATCGTCCCGGGTGAACCGGGCACGACCGTCGAAATCGTGCTCGGGAGCATCTGCATTGCGGCGGGCGCATTCTTCAATGCGCACCTTCTGTACAACACGGGCAAACTGCACTACGACGCCTACCTCACGGGGTGCATCCACAGGAAGAACCGCGCGCTCGGCATCCAATCGGGCGGCGATCACAGGGTGGAGCGGGAGTACCGCTTCTGGAAGGGCTTCTACATCGGCATTTTGGTGGGGATCCCCGCCATCATTCTGAGCATCATCGCGGGCGCGCTTCCCGAAACGGCCGCTGTGGACGTCGCGCACTTCTTCATGGTGATGTTCGCGGGCTGGGCGATTTTGCCTCCCATTTGGGCGGGCGGGCAGAATGTCAGCGGATATTGGTCGCTTCTCATGGTCATCATGCCCGTCCTCGTGAGCGGCATCGCCTACATCGTGGGCGCAATGCGCGAGAAGGACTACAAGGCGCATGAACTCGAGCGCGCCGAGGCCGTGAAGAACGCGGGCAAAAAGGGCAAGCAATGAGAATTATCGCGGGCAAGAGGCGCGGCAGAAAACTTGCCTCGTTCGGGGGAGACGCCATCCGTCCCACGCCCGATAGGGTGAAGGAATCGCTCTTCCAAATTTTACAGCCCCGTCTCGCGGGGGCGCGCGTCCTCGATTTGTTTGCGGGCACGGGCGCATTGGGGCTCGAAGCCCTCTCGCGGGGCGCCGAAGACGCCGTGTTCAACGATGCGGACGCCGCGAGCGTTGCGCTCATCAAAAAAAATTTGACGCTCCTCGAAGAGCGCCGCACGGTGCATATGTTGCCCTTTGAAACGTGCCTTATGCGCCTCGACGGGCAGTTCGATGTCATCTTCTGCGATCCGCCCTACAGGGAGGCGTACTGCGAAAGGGTGCTGGAACTCGTCGCCGCCCGAAAACTTCTCAAGGCGGGCGGGCTCGTCGTCTACGAGAGCGAGCGGGAGGAAACCGCGCCTACGGGCTGGCAACTTTCAGATTCCCGCAGTTACGGCAGGACGAAGGTATTTTTCTTTTCGGAGGACAGGCAATGAAAAAATGCGTGTTTGCGGGGACGTTCGATCCCTTCACGGTGGGGCATTCCGATACGGTGAATACCTGCCTGCGCCTCTTCGACGAAGTCGTCGTCGCCGTCGGTGAAAACAAGCAAAAGGCGTGTATGTTTACCGCCAAGGAGCGCGCCGAGATGATCTCCGCCGTCTATAAGGAGGAGCCGCGGGTGCGCGTCGTCATTTGGGACGGTGTCATCGTCGATCTTCTGAAAGAGGAAAATACGCCCTTCTACGTGCGCGGGGTGCGCAACACGGTGGATTTTGAGTACGAAAACGCCGCCCTCTACGCGAGCCGCGATTTGGATAAGGAATTTGTTACGCTGTACATTCCCGCCGAACAGGGGCGCGTCCATATAAGTTCCACCCTCGTGAAAAATTGCATCGCCTTCGGGAAGCCCTTTCAAGATTACGTGCCCAAGGCGGTCTACGGCTACATCGTGAAGAGAGGTCAATATGTTTGAAAAGCAATATCTCGTTCCCCCCGCGGAGGAATTTGTGGCGGAGTGCCCGCTTCCCAAGGCGCTTGCCGCGGTAAAAGCCGAGCGCGACGCCCTCGCAAGGGACGTCATCGCGGGAAAGTCCCAAAAACTTCTCGTCGTCGTGGGGCCCTGCTCCGCGCATGAGAGCGCGCCCGTGCTCGAATACGTGCGGCGGCTGGGCAAACTCAACGAGCGCGTCAAGGAAAAACTCGTGCTCGTGCCGCGCATCTACACCAACAAGCCGCGCACCAAGGGCGTG